>CAZRLE010000107.1:0-7332 GCA_964600705.1 uncultured Lachnoclostridium sp. | reverse complement strand
GCAGATTTAGTAATCCTAAGTTCTTTAATCGAAGTCCGTCTGTGACCAAAAAAAAAGAGGCAACCGAAGTTGCCCCTTCAAACAATAGTGGTAGTTACTTACCTTCTTCAAGAATAATCGCATCTGGAATATCTGAATTTCTATCTGAAATTCATTTAACTTCTGCTGCAATTTTTTTAAGCTCTTTTTCTGGAAGAAATTCACGGTAAACATCAAAGTTACTACGCAAATCTTCTAAAATGACTTGTTTCTTCAACGCAATCAAATTCTGATGCCAAACATTCATGGCAGCAATCTGTTCGTCAATTCGTCTCATCATTTGGTCTTTAGTTGCTCTAAGAGGAAACTGTCGACCGAAAACAGCTATCTGAACATTAAGACTAGATGTTGTTACATCGTTAATATCCAAAAAACAATTCTTGTTTTCTTCACTGTTGTTTGTACCGAAATTTACGTTAGCAATAAAATACTTTTTCATAATAGTAAAATTTTATATATTAATAATAATTGATAATTCAGCAGATTATAACCTTAGTAACAGGGAGATAACCCTAAGTGCATAAACAATCGCATATTATTCCGTAAATTTCGGCTGCAAAGATACGACTATTTTTAATACTAGCAAAAGAGAGTGCAGGAAATTACACCGCCAATCTCAATATCTCAAAAATTCCCCGACAATCCGCCATATTTATATATGATATAGCACATACTATTATTTCTTCGACACCACTACCTTTTATTATTAAGTCTGTAAAATCCCCCGATATGCTCTTTTTGAAAAAGTAAAAAGAGAGGTAACCGAGCATATACAGCTACTTTTTATATAAAAGCCCCCTCCCCCTAAAAGAACCTAGCAATAAATAAACGTAGAGTGATTTACACGAGTGTTCACCTAGCAGGTTTCCCCTCCCTGCTAGGCTTTTTGAAAAAGCATGCTTTTCAAAAAAGTAAAAATAGTCAAATGTAAATAGCCGGTATTAAACTAGTAATTATATAAGTAATTTAAGAAATATAATACTAACAATCAATCAATTATTAACCATTTAATCATTTTCATTATGAACGAAATTATTATGATGCCGACTACGGCAAAGAGATTCAATCTTGGTGAATATGCAGAAGAAGCTGTTATCGTTGAAGATACAATCATCCGCACTCCAAGCCACTTGCATTTCATTGAAGCCAACACAAGTGAAGTAACCTTGCAACACCTACGCAATGACTGTGTAACTCCTGTGTTTGCCAAAGATAACGAGCTTACGCTTAATCATGCGTTGGTCATTGATACTATCCAAGAAGCCGCACAAGACTTTTTCAGAGGTGAAACCGTAGATGATGCAGCTATCAGAGTAAGCCACACTATTAAGGGAAGAATCCCCGAGGCTATTCATAAGCCTGCTAATCAGTTGTTGGAATCAGACAAAACGATTTACTATGAACGCTGTGCATTCAGCATTGATGTTCCTTCCATTTGGCAGGAAGTAAACGGTAATCGTCTAAACTTGTCTATCGTGGGGGTTCGTGCTTACAACCATACCAATTTGATGAGCAAGAAAGTTCCCGAATCAATTCGACTAGGAATAGGCTTCTCCAACCAAGTTTGCTGCAATTTGTGCCTCTTTACAGACGGTTACAAGGATGATTTGCGAGTTTCTAACACTAGTGAGCTTTATAAAGCTGCATTGGAATTGTTTAACAACTTCAATACTGCAAAGCAAATCCACTTGATGCAACAATTGGGCAATACTACGATGTCACAGCATACTTTCTGCCAGATACTTGGTAAAGCCAGACTTTATCAATGCTTATCTACTAACGCACAGAAGCATTTGCCAAGAATGTTGCTTACTGATACACAGATTAACACGGTAGCAAAGTCCTATATTACAGATGAGAACTTTGGTGCTAATGGTGCAGAGCTTAATATGTGGCAATTTTATAATTTGCTCACAGGTGCGAACAAGTCAAGCTATATTGACAGCTTCTTAGACAGAAGTCTGAACGCAAGCGAACTTGCATTAGGAATCAATGCAGCTTTGCATGGCGATGAAAAATACAAATGGTTCATTGATTAAATGGACTAACATTGATTGAAGGAGAGAAAGGGCATTTACTTCGGTAGATGTCCTTTTCTTGTTTATCAACGATTATAACTTATTAAATATATGGATATTAACTACATTGTTTTGCTTGATTGTTCCATAGGCGAAATAATCAAGATTAGATTGACCGAAGAAGAAAAGATTGAATCTGAAAACTATGAGGATTTCAGCGAGTTCTTGGAAACATTGGAAGATAAGTACAACTTTAATCTGGGCTATTGCTCTTGGATGAGTTGTGAAGTTTTAAGGGAACGCAGTTACTAACCAACAGAGGGCATCATTTATTTGGTTTCCTCTTATACCTTATAATTATGAAACAGATAGATAAAACTATATCACATATTCAAGAATTAGAAAGAAGATTGGATGAAGTAGATAATAACCTTAGATATATTAAGGTGGTACAAGCCTTAAAGAACTCTTTGGATAAGCTCTACACTCTGTTTTTGAGAGATACTACCATTCAAAGAGAATACCAATCTACCTACATTATCTATTTCTACAATGGTGGTGGCTTCTCACGATATGACAGAGTTTGTAACTCACTTCTGGAATACAGGAATGGTAACAGACCTTTCTAAAATGCACATTTTTATCATTAGTGAACTTATCTGTGAAAATCAATCATTTACGAATTGGGCTTCATAGATAATGTTCACTTCTGTTTGTTTAACTATAAAACCGAACATTTATGAGCTTGAAATACTCAACCACAACAGCCGACTACCTTGTTTGGTCGGACGCAATGAACCTTATCCGTAAATTGGCAAAGGATGAAAACTACAAGATGTCGCTTCTTATAGCACTTGGCTGTTTTACAGGATTACGAATATCTGATATTCTCGCTTTGAGGTGGAATCAGATATTAGGTGTTGATGAATTTACTATAATCGAGAAAAAGACAGGTAAACAAAGAACACTTAGACTGAATCCGCAATTACAGAAGCATATACAGGAGTGTTACGAACACATTAAGCCTATCGGTGTGAAAGCTCCGATTTTGGTAAGCCAGAAAGGTACGACTTTCACCATACAGGCAATAAACAGGATATTCAAAGACATCAAGAAGAAGTACAAGGTTAAGATTAAGAACTTTTCCTGCCATTCGTTGCGTAAGACATTCGGCAGACAGGTTTACAACATGAATGACAGTAATTCAGAGTTAGCACTAATTAAGCTCATGGAGTTGTTTAACCATAGTTCCATTGCGATAACAAAGCGATATTTAGGACTTCGACAGGAAGAAATCTTACGAACTTATGATGTGCTGAGTTTTTAACAATAAAGGGTGACACTTCTGAAAAATCCTTATAAAATAACGATTCGGATTTTGTGTCACCCAAAAATGTTTTCCTATTATTATATAACTTGAGTTACTGAATCATATACGAGTGGAATATCTTGATATTTAATTCTAAATTTTGTACCGTGATTATGTCCTGTTCTCGCATCAAAATCAATATAGATTTTACCAAGTTCTATACAGTCAATAAATTTCTCCAAATTTACGCTTTTCAACATAAGGACTTTGTTGTAGTGGAAATATTCTTTTCC
The DNA here is from genome assembly GCA_964600705.1 of uncultured Lachnoclostridium sp. Classification (GTDB taxonomy): domain Bacteria; phylum Bacillota; class Clostridia; order Lachnospirales; family Lachnospiraceae; genus CAYTGQ01. The sequence continues at coordinate 3,673 of CAZRLE010000107.1, read as the reverse complement.
CGATTCTCTTTTTGTTTCGGCTTGAACGTAGAAACAATTGATAAGTTTTGTTCCAACCTTGGAGAATAGGTCGTTAAATCCCCAATAGGGACGAACTATAATATCTCCTAATCCAACTCGTTCTCCTATAGTTGTCAACCATTCATTATGTCTATTGTCGCATTTAGAGCTGTCAAAAATAATCTCAATCCGTTTTTCTATTCGGTTTACATTCACTTTAAATCCCCTATCTGTAAATGTTGCGCCATTGAGAGTTGCTCTAAAAGACATTTCTGTTTCTGGATATTTTGTGCCAGCATATTGGTGCTTCCAACCATAATTAGGTAGGAGTACGTTAGAAACAATTTTTACAGCTCGGGGAGACGGTTCCATATGACACAATGTTAATAATGAAGGAGTCGTGGAACGTTGAGCTTTTAATTCCCATTCAGCGGCATTCGGAATCGGCAAATTATTTTCCGGTATTCCCAATAAATCCTCTAGGATATTCCCTACCGCACCATCATTCCCTTTGCGATAATTTTCGATCCAGCCTTTAGCTTCAATTTCTTTGAACTTGGTAATAAGTTCTTCCTTTGTAATTAACTGCAATTCTGTTCCCATATCAATCAAATAATGTTGGTTCGTGAAATTTAGATACTTCTGGTTGGATTTTGTTCCTTTCCAAACGCTTTTCTGCCATCTCACAATATTCTTTGCTTAATTCAATTCCGATAAAATTTCTTTTTAGCCCTTGAGCTACTACAGCAGTAGTCCCACTTCCCATAAACGGGTCTAATATTACTTGTGCATTAGTAGAACTGACAATTCTATCTATTAGTGCAACGGGAAAAGGTGCCGGATGTGAATTCTTTTGTTCTTGCATAAATTCCCAAACATCCCCATACCGACTTGCTTTGGGGGCTAATTTAAACCCTTTTTTTGCTATGAGATATATTACTTCATAAGTAGGCAAGAAATAACCAGCATTAAAGTTAATTCCTCCTTTTCTTCTCCAAATGATTATTTGTCTGACAGGAAAATCTGAGATAATTTCTCTTCGGTCTTGAATTAACCCATTTTGTACCCTCCATTTGTGATTATAGAAGATTGCTCCATCATCTTTAAGAAGTCGCATCATTTCTTGAAGACAATTTTTTTGCCATTCGCAATACTCATCATATGGCATATTATCGTCGTATGTTGCATATCCATTTATGAGTGCTGCATTAGACCATTTACCTCCTCTACCATCTTTCATTCCGTTTCCGGTAGAGTTCTTCAAATTGTAAGGAGGTGAGGTTACTATTAAATCCACACATTTGTCCGGTAATTGCTTCATAATGGTTAAACAATCACCGCATATTATTTTATTTAGATATTGATATTCTTCCATCGTTCAATAATTAACAGAACAAAGATAGTTACTTTTCACTGATTGTACACAAATTAAGTCCGGTTAAACCTAAAAATCTTCAAAAAAGCACAAAACTGAGCATTATTTTTCATAATGACCTATATACATCAACCCCAAAAGCACAAATAAATCTATGAGGACAGTCTTAAAATAAACCATAGATGCTTTTCCCACAAAAAAACAAGTTGTTTATAACTTATCCTCCAAAGCTCCAGATTATTATTCTTTTCTTTTATAACTTTGTACTGTCATTAAAAAATAAATAGAATTATGGCAAAATCAAATGTTTTGAATTTATTTGGTCATGTCGGTGGTTTTGACATGGCTTTTAAAACTAATGAACACAAAAAACAAGGACTTATGAAAGATTACAAACTTGCAGACGAGGTGATTACAGCTATTGTTGAAAAGGGTACTGTTTTAATCGACGGTTTAGAATCTGACCTTGAAGATAAAGCAGTAGCTAATGGACAAAACTGCCTAAAATTCCGGGCTAATTTTGCAGGGCTAACAGAGTGGTTATTTACTGACCTTAAACTTATTCTCTATGTTGGAGAAAGAAAAAAAATGGTAACTTTATCCGATGAAGGAAGATACCTTTACGAAAACAATCTTACGGTTAGAGGATATATTGAGCGTGAAGACAAGAAGCGAGAGGATGAAGAAGCTACCGTAAAGCAGAATTTGATAAATGCTCAACGGCAAGGTGTTTTTCTTATTGTTAAAATAATTGGTACTTGTGTCGGTTCTATCTTAATACCGTTGGCAGGTTTTGTAGTTAATGATATTATTCGCACAACTACAATAGCTATTGGTTCTGCTATCATCGGTGCTTTATGGAGTACAAAGATAGGTCGTGCCATAAAATCTATTATCAATCACTTTGTAAAAAAATGAATCACAAAGAAGCCTGCCCAAATCGGACAGGCTTTTCTTATTTCTTCTGATACAATACATATATCAACAATAGAATATTGAACGTGGTGTTCAAAAGACTTGTAACCACATTGTCGTAGTCCATAAGCCCCAAGACTAAATTTGTTGATGAGACGATTAACATTAGAATCGCCACTATACCCATTTTAGTTCGCTTTTCCATATTCTATATATTAAAAGTAAAAGGTTTCACCAGAAGGATGTTTTAAAGTCCATGGAATTGACGAATGAATTTCTTTCACCCAATACACACGAAATCCATATTTGCTCATTGCTTCTTCTGGATAATACTCTGAAAGCTCCTCCCAATTGTGCACGATTACGCAATCCGGCTCTTTTTTACCAGTCGGAAAGACAAACAACTTATCAACAATTTGCCTATCCATAGTTTCTACTTCAACCAATAGACTATCTGGTAGAGAATCCATTTTTCGTCTAAACAGAAAATCCTCCTTAAGAAGTTCAAATGAGTTACCGACACAAGCAGGAACTTCTCTCCAATTTATTTTCTCTTGTGTACCCATAATCATAAATTTTTAATCCATTCCTTGCCTGTTGATGTTTTCGTCCATAACCAGAAAACTCCTACGATTACAGTCAATAGGCAATAACCCATGGTTAATTCGTTAATACCGAAATAAGATAACAACGCTTCCATACTCCACTTTATAATTCTGTAATCAACAATTTTTCTTTCTCCTTTTCACATGAACGAGCATAACTAATGAACCAATCAATATCAATGTAAATAAAAATAACAATGCTTCCATACTCGACAATTTCATACCACAAAAATACAAAAAACAAAGGAATAATCATACAGATAGAAACGAAAAAGGGTGAAAGCCTAAACTTCCACCCTCCGCTAAAACCGAGTAGTCTTCGTACTATGAATACTACATCTGCAAATATAAGAAAGTAAATAAAAAAACGGATGAGAGCTGCAACTTTCATCCGTCCTGTGAATAAACTAAATTTATTCAGTGTTATGCAAAACGAAAATTTTGAGTAATTCAAAATACTAGTGCAAATATAACATAAAAAAGATAGTAAAGCAACAAAAAACGGATGAAAGTCGAAACTCTCATCCGCCATGCAATGTTTCACTTAAAGCCCTATGGATTTAAGTTGTTACAAATATAGGTGATTAGTGCAAAACAACAAAGCCCATCCGCAAAATAAATTGCAGACAGGCTCATTTAACGCTTAAAACATGAGTGAAATCTCTTACTCCACTACCATTACTTTTGGCAAGTAATTTTTTAGAATACTAAGAGGAATTGGTTGGTAGAAGTTTTCTGTTACTACCGTTTCTTTTACATCTGTAAGAGCAAATACTAA
>CAZRLE010000106.1:0-7517 GCA_964600705.1 uncultured Lachnoclostridium sp. | reverse complement strand
GCTACCTGCTTTAAGATGGTTGTCTTACCTGCCTTTGGTGGGGAAACAATCATACCACGCTGTCCCTTACCAATTGGAGAAATCAAATCCATCATGCGCATACCGATACTGGAGTCCGGCGTTTCTAAATGAAGTCTTTCATCTGGGAAAATTGGTGTTAAATCTTCAAATCTCTTACGTTTCTGTGCCTCAGATGGATGGAAACCATTTATGGATTTCACATAAAGTAACGCACTAAACTTTTCATTCTGACTCTTAATTCTTGTGTTACCAACAACAATATCACCAGTCTTTAAATTAAACTTACGAATCTGTGCCGGTGACACATATACGTCATTTTCACCTGGCAGGAAATTGTCACAACGGATAAATCCATATCCATCCGGCATAACCTCCAGGATACCATCCTTTGTCTCACCACTGTCTAACTGTGCAATTTCACTTGGAGTCAGTTCTGGCTTTACATATCTTTCCTGACGTCCGTTCTGGTTGTTTCTATCATAACGGTTGTCTGTTCTTTCCTGACGTTCCACTCTTTCTCCCTGCGCTACTCTTTCAGACTGTATTGACTCTGGCTTTTCCACCTGTGCAGGTACTTCCTTTACCTCTTTTGTTTCTATCGGAGCAGCCTTTTCTTCTGTTGCAATAAGCTGTTCCATCAATTCATGCTTTCTTAACGTAGAAATATTTTTTAACCCTTTTTCTTTTGCCACTGCCTTCAATTCTGCCAATGACATTTCTTCATATTTGCTATTCATATTGTCTCCTTTAACTCATGGGGTCTCTCAAGATTTTGTAATATATTTAGAATCTTATTGATTTGTTAACTGAAATCATCCACATAACACTTTTCATTATACACCCAATCCACAGATTTGCAAAGGATTTTTTCTTGAAAAAAACAGTTCATAATGTTATCATAACCTAAGTATTGAATAGAAGGTGCGTATTACTATGGAGAAGAAGATTTGGGGTGAAAAAAGATATTATTCCCTTGATTATTATTTAAAACAGACCTTTGGTGAAAAGGTGTATAAGATTGCCCTTGATGGCGGCATGACCTGTCCCAATCGAGATGGCAGACTAGATACCCGTGGCTGTATTTTCTGTAGCGGTGGAGGTTCTGGGGACTTTGCAGCTCCACGATGCGATTCTGTGACAGAACAAATCAGCAATGCCATTACTGGTATTCAGAAAGCCAAATCCACAGGCAACAAATTTATCGCTTACTTCCAATCATACACAAATACCTACGCTCCTGTAGATTATTTGAGAGCTCTGTTTACAGAGGCTATTTCTCACCCTATGGTTGTAGGCCTATCCATTGGTACAAGACCGGATTGTCTGCCTGAAGATGTGTTAGACTTACTGGGCGAATTAAATCAGATAAAGCCTGTCTGGGTGGAGCTTGGCTTACAAACCTGTCACGAGAAAACTGCTGAATTCATCCGGAGAGGATATCCTCTTTCTGTATTTGAAAAAGCCGTTTCTGATTTAAAAGCGCGTAATTTGCAGGTTATCGTGCATACTATTCTTGGTCTTCCTTTTGAATCCAGGGAAGACATTTTAGAAACAATCGACTACATTGGTAGTAAGCCTGTGGATGGAATCAAGCTGCAGCTTCTTCATGTATTAAAAGGAACGGATTTAGCCGATTATCTTGGACAATTTCACATCCTTTCCATGGAAGAATATACAGACCTTGTAATTGCCTGTCTGGAACGCTTACCACAGGATATGGTGGTTCATCGAATCACCGGTGACGGACCTAAAAATATTTTACTTGCTCCTTTATGGAGTGGCAACAAAAAGGCTTCCATGAACCAGATTAATCAGGAACTTAAGCTCCGTGATACCTGGCAGGGAAGACTTTATCACAACGATTAGGAGGTTTTTCAATGGAAACAGATGCTATGACCTTATATAAACTGATTATTTTATTCATCTTGGATAAAGTGGACTTTGCCCTTACAAATGCCCAGTTATCCAACTTAATTCTGGAAAAAGAATACACCAACTACTTCAATATCCAGACTGCCATTAATGAGCTTGAAAATGCCGGACTTGTTAAAGGTGAAACCATCCGTAACAGCTCCTACTTCTTGATTACAGCAGAAGGAAGGGAAACCTTAGGTTTCTTTAACAAAGAAATCTCAGATGTCATCAAAGATGAAATCCTTGATTATTTAAAGGAAAATGCTTATGATTTGCGCGAGGAAGTATCTACCGTTGCTGATTACTACGAAGAAAAAAAAGGGGAATACATCGCAAGATGCTTCGTAAAAGAAATGGATAGTAAGATTGTGGAAATCAATTTAAGTGTTCCAACCGAAGAAGATGCTATCGCCATCTGCAATAACTGGAAAAATAAGAGTCAGAATATCTACGCATACCTTATGAAAATGTTAATGAGTGAATAAATGTTGACTTCGCAAGGACGATTATTGAAAGTTTTAATCTGATTTTCGATATAAATTATGGAAAGAGAGAAGGACAGGGACACTTTTTCTTGCAACTCTACGAACGATAAGAAAAACTAATGCTTTCGATTTTTTGCTGATTGTGGCACGAGAGCCTGTCTGAGCAAAATAAAAAGGAGTTACGACAGGCTGATAGTGCTTTAACTATCAAGACTGTTATAACTCCTTTTTGTTTTGTGAGTTTGGCGGTAGTTCCACATAATAAGGGCAAAAAATCAAAAGCTTAGGTTTTCTTGCAGTTCGTAAGCGTTGCAAGGAAAATTCTACCCCAGTATACCCTTTATTAAAAACTTCCTTGAAAATCAAATCAATGCCTTTATAACCGCCCTCTGCGAAGTCCTAAATTTCATCACTTTCATTCTGGTAATATTCCAGCATATCCTCGATATATTCCCACACTTCATCTCTTCCTGATTTATTCAAAGATGAGAATGGTATGATTGGGGTTCCTTCGATGCAGTTTAATTTCTTGCGAATGATGCCTGCATGTTTCTGGAACTGACCTCGGCTGATTTTATCGGATTTGGTTGCGATTACGATTGGATTATAGCCGTATTCAATTCCCCAGTTGTACATATCTACGTCATTCTGGCTTGGTTCATGACGGATATCTACAAGCAGGAAGAGGATTCTAAGCTGCTTTGAGGTTTTTAAATAATTATCTATCATTTTGCCCCATTTTACTTTGGTTTCCTGAGATACTTTTGCATATCCATATCCCGGAAGGTCTACGAAGTAAAGCAGGTCGTTGATATTATAAAAGTTAATGGTCTGTGTCTTACCTGGCTGTTGTGATGTTCTCGCATAGGATTTACGGTTCATGAGGGCATTAATAAGGGATGATTTCCCTACATTTGACTTCCCGGCAAATGCCACTTCCATTTTATCTGTTTCCGGAAGCTTACTTGTAATTCCACAAACAATTTCTAAATTAACGGATTTAACGTGCATAACATTCTCCTTCTTAAAGGTTTCTTATTGCAAGGGTACTTTACTTCTCAAGAGCATGCTTTAATACCTGCTCCATGTTTTCTACGTACTCAACGGAAATACCTTCTAAGATTTCCGCTTCTATTTCATCAATGTCTTTTTTGTTTTCCTTTGGCACTAAAACAAGTAGAATCTTCGCCGCTTTGGCAGCCAGAAGCTTTTCTTTCAAGCCCCCAATTGGAAGCACTCTTCCTCGAAGGGTGATTTCTCCCGTCATGGCTACATCTGCTCTTACTTTCCGATTGGTAATTGCTGAAAGCATAGCTGTTGCCATAGTAATTCCGGCTGATGGACCATCTTTTGGAACCGCACCTTCCGGAATATGGATATGTATGTCATGCTTTTCAAAGAAATCTTCTGCAATATCGTATTGTTCACTAACGGAACGAACGAAACTAAGTCCTGTCATGGCAGATTCTTTCATCACATCCCCAAGCTTTCCTGTAAGCTTAAGTTCACCTTTGCCGCGCATTACGTTTACTTCGATTTCAAGTGTATCCCCGCCTACGCTGGTCCATGCAAGACCTCTGACAATACCCACCTGAGCTTCTTTATTCGCTTCGTTGAAGGTATATTTTACTCTTCCAAGATATTTTTCCAAATTCTTAGAAGTTACTTTTATAGATTTTGCTGTTTTCACAGCAGTTTGTTCTACAGTTGTACCCTTGTTTTGTGCAACAGCAGCTTTCTTCTTCGCTGGTTTTGCAGTAGCAGCTTCTTCCTGCTGGTTTTCAAGAAGTTCTCTTGCTGCTTTACGACAGATTTCTCCAAGTCTTCTCTCTAATGTACGAACTCCTGCTTCTTTTGTATAGCCACGAATAATCATAGACAATGCATTATCTGAAATGGTCAGCTGACTGTCCTTTAATCCATTTTTCTGCTTTGTCTTAGGAATGAGATGCTCTTTTGCAATATGGAACTTTTCATTCTCAGTATAACTGCTGACTTCAATTACTTCCATACGGTCTAACAGTGGTCTTGGAATTGTCTGGATGGAGTTGGCTGTGGCAATAAATAATACCTTAGATAAATCCATTGGCACTTCTACATAATGGTCAAGGAAATGGCTGTTCTGCTCACTATCCAATACTTCCAACAATGCAGAGGATACATCTCCCTTATGGTCACTGCTTACTTTATCAATCTCATCTAAGAGCATCAGTGGATTCTTAACTCCTGCTGTCTTAAGTCCGGCTGCAAGTCTTCCCGGCATTGCTCCAACATAAGTCTTTCTATGTCCACGAATCTCTGCTTCATCTCGAACACCGCCAAGACAAATACGTACATATTTTTTATTCAGTGCCTTGGCCACGGAACGGGCAATGGAAGTCTTACCAGTTCCCGGAGGTCCTACAAGACAGATAATTGGTGTATCACATTCCTTTGTAAGGCAGCGAACTGCAAGAAATTCTAATACACGCTCTTTTACCTTTTTAAGACCATAGTGGTCTTCTTCTAATACTCTTTCTGCATTGGCAATATCGTTGTTATCCTTGCTTGTTTTATCCCAAGGAAGGGCAAGTAAGGTTTCTACATACCCACGAATGACTGCACTTTCAGCAGAGTTAGAGGAAACTGTCTTCATACGTTTAATTTCTTCACGGAGCTTTTCTTTTACTTCCTTTGGAGCTTTTAATTTCTCCACCTTCTCCATAAACTTGTCTGCCTGACTGGCTCCACCTTCTTCACCAAGCTCCTCCTGGATAACTTTCATCTGTTCGCGCAGCATGTATTCCTTCTGATTCTTATCTACCTGTCCCTTAACCTTTATCTGAAATTCACGCTTAATACGCAAAATCTCAATTTCTTTGGTCATTAACACAGATAAATACTCAAAACGTCTGCGTACATCCAAGGCTTCCAGCACAATCTGTCTTTCTTCCAATGCAATTGGAATACTGGATGCAACTTCATCGGTAAGACGGGCAATGCTCTTTACTTCTGAAATTCTCTTAAGAGTCGATGCAATATTTTTACCGCTTGCTGAAGCATGCAGATGCAGAAGTTCCTTTAGCTGACGAATCATTGCTTCTTCTTCAATAATGCTGAAACGTGCATCCGACTTCTCTATGCGGACTACTGCATCCAAATATGGTTTTTCAATATCTAATTCTAAAAGAGTTGCTCGCTCTAAGCCTTCTACCATCACACGCAGTGTCTCATCCGGCAATTTCACCATCTGTTTTACAAGGCAAATCGTTCCCACACCGTAAAGGTCTGCTCGTTCTGGTTTCTCTGTTTCTTCTTCTATCTGAGCAGTAATAAATACTTTCTGCTCGCCTATCATAGCCTCCTCAATGGCTGCTACTGTCATTTTCCTGCTTATATCAAAATGAATCAGCATTCCCGGGAGCACATTCATTCCACGAAGTGCAACAACAGGCATTTGTACTATGCTCTCACTCATTTTTAGCCTCCATTTGTCTAAAAGGGATTTCTATCAAAGAAATCCCTTTAGAAATTTTCTTATTGTACAAAATTCTTCTGCCTAATTTGATGTAAATTACGCAATATCATCTCCGTTGGACTTGGATGACTTTTTATTGCCAGTCTTCTTTGTTCTGTCTTCCATAGAATATAAAAGTTCCGGCTTTCCTTCTCCTCTTACCGCTTCTCCTGTAATAATACACTTGGAAACACCTGTTTCGGAAGGAATTCGGTACATTACATCCATCATAACAGATTCCATAATGGCACGAAGTCCTCTTGCGCCTGTCTTACGTTCTACGGAACGACGGGCAATCTCTGCAATGGCATCTTCTGTGAATTCTAATTCTACACCATCTAATTCAAATAATTTCTTATACTGCTTTGCAATGGCATTCTTTGGCTCTGTTAAAATACGAACCAGTGCCTGTTCATCTAATAAATCTAATCCTACATTGATTGGCACTCGTCCAACAAATTCTGGAATCAGACCAAATTTAACGAAGTCCTGTGGAAGAACCTGTTTAAATAATTCTCCAACATTTCTCTTCTCTTTGTCTGCAATTTCTGCATTGAAACCAATGGATTTCTTACCAGTACGAGCTTCAATAATCTTTTCAAGACCATCAAAGGCACCACCACAGATAAATAAAATATTGGTTGTATCAATCTGAAGGAATTCCTGATGTGGATGCTTTCTTCCACCCTGTGGCGGAACATTGGCAACCGTTCCTTCTAAAATTTTAAGAAGCGCCTGCTGTACCCCTTCACCGGAAACATCTCTTGTAATAGATGTATTTTCAGATTTTCTTGTAATCTTGTCAATTTCATCGATATAGATAATTCCGTGCTCTGCACGTTCAATATCGTAATCTGCTGCCTGAATAATCTTAAGAAGAATATTCTCTACGTCTTCCCCAACGTAACCAGCCTCTGTCAAAGCTGTAGCGTCTGCAATGGCAAATGGTACATTCAGAAGCTTTGCAAGTGTCTGGGCAAGGAACGTCTTACCAGAACCAGTTGGTCCCACCATAATAATATTACTCTTCTGAATCTCTACATCCATAGTTTTCTCTGATGTCATACGTTTGTAGTGGTTGTACACCGCAACTGCCAGTGCAATTTTGGCTTCATCCTGACCAATTACATATTCATCTAAGAAGCTTTTGATTTCCATAGGTTTTAACAGGTTAATGCCTGTCCCCATATCATCAAATTCTTCAAATTCTTCTTCGATAATCTCAGAACAAATATCTACACATTCATCACAAATGTATACATTAGGACCTGCAATCAGCTTGCGAACCTGATCCTGTGTCTTATTGCAGAAAGAACATCTTAACTGCTTTCTATCATCATTACGACCTGCCATACTGCTCTCCTACTAATCTCTCTTTGTGATAATGCTGTCAACGATACCATATTCAAGCGCTTCCTGCGCTGTCATATAGTTATCTCTTTCTGTATCTACTTCAATGACTTCTAATGGCTTACCTGTGTTAGCTGCAAGAATTTCATTTAATTTTCTCTTTGTCTTTAAAATATTATCAGCAACAATCTTAATATCTGTTGCCTGGCCTCTTGCACCACCAGATGGCTGGTGAATCATTACTTCTGCAT
>CAZRLE010000105.1:0-7586 GCA_964600705.1 uncultured Lachnoclostridium sp. | reverse complement strand
CTAAGAATGGAAATGACATAATCTGTCCCTTGCTCTTATCAGCAAGAAATGTATTCATGAGATATTTAATAGCATACATAACCACATAGTTTAACATTAAAGAACATACCATTTCTGATACATCCAGTTTAGCCTTTAAAAGGCCTGGAATTAACATCATTACTGCTACAGATAAAGCACCTACAACAAGACAAAATACCATGTGAATACCTGCTGGCATTGGTATATAAATCGCACACATAGCGGCTACGAAAGCACCTAACATGATACCACCTTCGCCACCCATATTAAACTGGTTTGCAGAGAACATAACACAAGTTGCAAGACCAGTAAAAATAATAGGAATCATAGAAGCTAAAATATCTGTAATACTCTTAACCGCAAGTCCATTTTTACCCCAGATAGGTTTAATCAGAAGATTAACCATAGCATCTCCGGTTGCTGCCAGCTTTTCACCGACGCCTGCACCTTCTGCACTAATAAAAATCAGAATTGCTGCAACCAAAAGTGCAATTCCAATTGCAACACCGCCACGAAGGATGCTGAACATCATATTATCTTTCTTACTCATGACATACCCTCCTTACTTCTTCTTCTGACTGATGCTTCAAACCTAACATATATTCACCCATAATTTCATCATTAAGTTCTGTAGTATCTTCAAAATATGCGGCAATCTTTCCACCATGCATAATCATTAAGCTGTCAGATAACTCCATTACTTCGTTAAGGTCAGCAGAAATCAGTAATACTGCAATTCCTGAACGAGATAATTCCACTAATTTCTTACGAATAAATTCTGTAGCACCAACGTCAATACCACGAGTAGGCTGGTCAGCGATAATTAACTCTGGATTACAAGAAAATTCTCTGGCAACAACAACCTTCTGAATATTACCACCAGAAAGCATACCAATCTTTTGGTCTCTTGATTTGCATAATACTTTGTAATCCTTAATGAGTTCTTCTGACATTTCATGAATCTTATTCATATCAAACAAGAAACCTTTATTCAGTTCTTTGCTGTCACTTCTGTCAGAAATCAAGTTTTCTTCAATAGATGCTGTTGCTGCAATACCAAATACCATACGGTCTTCAGGAACAAGAGAAACACCCTTCTGGCGAATCTGTTTCTGAGGAAGTCCGATAATATTTTCACCATTGATAGTTACTGTACCAGCATCTGGAACGTTCAGATTGAACAGCATATCAACTAATTCTTTCTGACCATTACCTTCTACACCAGCGATACCAAGAATTTCTCCACGACGAACACTGAAAGAAACCTTATCAAGCATCTTCTTACCCCATTCATTGGTGTATTCCAAATCACGAACCTTTAATACAGATTCTGTTGGTTTTGCTTCGTCTTTTTCTACTTTTAATACTACATCACGACCTACCATAAGACGTGAAATATCCTGTGGAGTAACATCACAAGTATTATGTACGCCCATAAACCTACCACCACGAAGAATAGACAATCTATCTGTTATCTGCATGATTTCGTTTAACTTATGGGAAATAAAGATAATTGTATATCCCTGTTCTTTTAAACTGACAAGTTCCTTAAAAAGTTCGGAGGTTTCCTGTGCTGTTAATACCGCTGTAGGCTCATCTAAAATTAAAATTTTAGCACCACGAACCAATGCTTTTAAAATTTCTACTTTCTGTTTCATACCTACCGGAATATCCATAACCTTTGCATTCGGATCTACTTCCAGATTGAAACGTTCTGAAAATTCTTTTGTAATTTCTACAGCTTTTGCGTAGTCAATCATCACACCTTTTTTTGTTGGAACCATTCCAAGTACCATATTTTCTGCTACAGTTAAACTTGGAACCAACATAAAGTGCTGATGAACCATACCAATTCCCTTGGAAATTGCCACATCTGGTGATGATAAATTAACCTTTTCACCATTTACATAAATTTCACCACTGGTTGGCTGTTCTAACCCAAACAGCATCTTCATTAATGTAGATTTACCGGCACCATTTTCACCCATAAGCGCATGAATTTCTCCTCGCTTAACGAAGAAATCTACATCCTTGCTTGCGGCAACACCGTTAGGATAGACTTTTGAAATTTTTCTCATCTCAACGACGTATTCGCTATTCATATCTGCCATTTTACTGCCTCCTAACCTATTTATTTTAAATCAATTCCATGCGGAATTTTTTTAATAATATGTAACCATTCAGCATACAATTTATAACAAATTCCTATACGCCTTATCGGAACATCATTTGTAGAAAATTATTTCTGAATAGTTACAATGTACTAAAACCTATTCCACACTACACGATAGAACAAAGAATTTCATTTGCGAAGCTCTCCTATAAAGTTAAAAATACGCTGCACCGTGCTGACGGCGCAGCGTACAAATTACACCTTAATTATCAAATTTGCAATATCAAATTATGGACGAACAGAATCACGAAGTGCGTTTACTTTACCTTCTGTATCAGAAATTGCAGATGGAACATTTACAGAGCCATCTAAAATAGCAGCCTGAGCAGCTTCAACAGCAGCTTTTGTTTCATCAGATGCATATGTAGCAAAGTTCTTATCTGTTACGATACCAACACCGCCTTCAGCAACACCAAGAGTAACTTCTGTACCCCAGTATTCGTTACCAGCATCCCATTCATCAAATAACCAAACGAGGGAGTTACCGATGTTCTTTAATCCGGATGTTAATGTAATAGCAGCTAAGTCAGCAGCAAATGTAGCTTCCTGGTCTGAGTCTACACCGACAAACCAAGCAGAGCCTGTTTCTAATGCAGCTTCTGCAGCACCGTTACCAGCATTACCAGCAACACCCCAGATGATATCACACTTGTTATCGTTAATCATAGATAAACCATATTCTTTAGCGATAGCTGTATCTACATAGTCGTTTGTGTAACGTGTGTCAATTTTGATGTCTGGGTTAACAGACTGAGCACCAAGAATGAATCCGTATAAGAAGTCATTGATAACCGGACTGTCTACACCACCTACGAAACCTAAAACAGCTTCTTCGTTCATGTTAGGAACGTTTGTATCTGTTGTCATGCATGCAGCAAATGTTCCAACTAAGTAACCTAAATCGTTCTGTTTGTATGTAAGGTTAAGAACGTTAGCAGATGCTCCAACGTATGTGTTATCATCGTAGATAACGTATTTCTGGTCTGGATACTGGTCAGCTACTTCTTTTAAATAATCTGGCATCTGGTATGTACCACATACGATAAGGTCATATTCACCAGAATCAGATACTTCGTATAATGTGCTTAACCATGTAGGTTTGTCTTCGTCTGTACCACCCATTTCAATTGTTGTTAATGTGATACGTCCAGCATCTTCTAAAGATGAAAGACCTTCATAAGCTGAGTCGAAGAAGGACTTGTCACCAAGGTTACCATTTACAAGATTACATACGTTGTAAACCTTAGCTTCGTCTCCACCTTCAGTTGTTTCTGTGCTTTCTGTCTGTGTGTTGTCTGTAGTTTCTTCACTAGAACCGCCACCACATGCAACTAAACTTAATGTCATAGTAGCTGCAAGAAACAGAGCCATAATTTTTTTCAATTTCATTGCCTTTTCCTCCTAAAATATTATTAAAATTATGTAAAGCAAACACCTAGCCTCACTAGGTTCATTATAAAACACTACCAACAAAAAGTCAATTTCTTTCGCTTTTATTAGACAAATGTCCTAAACAACTCCAGTTCACCTACAAAGCGTCCTTTTCCATAAGTGGTTAAACAATACTTCTTTCCCTGTTCAGATTCAACAATAACATCCACCGTTCCATCTACAATGATGTAAAAAATGTCATAAATCTCACCCTGCTCTAATATCTCCAAAACTTCTTCCAGATGTTTCTTTATTTCCAGGTCTCCCTTCCTATCTTTTGTACAACCTTTTCCTGCGTTTTTTACGCCTCATAGGGTAAATTTTTTCAAAAAAAGGACTTGCAAAAATATGCAAAGTCCTTTTTCACCCTTGTACAACCATGTTCCATGCAAAATTATGCATCTTTCTGTGCACGTTTTACATGTCTTACATCCAGCTTATTTTTCTTCATAAAATCTAACAAATAGTCAAAATCATTTGTTTCTACACGGAAGAACATTTCCTGAATGCCCATAACCTCTGTATCAACATAAACAATATTCTTGATATTGGCACCACCTTTTGCAATTACATCTGCAATCTTCCTCAAAGTTCCTTTGTTATCCTGACACAAAATAGTAAATGAATCATATTTTGGTGAGCCAAACTGCTTCTGGTAATGTTTGAATACGGCCTGCTGTGTTACAATTCCTTCTAATTCTTCCTTTTCATTAGTAATCGGAAGGAAGCGAACCTTAGATGTGATAAACATCTGAGCAGCTTCTTCAATCTGCATATTCTTGTTGATGGTATCAATCTTTGTCTTCATCATTTCACGTACTTTTAACTGCAAAAACTCTTCCTTTGAGCAGTTGTATTCACGGAAGAACATTTCGTATGTATACTGTTTTGACAATACACCTTTAAATACTTTTCCTTCCACTACCGGTAATGTGAGAAGATTGTAATCATCAATCTTTTTCATAGCTTCTCCGATTGTTTCATCAATAGAAATGCACTGTAAATCGCTCATAGGAAGCATAATAACTTTAACACGCATATAAGTCCCCTCCGTTTGGTAAATTATATTTATATTTTACATGAAATTGTTGCTTTTGTATAGACTTTTTAGTTATTATCTTTATTTTTTCTGCCATTCTTTACCTGCTCATGCAGTGGCTTTCGAACCTTTTTACGGGTAATCTCAACAAGACCAAGAGGTGTGATATCTACAAGCACTGTCTTTACAGGGTCTTTGGAAAGGAAACCATCCAACCGTTTCAATAACAGCTTACGATCCTCTTCCGCGTCCAGGCCGATAAAATCTACAATGATAATACCTGATAAATTTCTTAAACGAATCTGCTTTGCAATTTCCTCTGCAGCTTCTAAATTGACTTTTAAAAATGTCTCCTGCATCTTTTTATTGCCTTTAATGGCCTTTCCGGTATTCACATCAATAACCGTAAGTGCTTCGGTCGGTTCAATGACTAAAGTGCCACCTGATTTCAACCAGACATTTTTATGCAGTGCTTTCAAAAGCTTGTCTTCAATACCATATAGCTTCTCAAGCGGGTAACTTGCATCTTCGTAGAAACGAATCTTGACTAAATCCTCTTTCTGATAACATTTCAGGTATTCCTGCATTTTTTCAAAAATTTCTTCATCATCTGTTATGATTTCGTCCAGGCTGTCTGCCCTTTCATTACGGATATCACATAAAAATCCGGCTGGTGCCTCGTAAAGCTTAGTAAAACAGCTTTTCTGCACCCCATATTGCAGAATATTATCATATAGCGCCTTTAATTCTTTAAGCTCTGCCTCCAAAATTCCTTTTTCTGTTTCATTATTGAGGATTCCTTCGGCATTGGTACGAACAATCCAGCCGTAACCATCTTCATCATAAGGCTCTAAAAGTTCTTTTAGGCGACCACGTACTTCTTCAGATTTAATCTTTCCAGAAATACCGATTCCCGGCTTTCCATGGGTTAAAATTGCATATTTTCCTGTAAAATTAAGATTGGTTGTTGCAACTGGTGCCTTTGTCTTTACATCTTCTTTTGACACCTGTACTACAATGGTATCTCCCACATTTATCCTATTATTATTCTTAGGATTAGCAAAAATCGGTGATAATGCATCGGAAAGAGCCAGGTAGCACATCTGTTTATTCTCAATTTCCACAAAGGCAGCATTGATATTCTTTACAATATTCTTGACTTTTCCAAGGTAAATGTTTCCAAGAATACTTTCGTTCTCTTCATTCTCTACATTTATCTGCACCAGTTCGTCTTTTTCAAAATAAGAAGACAGAATCTGATTGCCCTTTCTGGTAATCACCAGCTTATTTTGGTTCATTTTCATTATACTAATTCTCCAAATGCATCCAATGGAACCAGTTTACGAGGTGTAGCACTTCCATTTAAGTTAACTTCACCCTTCTTGGCGTTCACATCGGTATAGATTTCAATTCGATGAATCTGATATGCGAATTCATTGAATGCAATTCCTTCAGCTTCACAGAATGCATTTAAAATAAGTTCAGGTTTGATGT
This sequence comes from uncultured Lachnoclostridium sp., assembly GCA_964600705.1. Lineage (GTDB taxonomy): Bacteria > Bacillota > Clostridia > Lachnospirales > Lachnospiraceae > CAYTGQ01. Next base: position 1,428 of record CAZRLE010000105.1, on the reverse strand, counting down.
TATTTACACTTCCACAAGTTAACTGTAAGAAAATCTCCTGTCCATTTTCATAGGAATCTGCTACTGTAGCAGGAAGTGTTCTTCCAATCTTTGCTTCAAAATCTGCCTGATTATCAGCTGCTGCATAAATAAATGGCTTTAAATCAATTTCCTGTTCGCTTTTCTTTGTTTTCTTTATAATCATTAAGGATTCTTTTTCCAAGAATGCCAGCAGCTTCTTAGGAAAATCCTCACATACTTCATAACCATCTTTAACAGAAACCTTATAATCTGCCGCTGCTAATAATGCCATGGAAGTCTTACTGTCTTCCGGTAATACCTTAACATTCAAAATCTGCATTTCTTCTGTCATGGTTTCATTTAATCTATTCTTAATATCTTCACTGGAAGTAATGGAATTAAGCTGGATGTCCATATATTCACCATCACTTGTAAGCCCAACCCCAAGAGGTGAGGCAAATGATAACTGCTGGTGAGGGTTAAAACCCTGTGAATAGCAGACATCAATTTCACTTCTGCGGATTGCCTTCTGGAAATAACGCATTACATCCAGATGCCCGATGAACTTCATGGAACCGGATTTATTAAATTTCATTCTTGCTTTAATCATACTATTATCTATCCCTTTCTATCTCTTTTCTACACAGATGCCTGCCTTATAGGAGCCGGCACCACAGCCGGAACACTTCATAGCACAGTTTGGAGTTACTTTTTCTGCCTTTGCATTTTCGTATTCTCTCCATAAGAAGTCCTTTGTTACACCAATATCGATGTAATCCCATGGAAGAATTTCTTCTCTGGAACGTTCTCTGTCTGTATAGAAATGATAGTTAATTCCATTATTTTCTAATGCCTTCATCCACTTATCATAGTCAAAAAATTCTGACCATGCATCATAGATACAGCCATCCTGATATGCATCTAAAATAACCTTGCAAAGCTTTCTGTCACCACGGGCTAAGATGCCTTCCATTACACTGACTTCCACTTCATGCCAGTTATATTTGATACTCTTCTGATTGAGCTGTTCACGCATCTTTTCACTTAAAAACTGCTGTTTGGCAATAAATTCTTCGCCAGTCGCCATTCTTGTCCACTGGAATGGTGTAAATGGCTTTGGAATGAAGAAGGATGTACTGGATACAATCTGCACCTTTCCGTTTCTCTTATCCTTTGGAATTGTATAATATTCTCTTGCAATCTTATCAGAAAGAACTGCAATACCTTCAATATCTTCGTTGGTTTCTGTTGGAAGACCAAGCATAAAGTAAAGCTTAACACGATTCCAGCCACTGACAAAGGCGTCCATTGCACCTTTTAAAATCACTTCTTCCGTTAAACCTTTATTGATAACGTCGCGCATTCTCTGGCTTCCTGCTTCTGGTGCAAAGGTAAGGCTACTCTTCTTTACATCCTGTACCTTGCTCA
>CAZRLE010000104.1:0-7733 GCA_964600705.1 uncultured Lachnoclostridium sp. | reverse complement strand
TTAGGTGCTATGAACTCCGAAATGCAGGATAAGAAATGGTTCTGGGGTGGTGTTGGCCTTCAGTTTGCAACAGGCTACTGTGTATCCTTCTTCGTATATCAGATTGGTACATTAATTACAACAGGCTCTCTTGGAGCTGGTTTCTTAGGTGGACTTATTGTAGTAGCACTTGTTGTTGGAGTTATTGTTTACTTAATTAAGAATACAGACAAGAAGCTTGCAGCAGAATATGAATTGAAAAAGAAAAATGCGTAATTGTGATTAAGGAGATGTCAGTATGACAGATATAGTTTTAGGTATCATCATTATAGTGATTGTCGGGCTGGCAGTTGCTTATATCAGAAAAGAAAAAAAACGAGGCGTAAAGTGTATTGGCTGTCCTCACGCAGGAACTTGTGCAAAAAAGAACTGCCAATAGAAAAGCTTAGTAAATAAAATTATATGTGTGTGAAAAGACTCCCGGTCGGTGATGACTGGGAGTTTTTTGCTTTATTTGTTCTAATTTTGGAAAAGTGTCATATATTTATTTAGAAATCATTCTGATTGGAACAAGCCAGTTCTAAAATCCTTGCAGCGGGGAGGCCTGAAATGAAAAAGGAAGAAGAAATTTTGAGATTGTTTTCACTGGAAATCAGAGAGATATTAAGAAAGCTAACGTTAGAATATGATAAATTACAGGAAATTCGATTACGGGTGGGAAAACCGCTTTTTATCTATTATGACAATCAGGAATATCAGGTGGATGAAAGAGGTAAAATGGGACAGAGCATAGACAAGCCGTATCTTGTTCGTGAAAAAGAAATAAGAGAGACTATGGAATATATCAGCAATTATTCCTTATATGCTTTTGAAGAAGAATTAAAGCAGGGATTTATTACGGTAAGAGGCGGTCATAGGGTAGGTGTGGCTGGAAAGGTAGTGGTGGAAAAAGAGAAGGTGAAGGCGTTAAAGCACATTTACTTCTTGAATATCCGTTTTGCCCATGAAGTGAAAGGCTGTGCAGATGAGGTGATAAGGTATTTGAGTAACGAGGAAGGACAAATTTACAACACTCTGATTCTGTCACCTCCTGGATGTGGGAAAACAACTCTTTTAAGAGATTTGATAAGGCAACTTTCAGATGGTGTGAATTTCAGTGGCATGAATTTCAGTGGAATGAATTTCATTGGCATGAAAGGAAAGGCGGGAAAGACCATAGGACTTGTGGATGAACGTTCAGAAATAGGAGCATGTTACATGGGAATTCCCCAAAATGACATTGGTATCCGTACAGATATCTTAGATTGCTGCCCTAAGGCAGAAGGCATGATTATGCTGATTCGTTCTATGGCGCCGGATATAATAGCGGTTGATGAGATCGGTTCTGATGCAGATGTGAATGCAATCGAAAAGGCAGTTTATTGTGGGTGCCAGGTTATCGCAACAGCACATGGAAGTTTTATTGAAGAATTGTTTGACAAGCCGGCATTAAAAAGAGTACTGGAAAAAAGTATCTTTAAACGGTTTATCATTTTGAAAAAAGGGAAACAGGTAGGAGAATTAAGTGGAATATATGATGAAAGGGGGAAGAAGCTTTTGTGATAAAGGTACTTGGCAGCCTGATGGTCATATTGGCCTGTACAGGGCTTGGAGTTCTGGCAGGAGAGCGAAAAAAAGACAGAAGAAAACAATTGAAAGAACTTTTGTTACATACAAAGGTACTATATGGAGAAATAGAATATGGAAGGACAGCACTGCCAGAGGTGTTGGAAATAGTAGCTGCAAGGAATCAGGGGGATATGACGGGTTTTTTTGAGAAGGTTTCTGAGGAATTAACTAAAATGCAGGGCGAGAGCTTTTCAAAAGTGTGGAAAAGGTGTATGGAGACAGAACTTGTTAGTACCTGCCTTGACAGGAAAGACCTATTGTTACTGGAAAGTCTGGGTGATAATCTGGGATTTTTAGACCAGAAAATGCAGCTTACAACCCTTACCCATTATATGATGAATCTGGAAGCTTCTATAGAGGAGGCAGACAATGAGGTGAAGGAAAAGGTGAAGCTTTATAATATGCTGGGGGTACTTGGTGGTTTGTTCATTATGATTGTAATGCTATAAAGATGAAAAGTGTTTGAGAACAAACGCGGAATGGAGTGAGAACAATGGAAATTGATTTGATATTTAAAATTGCAGCAGTAGGAATTTTAGTATCGGTTTTAAGTCAGGTATTAAAGCATTCGGGAAGAGAGGAGCAGGCATTTTTGACCAGTCTTGCAGGGCTGCTACTGGTGCTGCTTTGGATTATTCCTTATATTTCTGAACTATTCATAACGATAGAAACCCTGTTTTCTTTATAGGAAGCAGGGATAAGGTTTTGGAGATGAAAGGAGGAGTAAGATGATACAGACAGCCATGCTTGGACTGGCGGCAGTGCTGATTGCCATACAGTTTAAAGGACAGAAGGGAGAGTATGGTATTTATATTGCGCTGGCAGCGTCGGTGCTTATTTTTGGAATTGCATTGACAAAGCTTCAGGTGATACTGGCAGTAATAGAAGAAATGCAAAGTTATATTCAGATTAGTGAGACTTACATCGCTTTGTTAATAAAAATAGTTGGTATAACCTATGTGGCAGAATTTGCTTCTTCTTTGTGTAAGGATGCAGGTTATGGAGCGGTTGCAAGCCAGATAGAGGTAGTTGGGAAGCTTACGATTTTAACAGTCAGCATGCCTGTTTTGCTGGCACTACTTCGGACAATGAACCATTTTCTGGTATGAGGGATGTTATGAAGCGGGTAGTGGTAATAGTAATAGCCCTGTTGCTTAGTATGCTTGGAAGGGAAGAAAAGACAGCGTGGGCAATGGAAACTTATACAGAGGAAATTGATGTTACAGAAGTACAGGCTGTCATGGAAGAGATTTTAGAGGATGCTTCCTTTGATTTTAAAAAAGCGATGCAGGCGGTATTAGAAGGGGAAGAAATCATTACACCAGAACGCATGCTGACAGCAGTAACGGACACAGTCAGACGAAGCTTTATAGAGGAGAAGGAAGGGCTTGCAAGGATATTGGTAATTGCTGTGGCAGGAGCAGTCTTTGTGAATTTTTCCAATGTGTTCAAAAGCAGCAGTGTGGCGGAGGTCAGTTTTTTTGTGACCTATCTTTTATTATTTTCTGCAATGAGTACTTCATTTTTTAGAATTAGCAGGACAGCAATGGAAGCACTTAGTGGGCTTTTGGAATTTATGAAGGTTCTGCTGCCCTCATATTTTATGGCTGTGACTTTTGCAACAGGTTCAGCTGTTTCTTTTGCTTTTTATGAAGTGGCGATGATGCTGATATGGGTAGGAGAGTACATATTGGTGAATTTGGTACTGCCGTTGATACATATTTATTTTGTGGTAAGTCTTGTGAATTATATTTCAAAGGAGGATTTTCTTTCCAAAACAGCAGACCTGTTAGAGACTCTGATACACTGGATTACTAAAAGTATTCTGGGGATGACAGTGGGGTATAATGTGGTTCAGGGAATGATGGCACCGGTGGCAGATTATATGAAACGTTCAGTAGTGTTAAAAACAGCACGTCTTTTGCCTGGAATCGGTAATGCCATTGGCTCTGTAGCAGAAAGTGTATTTGGAGCAGGTATCCTTGTGAAAAATGCAATGGGAACTGTGGGGATTATGGTGATTATTTGTATTATGGCAGTTCCTTTTATCAAAATTGGAAGCTATTGCCTTTTGTATAAGCTGGGGACAGCAGTGATTCAGCCTATTTCCGACAAGCGTATTTTGGAATGTCTGGAAGGGACAGGAAAAGGGGCAGCCCTGCTTTTATACGTGACCTTTGCGGGGGCAGCTATGTTTTTACTTACCATTGCAATCATAATGGCATCAACCAATCATTTGCTTGCGTAAAGGAAAGGAGAAAGGTGGGAAGATAAATGTGGAAGCGATATATTTGGGGATAAAAAATATAGCAGCTTATCTGATTCTGGTTACTGTCCTGCTAAACCTGATGAATGGGAACGCATACAGGAAATATGTTGAGCTGGTATGTGGTATGGTGCTTATTTTAATTGTTTTGATGCCGCTAACAGGAATCCTTTCTTTGGACGAGGAGTTACAGTATCAGTTTCATTTGAGTGATTTTGAAATAAAAATGAGAGAAGAGGGCGTGTTTAAAGAGGCAGAGGAAATAAAGCAAAGGAAATTACAGGAAGAGTATCAAAAGCTTATCAGAGAAAGAATAAGCAGAATTGTAGAGGATGAGGGAAGGTGTGTGGAACAGGTCGAAATTCATTTGTCAGAGGAGAATTATGGGGTGATTGAGGAGCTTGTGGTGAAGGTTTCGGAAGAGACAGACGTAAGGAAGGGGGAGGAAGAATTACAGCAAGAAGGGGAAAATAAAGTGAACATAGAACAGGTGGAGGTTGTGGAAATTTCTCTTTCGGAGGAAGGAATGATAGGAGATATCCTTATGGAGAAAAATAAAACAACAGAAGCTATCCGTAAAAGGCTGGCATCGGAGCTGGCATTACAGGAAGAGAGGATTATTGTATATCAGGAGGGGAGGTAGGAGATGGAAAAGAAGAAACTTAGTATCAAAGAGATAGGAATAGAGAAACTGATAGTGATGCTTGTGTGTGGAGTGGTTCTGCTTGTATTATCTTTACCCCAAAAGGAGAATAATGAAGGGGAGAAAGCAGCTGCCCTGTCAGAGTATACAAACAATTCCATTTCTTATAAGACAGAAACAGCAGAGTCTACGGAAGACTATGAGGAACGTATGGAGAAGCGAATGGAGGAAATATTAAGTAAGGTGGATGGAATTGGGAAAGTACAAGTTATGCTTACTGTCAAAACATCAAAAGAAAGAGTTACGTTAAAGGATGTTCCCTATTCGGAAGAGGTGATGCTGGAGAAGGACAGTGCAGGAGGAACAAGAGAGAGTAAAAACGTTACTACAGAGGAAACGACAATTCTGGTAGAAGGGGATGGCGGGGACTCGCCTTATATTCTAAAGGAGATAGAGCCGGAGATAAAAGGTGTACTTGTAATAGCTGAAAATGGGAATAATGCCATGCTGAAAGCTGAAATTATCGAGGCGGTTCAGGTATTATTTGATGTCCCATTACATAAAATTAAAGTAATGAAGATGCAGGAACATCAATAAAGGAGAGTATGTGTATGAAGTATATATTAAGGAAAAACCAGGTGATTATTACAGCATTGGCAATTATGATTGCAGTGGCAGGTTACCTTAATTTTACGGAGGAAAAATCGGATATGGCAATGGCTGAACTGGATAAGAACCTTACATATGCAGATATGGAGAATAGTCTGATGGATTTGTCGGAGGAGGATTTGGCAGAACATGTGGAAACAGAAACCATGACCGTTACAGATAGTGGAGAGGTGCTGGCAGAAGGAGATGTAAATCCTGAGGCAGGAACGGCGGTTATGGTAAGTAATACCATTGAGGCGGACTTTTTCTCGTCTGCAAGACTTACAAGAGAACAGACAAGAGCTAAAAATAAGGAAATTCTGATGGAAATTGTAAATAATGAAAATGTGGCAGAGGCACAGAAAGAGGAAGCAGTGAACGGTATTGTGAAGCTTACCTCTGTATCAGAAATGGAAAGTGCAACAGAAATCCTTCTGGAAGCAAAAGGTTTTACAGATGTAGTAGTCAGCATTGTAGATGGAAAAGCAGATGTTATTGTAAATGCCAATGAACTGACAGAACAGCAGATTGCTCAGATTCAGGACATTGTAAAAAGAAAGACAGAATTTATGGCAGAAAATATTGTGATTACAACGGTTGGAGTTGAGTAAAAATTTCGTTGCAAATCTTATGAAGTTTGATATAATAGATATATATATGTGGAATACTATTAGAAAATCATTTGTCAATAAGGCGGCTTCTTTTGAAGTTGTCATTTGACGGATTAACATAGGAGGTAATTTGCTTTGAGTAATAAAGAAAATAGAACCATAAATTACAATGTGTTAGAGAATGGTCAGATTGGTGAAGTTCGTATTGCGGATGAGGTAGTTGCAATTATTGCAGGGCTTGCTGCAACAGAAGTAAAGGGTGTTGCTTCTATGGCCGGTAATGTTACCAATGAGTTAGTAAGTAAGCTTGGAATGAAGAATTTATCTAAGGGTGTTAAGGTAGTTGTTACATCAGAATCTGTTTCTGTGGATATGGCACTTAATATGGAATATGGATACAGCATTCCTAAGACTTCTAAGCTGGTACAGGAAAAAGTTAAGCAGGCAATTGAGAACATGACAGGACTTCAGGTTTTAGAAGTGAATATTAGAATTGCCAGTGTTAAACTGGAAGGATAGGCACAAATACAGGGTGTCCCTTTTGGGCACCCTTTTTCTACAATTTCGAGATAAAGGAGATATAGGCGATGAAAAGAAGTGAGTTAAGAGAACATCTTTTTCTCATGCTGTTCCGCAAAGATTTTCATGAGGCAGAAGAATTAAAAGAACAGGCACAGTTTTATTTAGAAAGTCTTGAAGAACCAACAGAAAAGGATATGGCATATCTTGAAAAGCGTTTTGAGGATGTACTCAACAACGTGGACGAGATTGACTCCAAGATTGAAGAAGTCTCTAAGGGATGGCAGTTAAAGAGAATTGGTAAGGTGGAACTTACTATTATGAGACTTGCAGTTTATGAAATTAAGTTTGATGAGGAAATTCCGACTGGAGTTGCCATCAATGAAGCCGTAGAGCTTGCTAAGAAGTTTGGCGAGGACAATTCAGGCAGCTTTGTAAATGGAATTTTAGCTAAGATTGCCAATGAAGGATAATAGTCAGGTTTATTCTGTTTCCCAAGTGAACATGTATATCAAAAATATGTTTATCAGGGAAACAGTATTGAACAACATTTACATTAAGGGTGAAGTGTCCAATTGTAAGTATCATAGCTCAGGACACATTTATTTTACATTGAAGGATTCAAAGGGACAGATGGCATGCGTTATGTTTGCGGGGCAGAGGTCTGGTCTCTCTTTTCGCATGCAGGAAGGTCAGAGCGTAATTGTATTGGGAAGCATAAGCGTTTATGAGCGTGATGGCAAATACCAGCTTTACGCGAAAGAAATCCTGCAGGAAGGTTCCGGTGCCCTTTATGAAAAATTCGAGCAATTAAAAAGACAGTTAGAAGGGGAAGGGCTTTTTTCATTGGAACATAAAAAGGCAATTCCTTTTTATAATAAAAGAATTGGTATTGTAACGGCAGCAACAGGAGCGGCCATTCAGGATATCTGCAATATTGCAGCCAGAAGAAATCCATATGTGCAGTTAGTTCTTTATCCTGCCAAGGTTCAGGGCGAGGGGGCGGCAGCTACCAGTGTAAAAGGAATTAAGGCATTGGATAAGATGGATGTGGATGTGATTATTGTAGGCAGAGGCGGCGGTTCCATAGAAGATTTATGGGCTTTCAATGAAGAAAGCGTGGCAAGAGCCATTTATGAGTGTCAAACGCCGATTGTTTCTGCGGTAGGACATGAAACGGATACTACCATTGCAGATTATGTATCAGACCTTCGTGCACCAACACCGTCAGCGGCAGCAGAATTGACTGTGTGTAGCGTAGAGGAACTGATGGAACAGCTTGTGGAGATGAATCGTCAGCTAAACAGACTGATGAAGCAGAAGATTTCTTTTGCAAGACACAGACTTGAGAAATATCAGCTTAAATGTCACTCCTCTGAAAGTAACCTTTTTGTCTTCC
>CAZRLE010000103.1:6713-7787 GCA_964600705.1 uncultured Lachnoclostridium sp. | reverse complement strand
GCAGATGGTTCTCTTCGTGATGGTTTAAGTCTTCTGGACCAGTGTATTGCATTTTATCTGGGACAGGAGCTTACTTATGACAGAGTGCTGGATGTGCTTGGAGCTGTAGATACAGAAGTGTTTGGTAAAATGTTTCGCTATATCGCAGACAGTCAGGTAGTGTCTGCCATTGAACTTTTGGAAGAATTGATTATTAGCGGAAGAGAGATTGCGCAGTTTGTAACAGATTTTACCTGGTATCTGAGAAATCTTTTGTTAATTAAGACTTCGAAGGATGCGCCAAGTATTATAGATGCATCTACAGAACAAATGGAACTATTAAGACAGGATGCGGCGGTTTGTGATGCAGAAACACTGATGCGTTATATCCGCGTCTTATCTGAACTTTCTAATCAGATTAAGTACGCATCCCAAAAGAGAGTTCTCGTGGAAGTGGCATTAATCAAGCTTTGTAAACCGGCGATGGAAACCAACTATGACTCTATTTTAGATCGAATTCGTGTATTGGAGAAACAGCTTGAGGAGGGCGTTGTAATCACAGGCAGTATGCAGGGCGCTGGTGCCATGACAGGAGGCAGTGGTTTTGTTGGTAATGCTTTGGATGGTCTGAATGGAGATGCAGAAGAGACTTCGATTGTGTATCCGACTGCAGTATCCGAGGATTTGCAGGAGGTGGCAAGAAACTGGAACTCTATTATGCAGGGACTTCCCAAAGCAGTTAGTTCTATGATGGGAAGTGCAAAGCCATCCGTTGGTGAAGATAATTCGCTTCTTTTGGTGTTTACAGATTCCTTAGAGAAGGATTTTGTGGACAGAGAACATCATCTGCAGGATATTGAAAGTGTGATTCGTTTCCAGATACAAAAAGAAGTAAAGGTTACCACAAGATATGTAAGTCCTGAGAAAAAGCAGGCGGATACAAGTGTGGATTTACGACAAATTGTTAAAAAGATTAACATTGAATATGAAGATTAAACAAAGTTTTTTAAAAAACCAAAAAACAAGGAGGAAGAATAACAATGGCAAAACGTGGAGGATTTGCAGGTGGCATGGGTATGCCTGGTAATATGAACA
>CAZRLE010000103.1:0-6703 GCA_964600705.1 uncultured Lachnoclostridium sp. | reverse complement strand
AGCTGGCGGTGGCGCGGTAAAAGTTGTAGTTTCTGGTAAAAGAGAAGTGGTTTCCGTAAAATTGGCAGAAGAAGTAGTAGATCCGGATGATATCGAAATGTTACAGGATTTAATTATTGCGGCAACAAATGAAGCTCTTCGTCAGATGGAAGAAGATTCCAGTGAAGTTATGGGCTCTATCGCAGGTGGTTTAGGCGGCTTAGGCGGAGGTTTTCCTTTCTAATGGATTACTATAGCTCACAAATTAGTAAACTGATTGAAGAATTGTCAAGACTTCCGGGGATTGGAGCTAAGTCTGCACAACGTTTGGCGTTTCATATTATTAATATGCCGAAGGAACAGGTAGAGCGGCTTTCCAACACAATTATAGAGGCGAAGACGAATGTTCGTTACTGTAAGGAATGCTGTACCTTGACAGATAGGGAGATTTGTCCAATCTGTGCCAGTGACAAACGTAATAAAAAGCAGATTATGGTTGTGGAGAATCCAAGAGATTTGGCGGCGTATGAGAAAACTCAGAAATACGATGGGGTTTATCATGTGCTTCATGGCGCAATTTCGCCTATGCTTGGAATCGGACCTGCAGATATCCGTCTTAAGGAATTGATGCTCCGTTTACAGGGAGATGTGGATGAGGTTGTTATCGCAACCAATTCCAGCCTTGAAGGTGAAACAACAGCCATGTATATTAGTAAGCTTATTAAACCCACAGGAATTAAGGTTAGCCGAATTGCCAGTGGTGTACCGGTAGGCGGGGACTTAGAGTACATAGATGAGGTTACTTTGCTTCGTGCACTGGAAGGAAGAATTGAATTATAAATGATGTTATAAAATAAAGGGCAACGTAGAAGTTCTACATTGCCCTTTTTCTTTGGTGAAATTGAATTTTCTTCAAATGCTTTATGCTTCAAAATCAGACTGCGTATTAGAAAGTTCTAACATAGTTGCAGAAATGTTATGGATTTCTTTGTTGGATTCTACAACGCGGTCAATATTTTCTTTGTATATCTGAATCGCATCGGTCATTGCTTCCACAGAGGTCTGGTTTGCTTCGGAGGAAGCGGTCATTTCGTGAATTTTAAGATTCAGATGTCCGAAAATCTGATTCATTTCATGAACACTTATATTCTGTTCTTCGATATTACTATATAAAGAACCAAACTGAGAAGTCAGGTGGTCGAAATCGTTTTGGAATCCCTTCATACTTTCGATGGAGGAATGAATTGCCTGTGTGCTGTCTGCCAGCTGCTTGCTGGTAATTTCGATTTGGTGCTGCATAGCGGATACAACGGAAACTACCTGTGAGGAACATTTGTTGCTGTCGATGGCAAGGTCTTGTACCTTTGTGGCAACAACTGCAAAACCTGCACCGGCTTGTCCGGCTCTTGCTGCCTCAATGGAAGCGTTCAGCGCAAGCATGTTTGTGCTGGAAGCAATACTTGTTAACTGTTCTGTGACCTTAGTGATTTCAGCAATCTGTTCCTGTAACGAACTGAATACATCTGCAGTAGCGCCGACTTTGGATTTTAGAACCTCCATTTCATCAGTCATTTCCTGCATGCTCTTTTTGTTTTCAGATAATGCGGATTCTACTCTTTTAACATCTTTGTTTAATTGTTCTACATGACCTTCTGTTACCGACATCTTCTGCTGCATTTCCTCAAAGGCTTGTGAAACTTCAAGAGTTCCGGCGGTAATGCCTTCGGAACCGGAACGTAATTGATTGGTGCTGTTTTCGAGAAGTGCATTGGCTTTTTCCAGTTTTTGAATTCGATCAGCAGAAGAATTGCAGTTACCTTGTAATTCTACACCGGCATGTTTTAATTCGGATAAAAGTTTGTTGGCATCATTGGTTTTGGCGGCGCCGATTTCAATATAGGCACGACCGCGTTTGATTACCATGTAAAGGCAAAAAGCACCAACTGTAAAAATTGCCATACACATAATGTACTGTGAAAGTGGGTCTGCTTTTTCAGGATGAATGATATAGGCGGCAACCAGTAAAACATCAATTAAAGCTGCCTGTATCAGGGTGTATTTCGGAACAAGGTACAGACCGGAAATTGCAATGACTGACAAATAAAGAGGGAAATCATCGCTGTAAAAGTTACCGCTGTTAAGTGAAATACAGAAAACAAGGAAAACAATACTGATACAGATGGCAAGCTGTTGCGTTTCCTGTTTTGCGTTTTTCTTTTTCATGGTAATAACAAGAAAAACTAAAGCAATTAAACAGATTCCGATAATAATGGCACCCTGCCAGCTTTTAGCGATAATATTTTTGATAAAAAAGATAGTGGCAACGGCAAATATCGTTTGCATCATATTTTTGAAAATTTCAGCTTCAGAAGCGGGTTTCTTGATTAAATCCTTCTTGGTGTTCATAAGCTACCTCCCCCATGCGTGAACATAAATAAATTCAGAATATATCAGAGAAAAAAAACAATTGTCTGATATAAGTACCATTATATATGAGGAGGCTGTAAAAAGCAATGTGGACTATGTGGTAAAAGGAAAAAATGGAAAAGAAAAAATCCGGCAAAAGCCGGATTCGTTCTTGCTTATATTTGATTAATGAGAGGGGGAGAGTAATCAAATGTATGAAAATCTCTTACAGGTTACAGTATATACGTAAAATGTGAGCAGAATGTGTACAAATCATAAAACAATTCTAAAATTAAAGGTAAATTCTAAAGAAATTCTAAACAAAATCATAAGGAATACCGTGATAAGGAGTAACGGATTCCATAGCAGATAAAATCGGCAAGCTGCATTACGACAGAAAGCCTTGTGGTTTGCAATAGCATATTGTTGAGTATTCCTGAAATATTTACAATACCGGTGATATAGATATCTCCTACGCCTGGCAAATCCTTATCTACGCCAATGCCGGGATATAGTGCGCCTTCTCCTAGTGTGATGTAGCCAATATGATTTGAGGTGCCAAGAGAAGCATCAATGGCAAGGATTGTGGCATTTTGGTGAAGTTTTTTGATTTTGGTTATTGTTTCAGAAAGGTTTTTGGCGTGAACCGGCTCCGCAAGAGTGCCGTAAATAACCAAATCTGGATGAGAAAGTCCGGACAGCTTGTAACCAATAATAGGACCAAGACAGTCTCCGGTTGCCCGGTCTGAACCTATACACAATAAAACCAGCTTTTTTCCTTTTCCTTTGTGCTGTTTTATAAGGCTGGAAAGAGTCTGGCAAAAATCATAAATAGATTGCTTTTCTTTTGGATTATAATAATATATCTTCTTGTGGGAAGTGGAATTCTTTTTTTCTAATATCGTCTGGGACATAATATTCTCCTAACATCACTAAGTTTGTCTATATGTATGTCCAATCTGGAAGAATTTACACAGATTGGGAAAAAGTTTGGACGCAGAAAATGACAAGCAATCGTCCAAAAAGGATGAAAGAGCTGGGAAAAAGAAGAAAAAAGGAGATAAAAGGTCAGCAGGGTTTCCATGGATTGACAAAAGCTGTCTGTGAAATATGGTATAGTTTTTGAAAAAAGAGAGGCAGGTAGTTGGGATGGAGTACAAGCAGTTACCCAAAAATATCAGACAGATAGGACAGGTGGTAAGAGAACCTAAAGTTTACATAGAAGATTATGTAGTGACCTTTGCAAGAAAGCTTTCTGAGAAGAGTAAGAACGGCTGGGGAATGGCGGTCTTATTAGGGAAAACAGCGGAGAAAAAGAGTGGGCAGCCTACGTTTATAAAGGGTGCAGTAGAGGTGTGCGGCTTAGAGGAAGGCAATGAAAATCCTTTTAATAATGAGATTTGGTCAAATATTTACGAAGGTGTTAAAAACTATTTTCCGGATTTAGAGATTGTTGGATTTATGATTTTGCGCTCAGGGCAGGAAGCTGGATTTGATGAGAAGGTGAAGAAACTTCATGAAAATAACTTTACGGAAGGTGGAGATATTTTATTTGTATTTGATAGGGAGGAGAAAGAAGAGAGTATCTATCATTATGAAAACCAAAGTTTTGAAAAACAAACAGGATATTATATTTATTATGAAAAGAATGAGGCTATGCAAAGTTATATGATAGATACCTTCGGTAACCATAGTCACGAGGCAGTTGGGGAAGATAAAGTCATGGAACAGGTTCGGGAACTGGTTGCGGCGAAAGAAAATAATTCGGGAAAAAGGGTTAATCATTTGATGTATGCAGCAAGTACAGCATTGGCAGCAGTCGTTTTGGTGATTGGTGTGACTTCGCTGAATAATTATGGCAAGATGGAAAGTATGGAACAGACATTAAATCATATTTCTGCCAATATGGAGCAGGAAAAAGAAGTTGGAAATGCAGATGAAGAAAATATGATAGTCGAAATGATAACTGGTCATGCTGACCAGTTGGACCAGAAGGAGGATATGACCGAAGATGTAGTAGAGGAAGATGAGGAAGTGATGGCAGGAAAGTATTATTATATAGTACAAAAAGGAGATACGCTTGGAAGTATTAGTAACACGGTGTATGGTTCGGTGGAATATATAGAGATGATACGGGAAGCAAATCAAATAGAGAATAGAGACAGGATTTATGAGGGACAGAAATTGATTATGCCATAAAGTGATTAATCTGGAAGAAAAACTTATTTGCGTATGAAGAATGATTGTGATAAGATAGAGAACAAATACTTTTGAGATAAAGGTGGAAGGAATGGAAAACATATCAGAAAGTTTATCAGAAAGAAATGATTCCAAACAGTACGAACGCGAACAAAAGCATCACAAAAGAAGGGTTGTATTTACTGTTATGGCATGCACTTTGTCGGCTGTTTTTTTGTTTGTGTATCTTTTGAATTCTGTAATTAACAAATATTATACAGAGTATGAGGTATTAGCGGCAACACCAAGAAAAGACAGTAATAGTGTTCAGTATAGAGAATATGCCGAGGGTGTTCTGAAATTTAGCCGTGATGGAGCGGCTGGGATGGATGCGGAAGGAAATATTCTCTGGAATGGAAGCTATGATATGAATAATCCGCAGGCGGATGTGTGTGGCAGTTATGTAGTGATTGGTGATATTGGTGGTAAGGAATGGTACATATACAATGGCAGTGATTCGGGTACTAAGTATGAAGAAACCCTTTCGATTGTGCAGGTACAGGTGAGTCAGCAGGGAGTTGTGGTAGTTGTATTGGAGGATAAAGAGTCCAATGAAATACATATCTATAACCCATACGGAGACACAAAGCTTTTGGCGGAGATACCAACCAATGTGACAGAGGATGGATATCCGATGGATATCAGCGTTTCGGACGATGGCAAAAAACTGGTTACCACTTATTTCTATGTTAATGAAGGTGTGGGAGAAAGCCGTGTCAGCTTTTACAACTTTGATGAGGTCGGTAAAGATAAGGTGAACCGTATTGTGGGCGGTGTTGAATATGGTGAAACCCTTGTGCATAACGTAGAGTTTGTGGATAACAACACAATCTGTGTTTTGATGGAAAATGGATTTGCGTTATATTCGATGGAAGAGCTTCCGGAAGAAATTATAACAGAAGTGCTTGAGAAAGAGATTCTAAGTGCAGTGACAGGAAGTAATGGAATTGGATTTGTACTGGATTCAGGTGAAGAAGGGCAGAAGGAATTTGTATTTTACAATCTTGCAGGGAAAAAAGTGCTGACTAAGATGATGGATTATGAATATGAAACAATATCCATGGTTGGCGAAGAGATTGTATTTTTGTCTGACTTGAACGGAATTATATTGAGAGATACTGGTTCTGAAAAGTTTAATTACAAATTTTTTAAACGTATGCAATACATTTTTGCTACAAATGAGAAAAATACTTATATCTTTGTTGATGAAGCAAACATAGAGAAAGTGAAATTGATAGGAGCAACGAGAGATGGAAACAATTAACTGGGCATTAGCAGGTGTAATTTTGATAATAGGAGGATGTGCATGGAAAGGGAAAAGAACAGGATTTATTAAATCTGCCTTTTCGGCATGCTCGCTGATATTATCTATAGTAGGAGCGGTGATTCTTGGACCGGTTGTAAAGGTACTATTGCCAGACAGTCCAATCTTTTCTTATGTATTGGCATTTATCATTGCCAGTATTGGATTGGGTGTGGCGTGTAGTGTATTAGATATAGTAGCAAAGCTCCCGGTCTTGAAGCAGATAAATAAAACGGGTGGATTACTGGTAGGTTTAGTAGAGGGTGTGCTGCGAGTTTGGGTGATATTCATTGTTTTGGATATGTTTGCAGCAACACAGTGGGGAAATACATTACTTGTTATGGTACATAGTAATGAGTTTGTAAAAATGTTATATGAGAATAACTGGTTATATGTAATTTGGAACATCTTTTAATAAGATGTTCCTTTTTATTTTTTGTATATGGGATAATTATGAGGTATATGGGAACGGAAAGTGGGATATAGAAAGATGTAATAAGAAAAATGGGGATAAAATGAAAAAAGTTGAAAATAAGTGTTGACATTTGTCGTAAGATGTTATATCATATACAACGTTGCTGCTGAACAGCCAACAAACCGCAGTCTTCGAACCGGAGTTGGTAAGAAAAGCAACAAAAAAGTTAAAAAAGTGCTTGACAAACACTTTTGAATATGATAAACTAAGTAAGCTGTCGCGGCGAAGAACACAAACCGGACGGCACCGGATGATGAGAAATCATCTGAAGAACATTGATAACTGAACAATAAGACAACCTT
>CAZRLE010000102.1:0-7810 GCA_964600705.1 uncultured Lachnoclostridium sp. | reverse complement strand
ACAGATTAAACATCTTAAAGAATAAAGATTTCGCAGCTAAGAAATGTCAGTGGATCCTTGGTGGTGACGGATGGGCATACGACATCGGTTTCGGTGGTGTTGACCATGTATTAGCTTCCGGTAAAGATATCAACATCATGGTATTCGATACAGAAGTTTACTCTAACACAGGTGGACAGTCTTCTAAATCTACACCAGTAGGTGCTATCGCTCAGTTCGCAGCAGCTGGTAAAGAAGTTAAGAAGAAAGACCTTGCAGCAATCGCAATGAGCTACGGATACGTATACGTTGCACAGATCGCTCAGGGTGCTGATTACAACCAGTGTATCAAAGCATTCGTTGAAGCTGAAAGTTATCCAGGACCATCCATCATCATCGCTTACGCTCCATGTATCAACCATGGTATCAAGGGCGGTATGAAGGGTGCTCAGACAGAAGAAAAACGTGCTGTACAGGCAGGTTACTGGCACTTATTCAGATTCGATCCACGTCTTGCAGAAGAAGGAAAGAATCCATTCCAGTTAGACTCTAAAGAGCCTACAGCAGATTATCAGGAATTCTTAATGAGCGAAGTTCGTTACAACAGACTTTCTC
The DNA here is from genome assembly GCA_964600705.1 of uncultured Lachnoclostridium sp. Classification (GTDB taxonomy): domain Bacteria; phylum Bacillota; class Clostridia; order Lachnospirales; family Lachnospiraceae; genus CAYTGQ01. The sequence continues at coordinate 7,216 of CAZRLE010000102.1, read as the reverse complement.
GTTCAAACCCTGAAAGAGCAAAAGCATTATTCGAAAAAGCAGAAAAAGATGCAAAAGAAAAATATGCAGCACTTGCTAAAAAGGCAGAATAAGATTAATTGAATATTTATCTTAGGATATATGGAAGAGCTTGGCGCTTGCGCCAAGCTCTTCTGTATTTTGTAAAACTCCACCCCATGAAGATTAAGAGGAATATGGGTATGATTTTTCGAGGGAGATTACGAAGACGGGAAGGGGGAGACAGATTTTTTCTTGCAACGCTTACGGACATAAGTAGAACTAAGGCTTCTGGATTTTGCTTTTATTATGCACCACTCTCACCAAACTCGCAGAATAGGTGCATGCACATAATAGTTTAATAAAAAACAATTAACCTATTATGTGTGCACCTCTATTCTGCTCAGACAAGGTTCTCGTGGTGCAAGTAGCAAAATCCCTAGAAACCTAAGTTCTACTAGATGCCCTATGTTGTCTGGCGAAAAAATCTGTCTCCCCCTTCCCGTCTAACTATAGTTTTTTGACGAAAAATCATATAGTAGGTTTTCTTAATCTTCATGGGGTGGAGTTTGTCGAGAAGAACGGAAGTGTTTTGGAAAGCGGAATGACAAAGTATGTTTTATGGAGTATAATTTGAGGTAGAGGAGAGAAATAGTGAAATTTGAGTAATTTGTCCTACTTGAGATAAGAAACAAGAGGATAAGTAGCTTCCTTAAAAAAGAAAGAGGAGACCGACTAGACACAAGGAAAAGAAAAATAAGTTGGACTAAGATAAATTATAGTATTTGATTAGATAATAAAAAATGATAAATTAGTCAGAAACAGGAGGGGTTTATGAGTTATTTTACATTTGATGGTAAAAAGATATATTATGATGAATTTGGTGAAGGAAAACCTTTATTATTTCTCCATGGTAATACTGCTTCTTCTAATATGTTTTCAGAGATTGCAGAAAAATATAAGCAGGATTTTAAAGTTATTTTAATAGATTTTTTGGGACATGGGAAATCAGATAGATTAGAAGAATTTCCTGTTGATTTATGGTTTTATGAAGCGAAGCAAGTGGTCGCATTTCTGCAAGAAAAGAAATATGAGGAAGTTAACATAATAGGCAGTAGTGGTGGGGCCATGGTTGCTATTAATGTTGCATTAGAAGCACCTGAACTTGTGGATAGAGTTATTGCTGATAGTTTTCAGGGAGAGAAGGCTGTTAAAGAATTTACAGAAAATCTGTTAAGAGACCGAGAACAAGCTAAGCAAGATAATAATGTCAGGATGTTTTACTCTTATATGCATGGTTCGGATTGGGAGCAAATTGTAGATAATGATACAAAAACCATTATGAAGCATGAAAAAGAAATAAAAGAGTTTTTCCATAAGCCATTATGGAATTTAAAGGCAGGTATATTATTAACAGGTAGTAGAGAAGATGAATTTATGTCTGCAATATCTGCTAATTATTATGAAGATACTTATGGAAGAATGATTAAAGTAATGGGCGATGGACAAATGTATTTATTTAATTCAGGTGGACATCCTGCGATGATTAGCAATCAAGATGAATTTATTCAATTAAGTTTAGAATTTTTAAGTTAAATTACTTATCGAATAGGTGAAAGACAGACGAATGGAAGTGAGGTATGTTGAAGTAATGTGTATGTTTGAAATGGTAACAACTGCTAATATAGACATAGCAGCAAAGATACATTCTACATCATGGAAAGAATCTCATAGGAGTTTTTGTACTGAAGAATTTGTGCAGAAGCATACCGTAGAGAATCAAAGACGGTACATAGAAAAAGAAATAAAATGTGGGAAACAATTTTATATATTGATAGAAGAGGAAGCAAAGGGAATTGTTTCTGTAAAAGATAATTTGATTGAAAATCTGTATGTTCTCCCAAAAGAACAGAGAAAAGGTTATGGAACAAAGTTGTTATGGTATGCAGAAACCAAATGTGAAGCTAATCCAACATTGTGGATTCTAAGTAATAATGAAGCGGCAAAGAACTTGTATCAGAAGATGGGTTATAAATTTACAGGGAATGAGAAAGTCTTAAATGAAACATTGAAAGAATTGGAAATGCACCATATAGTGTTAGGGGAAAGAGACATAATGAAGTGTTGTGGGTGATGTAAAAGCTTTTTGACACAGAAAAAGCCACTGTAAAAGTCATTTGACAGACGACATAAGCTCTTTTTCTTATAATAAACATAAGAAAAAATAGGAGGGCAAGAACAAGTGGCAGAGGCTCTTGGGGTGAGCAGGCAGACAATTTCCAATTGGGAAAATGGTTTGCTGCTTTATGCTTTGCTGTTATGTATATGCTTGCTGAATATGGAACATTCAGTGTTGCGAATATGCTTGCATTTGATAAAATCAATATGGCAAATTGGGAGACGATTTTGATAGATGCCATTATTTCATCTATAGGAATGGGAATTGGTACAGGGATAAGACGTTTGAAAAGTAGGTGAAGGCATGCATAAAGATGGTAAATGGGCGAAAAAAATAATTGTATTACAGGAAGAAGATGGTAAGTGGGGTTATTTTCATTCGTTATCGCAAAATTATGATACAGCTATCACAACAGAACAAGCTCTTAGACGTCTTGAACGTTTGGGATATACCATAGAAGATGAATGTATTCAAAAGGCTGTATCTTATATGGATGATTGTTTATCCGGGAAAAAAGAAATACCGGATAGGAGAGAAAAGCTACATGATTGGAATATTTTGTCTTCTATGATATTAGCAACATGGATTAGAAGATTTACTTCTGATAATTTGAATGCTAATAAAATTGCTAAGCAATGGACAGATATTATTTCCAGCGCATTTGCTGGAGGAATATATAATCATGAGAAATATATTTTTGCTTATGAGAAAATTTTTGGTAGAAAACCAAAAGGAGAACGACTTACTGATTTTGTAAATTTTTATCCAATTTCCTTAGTGAGTAGTTGTTTGGACCGGCAAACAGAGAGAGCAGTTGTAGAGTATGTACTAAATAAAGAAAGTGGAATTTATTATATATATCAGAACAAACTGGCGTTAATACCACAATGTTTTGAAAGTAGAGAAGCGAGCCAGTATATTGCAGCCATAGAATTGCTTTCAAAATATAAATATGCAACAGATAAACTTGAGTTTGTGGCAAATTGGTTGGATAGCAATAGAAATATAAATGGAAAATGGGATATGGGAAAAGGTGTAAATGATAGAGTGTATTTTCCGCTTTCTGATGATTGGAGGAAAAAGGAAACACGAGAAGCGGATTGTACAGAGCGTATAAGGGCGTTGCTAAAAGATTTATCGAGTAGTTAGTTTTAAAAGGAACGAGTAATAATTTGAAAGAACTGGAAATGAAGAAAGGAATATAGACATGAATTATACACATTTTGTATCGGTGGCTGGATTAGTTAACAATGCCAATGATGAAATATTGATGATAAAAAGTCCGCGAAGAGGCTGGGAGTATCCTGGTGGAATGGTTGAACCGGGTGAAACTCTTCAGCAGGCACTGATTAGGGAAATCAAAGAAGAAACTGGGGTGGATGTAGAAATTACAGGGTTTATTGGAATATGCAAGAATATTGAAAAGGATATTGTGAATATTGATTTCTCTTGTAAATATGTAAAAGGAGAACTGTTGACCAGTGATGAAAGCGTAGAAGTGCGTTGGATAAAGAGACATGAGGCTCTGGAAATGGTTACTTTTCCATTAACGAAAAAGAGATTGGAAAATATGCTTTCGGAAGACAATAAGGTGCATTGCTTCGGCTTTAGAAGAGAACCATTTGAGATTGTAGAAGAGAGTGTGTTTGATGAAAGAAGGAAATAGTTTGCAAAAGATAGATTTTTCAAAAGGACCGGTCTGGAAATGCATTATCGCTCAGGCGGTTCCTTTAACTGTGGCGCAGCTGATTCAGCTTCTGTACAATGTAGTAGACAGAATATACATAGGACATCTTGGAGAAGGAAATAGTCTGGCATTAACCGGAGTTGGGCTTACCTTTCCGGTTGTTACGCTGATTATGGCATTTACAGCACTGTTTGGAATGGGCGGTGTGCCGTTGTTTTCCATGGCGAGAGGCAGCGGTGATGAAGAGAAAGCTGGCAGAATTATGGGTAACTCCTTTGGATTGCTGATTATTAGTGCATTGCTTTTAACTATATTAGGATATGTATTTTGCAGGCCCATATTATTTGCCTTTGGGGCAAGTGAGGATTCTTTTGTGTATGCAAAGGAATATTTGAATATTTATCTGCTAGGCACAGTATTTTCCATGCTTTCAACAGGAATGAATGGTTATATCAATGCACAGGGATTTCCAAAAGTCGGAATGCTTTCGGTTGTAATTGGTGCCATTGCCAATATTGTTCTTGACCCTGTATTTATTTTTGGATTTGATATGGGGGTTGCAGGTGCAGCATTAGCCACTATTATCAGTCAGGCAATTTCGGCAGTATGGGTACTTCATTTTCTGTTTGGAAGGAAGGTAAGTATTCCGTTAAGAATAGCTGCTGTCCGAATAGACCGGGAGATTACAAAAAATATCGTTAAGCTTGGAATGTCTAATTTTATCATGCAGGGAACTAACTGTCTGGTACAGATTGTGTGCAATGCTACCTTACAGAATTATGGTGGTGATTTGTATGTTGGTATTATGACAGTAGCCAACTCGGTTCGGGAAATTTTTATGCTTCCAATCTCTGGAATTGTAAATGGAGCTCAGCCGGTTATCAGTTATAATTATGGTGCAGTTAAGTACGACAGGGTGAAGGCAGGAATACGTTTTAATACTTTAATTGGTTCGGCATATACAATGCTGGCATGGATATTGGTTCTTGTGTTTCCACGATTCTGGTTTGGTATCTTTTCCGATGATTTACAGATGATAGAAACAGGTGTAGAAATGCTTGGTATCTATTTCTTCGGATTTGTATTTATGTCATTTCAGTTTGCAGGACAGTCTGCTTTTCAGGCATTGGGAGATGCAAGGCATGCCATATTTTTTTCATTGCTTCGAAAAGCCATTATAGTCACTCCGTTAACACTCCTTTTACCCGTGATGGGATTTGGAGTAAAGGGAGTGTTCTTAGCAGAACCCATATCCAATGTAATTGGAGGACTAGCCTGCTATACGACTATGAGAAGGACCATATATAAAAGGTTGGAAAATGGTCAAAATGTATAAAAATTTGCTTGAAAGTGTTTTGTTTTCAGAATATACTAGAAGAGGTGGCATATTGTTTCGGGGAAAATATAATAGCCACAGTACAGAATATACAAATTTAGAAAATAAAATTTTCGGGGGAAAGCAAAAATGAGAGTACGAAAGACGGGAATTGTAAAACAAATTTTTTGGACACTTATGATTATTGTTATCATAGGAACTGGTGGTCTGGGTATGGTAATCTATAATAATACACAGGCTCTTCTGATGTCACAAATTAAAGAAAATGCTATGAATTTAGCCCAGTGTGCTGCTGCCAATCTGGATGTTGAACGATTTATGGAAATACAGGAAGGTGACGAAGAAAGTAAGCTGTTTGAAAAGGTATGCGGGGAACTGACCCTTTTTTTGGATAATAGTAATATGGAGTATATCTATACTTTGCGTCAGACAGTAAGTGGAGAGCTTGTATTTGCTGTAGATGCAGACCCGGAGGAGCCGGCAGCGATCGGAGAAGAATGTGAAGCAACGGAGTCTATGATAGAAGCATTTTCAGGCGTTACCAGTGTAGATAAAGAACCAACCAGTGATGAATGGGGTACTTATATCAGCGCATTCAGCCCAGTGTTTTATGGGGATGAAGTGGTTGGTATTGTAGGCGTAGATATTAGCTATGACTGGATTTTGCAGCAGACCAATCGAATTCTGACTATAATAGTAGCATCCTGCGCAGTAATTGTTGTAGTAATTATGCTTGCACTTATGTTTATAAGAAGAAAATTAGACCGTGGATTTGCAATATTGCATGAGAAGGTCTGTGAATTGGCAGATGGAAGCGGAGATATCAATAAAGAAGTTGTTATCCAGAGTGGTGATGAGTTTGAGGTTGTTGCAGGAGATATCAATGCATTTATTTATCAGGTGAGAAATCTGGTTCATCAGGTAGGAGAATCTACAGGTGCCAATTCTGTTAAGATTAGACATATCAATGATAACATTATGGATATCAGCTCCAACATGGAGGAATGTAGTGCGACTACAGAAAATGTATCCGCTAATTTAATGGATACAGCAGAACAGATGCAGGGTCTTGCAGATGAAATGCGTACAGTAGAGAAATATATACAGGAAGCTGGTAAGAGAGCCGGTGTATCAACTAAAGTTGCCAATGCAAGACAGGCAGAAGCTATTCAGATGATTGAACAGATGAAAGCATCCTTGGAAAAGGCAGCAGCGGATACCAAAAATGTAGAATTAATTGCAGCAATAGTGAATAAGGTAAGTGATTTTGCATTAGAGACACGTATCCTCAGTCTGAATGCCCAGGTAGAGGCAGGAAGAGCGGGAGAAAGTGGCAGAGGTTTTGCAGTTGTGGCTTCTTCCATTGAAGAGTTAAGTAATAAAATTGCCAGTGCAACCAATGAAATTAATGAAGTAAACAAAAAGGTAATTCATGCTGTGAAGGATCTGAATAAGCAGATGGAAGAAATGAACGAGTACATGGCACATACTGTGATTGATGACTATCATAAATTTGCAGACATGGGCGACTATTTTAGTGAATATACCAATTCTGTTCAAAGCAGTATGGAACAACTGACAGCACAGAGCGAGGAGATTGCATGTGTACTTTCAAATGCCAATATTAGTGTGCAGAATATCAATCAGGCAGTATATGATACTGCAAAGAGAGTAGAAAAATTAAGCGGCAACTCTTCAGATATTTCAGCGAATATGAATGAACTTGCAAATTTGCCACTTTTAAGAGGAAGATAAAGTTGACAAGTCTTGCATTCTACGTTATAATTCATAGAATGTGAAAATAGACGATTTCCAGATTATTTTTTATTGGAGGGTATGTTTAAAATGGCAGAAAAGAAGAACATTTTAACTTATGAAGGTTTAAAACAGTTAGAAGAAGAATTACAGGATTTAAAGGTTAACAAACGTAAAGAAGTAGCAGAAAAGATTAAAGAAGCAAGAGAACAGGGCGATTTATCTGAAAATGCAGAATACGATGCAGCAAAAGATGAACAGC
>CAZRLE010000101.1:0-7881 GCA_964600705.1 uncultured Lachnoclostridium sp. | reverse complement strand
CTTCATCAGGCTATTGAAGCAAAGGAACATGTAAAGGTTAAGAGAGAAAGTAAGACTCTTGCTACGATTACATTCCAGAACTTCTTCAATAAGTATAACAAAAAATCTGGTATGACAGGTACTGCCTTGACAGAAGAAAAGGAATTCCGTGATATCTATGGTATGGACGTTATTGAGGTTCCAACAAACCTTCCAATTGCCAGAGTAGATTTACAGGATGCAGTATATAAGACAAAAAGAGAAAAATTAAATGCCGTTGTACAGGAAATCAAGGCAGCTCATGAAGTAGGACAGCCGGTATTAGTTGGTACTATCACAATTGAAGGTTCGGAAGAATTAAGTGATATGTTAAAACGTCAGGGTGTTCCACATAAAGTATTAAATGCGAAATTCCATGAATTAGAAGCAGAAATTGTAGCCGATGCAGGTCAGTTTGGTGCGGTAACTATCGCAACTAACATGGCTGGTCGTGGTACAGATATTAAGCTTGGTGAAGGTGTAAAAGAAGTCGGCGGTCTTAAGATTATCGGTACAGAGCGTCATGAATCCAGACGTATCGATAACCAGCTTCGTGGTCGTGCCGGACGTCAGGGTGACCCGGGTGAGTCCAGATTCTATATTTCGTTAGAAGACGATTTAATGCGTTTATTCGGTGCAGAAAGACTTATGAACATGTTCAATTCTTTGGGACTTCCAGAAGGCGAACAGCTTGAACATAAGATGTTAAGTAATGCTATCGAACAGGCACAGACTAAGATTGAAAATAACAACTATGGTATTCGTAAGAATCTGTTAGAATATGACAGAGTTAATAATGAACAGAGAGAAATCATTTATGCAGAAAGAAGAAGAGTATTAGACGGCGAAAGTATGCGTGACGTTATCTATAAGATGATTAACGAAACAGCAGAACGTCTGGTAAGTACCTGCATTAGTGATGAACAGTCTCCTGAAGAATGGGATATGACAGAACTCAATCAGTTAGTTCTTCCTGTATTCCCAATGAAACCAATCTCTTTAACAGCGGATCAGATGAAGCATATTAAGAAGGATGATCTGGTGCAGCAGGTGAAGGAAGCGGCTGTTAAGCTTTATGAAGCAAAAGAAGCAGAATTCCCAGAACCAGAACATCTTCGTGAAGTGGAACGAGTTATCTTATTAAAAGTAATTGACCGTAAGTGGATGGATCACATCGATGATATGGATCAGTTACGTCAGGGTATTGGCCTTCAGGCTTATGGTCAGAGAGATCCTGTAACAGAATACAAATTCATGGGATTTGATATGTTTGATGCCATGACAGAAGCAATCTATGAAGATACAGTAAAGGCACTGCTTCATGTTCGTATTGAACAGAATGTAGAAAGAGAACAGGTTGCCAAGGTAACTGGAACAAATAAAGATGCTTCTGCAGCTAAAGAACCAGTTAGAAGAGTTGGGAAGAAGGTTATGCCAAATGAACCATGTCCATGTGGTTCCGGCAAGAAATATAAACATTGCTGTGGTAAAAATTAAGTGTTACAGTTCACACGTCAGCATAAATCAAAATAATCCTATGCTTGCATAATGATTTTTTGATTTTAGCTGACGAAAGGAACGCTTGATTATGAGCAAAGTTAGCCGTGAAACGACGAGAAAGCAGCGAAGCTGCCGTTGCGAATGGCGTGGAGTGAACGGATATAAAATATAAAGCGTAAGAAATTCCGTGAAAACGGGTTATTGAAAGGATGAGTTTTATGGTAGAATTAGATCAGTACAAATATGCGTTGGCGGGGTATCGTCAGGCAGTGGAAGAAATCAGGAACTCTCTTTGACCTGGAAGGTAAAACACTTAAAGTAGAAGAATTAGAACAGTTGATGGAGTCAGCATCCTTTTGGGATGATCCGGAGAAATCCCAGCAGGTTATGAAAGAACTGAAAGTTTTAAAAGACTCCATTGGCTCTTATAACACACTGAAAACACAGTATGAAGATATAGAAACCCTGATTGAGATGGGATACGAAGAAAATGATGAGGCTCTGGTACCGGAAATTGAGGCGGCTGTAAAGAGTTTTACAAAGTATCACGAACAGCTTAGAATTGCAACATTATTGTCGGGAGAATATGACAGAAATGATGCAACTCTTACGCTCCATGCGGGAGCTGGCGGTACAGAAAGCTGCGACTGGGCGAATATGCTGTTCCGAATGTATCAGCGTTATTGTGAACAGAAGGGATTTTCAAGTCGAGTATTAGATTATCAGCCGGGTGATGAGACAGGCATTAAGTCAATCACAATGGAAATCAAGGGTGAGAACGCCTATGGATATCTTAAGTCAGAACATGGTGTTCATCGTCTGATTCGTATTTCACCATTTAATGCAGCAGGGAAGAGACAGACCTCATTCGTATCATGCGATGTGGTACCAGATATGGGAGACGAAGATATGGATATTGAGGTTGCAGAAGAAGATATCCGAATTGATACTTATCGTGCCAGTGGGGCAGGCGGACAGCATGTCAATAAGACATCATCTGCAATTCGTATCACACATTTCCCAACAGGAATTGTGGTACAGTGTCAGAATGAACGCTCTCAGCTTTTTAACAAGGACAAAGCAATGCAGATGTTAAAGGCAAAGCTTCTTCTTCTCAGAGAGCAGGAGAATCATGAGAAGGAATCCGATATTCGTGGAGAAGTAAAGGAAATTGGCTGGGGAAGCCAGATTCGTACTTATACCATGCAGCCATATAAGCTGGTAAAAGACCACAGAACCAATGAAGAAATGGGCAATGTAAATGCAGTTTTGGATGGTGAGTTAGATGTGTTTATCAATGCATACTTAAAAAGCATCAGTAAATAGGAGGAAATGATATGGAAAGACGTATACTTTTTTTCAAAGTAGGAAGACAGTTATATGGTTTAGATGTGCTGCGTACTTATGGAATTGAGAATTTAGACAATTTTACTCCAATTATGAATATCAGTTCACATGTAAAGGGACTTATGACTCTTCGTGGAGATATTCTGCCTGTTTACAGTCTGCCAAGTAAGTTTGGTGCAGAGCAAAAACCAATGGGACCACAGACACAGTTGTTTGTGGGAAGACTTCGTGATGGAATGATGGTTGCATTCATTATGGATGAAGTGCAGGAAATTATTGAAGTTGATATGGCTGAATTTGCACCAACACCAGAGTTGATTAAGAGTGATGCAACGGATTATGTAGAAAATGTTGTAAGAAACAAAGGTGTTCTTGCGGTTATGGTTTCTTTGGACAAGATTTTAGATGCACAAGAAAAAGAAGTAATTAAAAAGCTTGTAGATGATGCAAAGAAGAAAGCGGATGAGGAAGCTGCTAAGAGAGCAGAGGAAGAAGCCCTTAGAAGAAAGCTAGAAGAAGAAAAGAAACGCAAAGAACAGGAAGAAAAAGAACGAGCAGAAAGAGGGTAGCAGACAGGAGGCTGGCTGTCTTTTTGAGGTAGTTCTTTGAAAAGGATAGAACCGACCCCTTTTGTAAGTGAAAGCTTTCAGAAGGGGTTTTATATTGAAAAGTAAATGTAGTATACCAAATGGAAAGTCAAAAATAGTAGGACACTATGTAGGGAGGAAGTGCCACATGGATATTCGTAACGAAGTAGAAGCAATCAGAAGCGAAATTATCGGTTGGAGAGAAGAATTTCACCAGTATCCGGAAATAGGAATGGAGGAATATCGCACAGCGAAGAGAATCAAGGAAGAGCTGGATAAAATGGGCATTCGTTGGGAGGCAGTTGGTGAAACCGGAGTAGTGGGTTACATTGGAGATAAAAACAAAGGTAAAATCATTGCTCTTCGTGCTGATATGGATGCCCTTCGCGTAGAAGAAAAGACAGGATTACCATTTGCTTCAAAGAATCCGGGAGTGATGCATGCCTGTGGTCATGATGCGCATATTGCAGGTTTACTTGGTGCAGCCAAAGTGATAAAAGCACATGAAGCGGAGTTGAAAGGCTTAGTAAAACTAATTTTCCAGCCTTCCGAAGAGAACTGTAAAGGTGCCAATCTGATGATAGCCAATGGCATCTTAGATGATGTAGAAGGAATTTTTGGGCTTCATATTTTTACAGACATGGAGTATGGAGAAGTGTCCATTGATGCAGGAGAGAGAATGGCAACCACCGATATTTTCAAAATTGTATTAACTGGTAAATCCGGTCATGCAGGCAAGCCGCATCTTTGTGTAGATGCAACAGTAGCCGGAGCAGCATTGGTTATGGGCTTACATACCATTGTCAGCAGAGAGTTAAATCCACTTTCTTCAGGAGTTGTATCTGTGGGACATTTTGAGTCAGGAAAGCAGTATAATGTGGTGTCCGGGGAAGCGGTATTAGATGGAACAGTAAGAAGCTTTAATGAAGAAGATAGAAGTGTATTAGAAAATGGAATCCGCAGAATGGTAGAGGACATTTCCAGAGCCTACCGTGTAAAGGGAGAAGTATTCTATCAGCCATCTCTTCATCCACCAGTATATAATGATGAAAAAGAAACAGAAATTGCCAGAAGAGCAGCGAAAAAGGTGCTTGGCAAAGATGGACTGGTTACCCTTCCAAAGATTTTCCTTGGGGAAGATTTCTCCATTTATCAGGCAAAAGTACCGGGAGTATTCGCCTTTGTAGGTGGTGGCAACAAGGAGAGAGGATTTGTATATCCAAACCATCATGACCAGTTTGATATGGATGAGAGAGCATATATTGATGGTGCGTGCTTGCATGCGGCTTATGTGATGGAGCATTTGCTGTAATTATCAAATGGGGATTGAAATAAATCAAAAAAACTGGACATTGAAAGATAAAATTGATAAAATTTTAGTTGGCAAGGTGGCTTATAAATTCTGGAGCTATCCTTTTTATAACAAGCGGACTGTATTGTATCCTTACAGGAAGGAATAATAACAGATTGCAGTGATATTGGTAATTATCGGAACCAATGGTGTTCCGGAAGCGATTGTGGCAGCATTTTGGGTGGCAGCACTTGGACAGGTGTTTGGTAAGACCAGAATGTTACAGTAAATTTGAGACCGTCACAATTTTGTGGTGGTCTTTTTGACTTTATGGAAAAAGATGGAAACTTTTTAATTTACAGGAGGCAGGTACTATGATTTTAGCAATTGATATGGGTAATACCAATATAGTAATCGGTTGTATTGATGATGAGAAAATTCATTTTGTGGAGAGAATGTCTACCGATCATTCTAAAACAGAATTGGAGTATGCCATTAATTTTAAACACGTTTTGGAATTAAATAAGATAAAAGTAGAGGAGATTGAGGGAGTTATTATTTCTTCGGTAGTACCTCCAGTATTAAATACGATTAAAAGAGCTGTTAACAAAGTAGTTGGTCTTGCCCCAAAGGTAGTAGGACCGGAAATTAAGACAGGACTTAATATTAAAACAGATAATCCTGCACAGGTAGGAAGCGATATGATTGTTTGTGCAGTTGCAGGCTTACAGGAATATGGTGCACCACTTATTTTTGTTGATATGGGAACTGCAACAACCATTTCCGTTATTGACGGCAATAAGAATTATCTTGGCGGTGTCATTATGCCGGGAGTAAAAGTTGCCCTAAACGGTCTGGTATCCAATACAGCCCAGCTTCCACGTATTGGCTTAGAAGCACCAAAGAAGGTGATTGGAACCAATACCATTGATTGTATGAGAAGCGGTATTATCTGTGGAAATGCAGCCTGCATTGATGGAATGATTGATAGAATTGAGGAAGAACTTGGGGAAAAGGCAACGATTCTTGCAACAGGGGGAATTGCTTCCAGCATTATTCCATTCTGTAAGAGAGAAATCATTTTGGATGATGCACTGTTGTTAAAAGGGCTTAAGATTATATATGATCGCAATTGATAGAAAGGGATATAACAATGTTCAAAGGAAAAAATATTGTTCTTGCCGTAACCGGAAGTATAGCGGCTTATAAAATTGCAAACCTTGCCAGTATGCTGATGAAACAGCACTGTAAGGTGACAGTGATGATGACACAGAATGCAACAAACTTTATTAATCCGATTACATTTGAGACATTAACTGGGAATAAGTGTCTGGTAGATACCTTTGACCGTAATTTTCAGTATTCGGTAGAGCATGTTTCCTTAGCAAAGGAAACAGATGTGGTACTGGTAGCTCCGGCTTCTGCCAATGTCATTGCCAAGATGGCACATGGAATTGCAGATGATATGCTGACCACTACCATACTTGCCTGCGAGTGCAAGAAAATCGTGGCACCAGCTATGAATACCCATATGTATCACAATCCAATTGTACAGGATAACTTAAAAATACTTGAAAAATATGGTATGGAAGTGATTAAGCCAGATTATGGCTATCTTGCCTGTGGTGATGTAGGAGATGGTAAAATGCCATCGGAAGAAACCTTATTCTCTTACATTGAAAAAGAAATTGCAAAAGAAAAGGATTTGACAGGGAAAAAGGTGCTGGTAACAGCAGGACCAACAAGGGAAGCCATTGACCCGGTTCGATTTATTACCAATCATTCCTCCGGTAAAATGGGTTATGCCATTGCAAAAGCTGCTATGCTTCGTGGCGCAGACGTAACACTGGTAACCGGTCCGGTTAATATCAAGGCACCAAGCTTTGTAAAAGTCGTACCTGTTACTTCGGCACAAGATATGTTTGAGGCGGTGAAAGAATATTATGTAGGGCAGGACATCATCATTAAGTCAGCAGCCGTAGCAGACTACACGCCGGAAAATGTAGCCACAGAAAAAGTAAAGAAAAAAGATGGTGATATGTCTATTCCATTAAAGAGAACACAGGATATTCTTGGATTCTTAGGAGAAAATCGCAAAGAAGGACAGTTCCTTTGTGGCTTCTCCATGGAAACAGAAAATATGTTAGAAAACTCCAAAGCCAAATTAGAAAAGAAAAAAGTGGACATGATAGCCGCCAATAATCTGAAAGAAGATGGGGCTGGTTTTGGAACCAGTACCAATGTGGTGACGTTAATTACAAAAGATGCAGTAAAAGAGCTGCCTATAATGAGCAAAGACGAAGTGGCACACCATATTTTAGATGAAATTAAAAAAATGACTATATAAAGAGAAGTTTCGGTTTACTTTTTTGGTGAAAAATGATAAAATTATTGCAAAATGGATTAGTGTGGTAAAAATGCAATAATACTATATTTTATATATTAAGGAGTGAATTGGATGATTTCGAATCAGATTCTTCAGAGCACAATCGAGGGTTTAAAATCAATAACAAGAGTAGATATCTGCGTTATGGATACAGAAGGTAAAGCTCTTTGCAGCACCATGAGTAATGTCGAGGAATACGAAGGTGCGGTTAAGGCATTTGTAGAGTCTCCGGCAGATAGTCAGGTGATGCAGGGATACCAGTTTTTTAAGGTATTTGATGAGCAGCATTTAGAATATGTAGTGCTTGCCAAAGGTGACAGCGAAGATGTTTATATGATTGGTAAGGTTGCATCTTTCCAGATTCAGAATCTTTTAGTAGCATATAAAGAAAGATTTGATAAAGATAACTTTATTAAAAATCTGTTATTGGATAACCTGCTCTTAGTAGATATTTACAATCGTGCCAAGAAGCTCCATATTGAAACAGATGTAAGACGTGTAGTATTCTTAATAGAGACTAAGACAGAAAAGGACAGCAATGCGTTGGAAACCGTGCGTAGTCTTTTTGTAGGGAAAACAAAGGATTTCATCACAGCTGTAGATGAAAAGAACATCATTTTAGTAAAAGAAGTAAAAGAAGGCGAGACATATACCGACCTTGAAAAGACAGCCAAGGTAATTGTGGATATGCTTAATACAGAAGCAATGACACCAGTTCATGTTGCTTTTGGTACTATTATCAATGAAATCAA
>CAZRLE010000100.1:0-7953 GCA_964600705.1 uncultured Lachnoclostridium sp. | reverse complement strand
GGAAGAATTCTGTGACTGGTATATTGAAATGGTTAAGCCAAGACTTTATAACGATGAAGATGAGACAAAGGCAGCAGCTCTTTGGACATTACAGAACGTTTTAATCCAGTCCTTAAAATTATTACACCCATATATGCCATTTATTACAGAAGAAATTTTCTGTAACTTGCAGGATGGAGAAGAATCTATCATGATTTCTGAATGGCCTGTATACAAAGAAGAACTTAATTTTGCACAGGATGAAGCAGCAGTAGAAACAATTAAGACAGCTGTTAAGAACATCCGTAACGTACGTGCAGAAATGAATGTTCCACCAAGCAAGAAGGCAACTGTAATTGTTGTTTCTGAAGAAGAAAAAGTAAGAGAAATCTTCAACAATAACAGCGTATTCTTTGCAACACTTGGTTATGCAAGTGAAGTACTTGTACAGGCAGACAAGGCTGGTATTCCGGAAGATGCAGTATCTACTGTAATTCATGGAGCAACAATTTACATGCCATTTGCAGAATTAGTGGATATCAGCAAGGAAATTGAACGTCTTGAAAAAGAAAAAGCAAAATTAGAAGGCGAATTAAAACGTGTAAACGGAATGTTAAGTAATCCAAACTTCGTAAATAAAGCACCAGAAGCAAAATTAAATGAAGAAAAAGCGAAGTTAGAAAAATATACCAACATGATGGCTCAGGTAGAGGAAAGACTTGCGAACCTGAAAAAATAGGAAGTAGGGGTGAAGCTTTATGGCTATTAATCTGTTGACAAATGCTTCAATTGTAAGAATTTCTCCGGAAATGACAGAGGCTTATCTTACTGTCTGTGCACCGGAAGAAGGCGAATTTTATGATGAAGGTGATTTGCGCGATATTTTACAGAAACATGGTGTTATTTATGGCATTAAGAGAGATGTACTGCTGGACATTATCAACAAAAAGCAGTATTTTGTGGAATGTCTGGTGGCAGAAAGTAATCATGCCGTAGATGGAAGAGATGGGCATTTTGAGTTCTTTTTCAATACAGAAAAAGATAATAAGCCTAAGGTTTTAAAGGATGGTTCTGTTGATTACACCAGTATGGCTAAGCTGGAGATTGTAGAAGAAGGGGCAGTTATTGTACGTTATACTCCGGCGAAACAGGGCTTAGACGGTATTGATGTACGAGGTGAAATCATCAAATGCCGTGTGGGAAGAGATTTGCCACAGATTAAAGGAAAAGGCTTTACCATTTCAGAAGATAAGACAACTTATACCGCTAATTTCTGTGGTAAGATTGAATATGCCAATGATCGTCTGGTGGTAAGCAATACACTTACCATCGAGGGTGATGTTTCAAGAGTAACCGGAGATATTGATTTTAAGGGTGACGTATTGGTTCGTGGTAATGTAGTAACCGGTGTGCATGTTTATGCCGGTGGCAATATTACGGTAGATGGTCACGTTGAGGCAGCTACTTTAGTTGCCGGTAAAGATGTTGTGCTTAAAAATGGTATGCAGGGTGGCGGCAAAGGAGAAATCAATGCCGGTGGCTCTGTTTCCGGTAAGTTCTTTGAGCAGGCTACAATTTATGCAAAAGGTGATATTAATGCCAATGCGCTTATGAACTGTAATATTATTTCAGAAGGTAAGATAGTAGTATCCGGTCGCATGGGTGTATTAGTAGGCGGTTCAGCCAGTGCAGTAGAAGGCGTTGAGGCAACTATCGTAGGAAATATGTCAGAAGTTAAGATGCATATTAACCTTGGCGTAGACTATACAGTTTATGGTAAGCTTTCTGAACTGGAAGAAAAGATGCGCAAGATAAAAGAAGATATTGATAAGTTAAATCTTGCCATGGAGCAGATTAGTGTAATTATCGAAAAAGCGCCAAATGCAGATTTATCACAGAAGAAAATCGAGATTTTACGTACTAAGATAAGCAGGGATGCACAGCTTTCCAGTATTGCAGAAGAAGCAAATGCAGTCAGAGCTTTGATAGAGAAATCTATGAATGCCAGATTAGTAGTTAATAAGAGTATTTACCGTGGTACTAAGATTACTATTAATGGTGCCTCAAAGAATATAGAATCTGAGAACTATAATCTTACGTATTGTAAGAGAGGGGCAGATATTGCTTCTTACCCAAATGTATAAAAGAGTTTGCTAAAGCGAACAAGAGTTCACACAGTAAACAAGAGTTCACATAGTGAACTCTGTCGAAATACCATGATGAAATCCATAGGAAAAAGTCAATTATCCATTGATTTTTTCCTATGTTGACGTTATCATTTTAAAAGAAAGAAGGGGATTATAATGATTAATTTTGAAGAAGAAATCCAGAAATTTCAGCCAAGCCTTGATGTAGACCAGGCAGAAGAGGCTATTTATCAGAATGATTTGACTGATGTAAATGATATAATCCAGGATATTTTGAAGGATATGAAGATAAATAAATAGGAGGCATTACCATGAATTGTCCAAATTGTGGTCAGCAGGTATCTATCCAGACCAAGAGATGCAGTGTGTGTGGACAGGAACTTGTGATATATAGAAGAATAATCAGTGCTTCCAACTTTTTTTATAATGATGGTTTAAAAAAGGCGAAAGTTCGGGATTTGTCAGGAGCTTTGGTATCTCTTAAGAAGAGTGTAAAGCTCAATAAAAGAAATACAGATGCAAGAAATTTATTAGGACTTGTATATTATGAAATGGGTGAAGTGGTATCGGCGTTAAGTGAGTGGGTTATCAGCAAGCATTTTCAGAATGAGAATAATGCGGCAGACCAGTATATGAGTGCCATTCAGAAGAATCCAACCCGTTTGGAAGCCATCAACCAGACAATTAAGAAGTATAATAGTGCTTTGAATCATGCGAAGAGCGGTAATGGTGATTTGGCAGTGATGCAGCTTGAAAAGGTAGTGAGCCTGAATCCTAAATTTATTCGCAGCTATCAGTTACTGGCACTTTTATATATGCAGCAGGGTGCATATATAAAAGCATCAAAATGCTTAAATAAGGCAAAGAGCATTGATGAAAACAATCCATTAACTTTATATTATATGGAACAGATTCCACAGAAGATTGTGGAAAGTACAGCTGATAAGAAAGTGGATAAAAAGGCTGATAAAAAGATTGAAAAGAAAGTAGAAGCAGGTACTAAGACAGAACCTAGAAAGAATAAGGTATTCCAGCCAGAGACGGATGTATCGGCATCTGCGTTTAATACATCGTCTTACAAAGAAGAGAGATTTAATTTGTGGCCATATCTGAATCTGGTTCTTGGTGCGGTGCTTGGAATTGCAGTAGTGTATTTTCTTTTAGTTCCAACAGCGAAGAAGTCAGTGGCTTCTAAGTATGAAGCACAGTTCAATGAATATACCAATGAATTATCTGCACAGAGTGCGAAGGTAACTGGACTGGAAAATGAAAAAGTGGCTTTACAAAAAGAAGTGGAAGAATTGCAGGAGCAGATAAATGCATTAACAGCAGATGGCATAGATGCAGATACTTACAGCAACTTCTATAAAGCGATTAAGTTTTATATGGATGGTAATCAGGAAGAGGCTGCAAAGGCACTTTGCGAAGTAAAAGCGTCTGCAATTGAGAATAAAGCGGCAAAGGAAATATACAATACAATCAAATCCACTACATTTAAAGATACAGCAGAGGCTTTGGCAGAAGAAGGAAGAATTGTATATAACAATGGCAAATATGATGAAGCCATTGAACTGTTAAATAAAGCACTGAATATGGATAAGGATAATGTTAAAGCAATTTATTTCCTTGGAAGATGTTATCACCGCATGGGAGATACTGAAAAGGCAAAGGAATACTATAACACTATCATTACAGAATATCCGGATTCAGACAGAGTGGGTGAGGCCAAATCCCGCTTGAATGAATTACAGTAATCAAAACAGAATATTAATATGACACAGAAGAGGTTTCTAACGTATTGAGAACAGGCAATTCCTGTTGATACGTTAGGAACCTTTTTTGATTGATAGAAAGAGAGGAAGAAGAAAGTGAGACAACGAAAAATAATTGACCCATTTTTTCAAGTGGATAATCAGTGCCTGATTATTCGAATTACAGAAGAACTGGACCATCATAGGGTAATGGAGCTTAGGGAAGAGGCAGATACGCTTATTGACCGGGAAAGGATACGGAATATTGTATTTGACTTTGATGGAGTGACCTTTATGGATAGTTCAGGAATTGGAATGATTATGGGGCGGTACAAACGGGTTATTTTTACAGGGGGAAAAGTAGGAGTGGCTTGCGTTGGAAATGGGGTAGACCGTATTTTACGACTGTCCGGACTATATAAAATCATTGAAAAATATGATACCGTCAAAGATGCGGTAGAGTCGCTTTAGGATGGAAGCAGGAGGTTAGGTGAGAATGAAGAATAATGAAATGTATGTAGAATTTGACAGTCAGTCAGAAAATGAGGCTTTTGCAAGAGTGGCAGTAGCAGCCTTTGCAACACAGTTAAACCCAACTTTAGAGGAGATTGCAGATATTAAAACAGCTGTATCAGAAGCAGTGACCAATGCTATTATCCATGGCTATGAGGGAAAAGAGGGAAGAATTAAGATAAGATGCCAGGTGAAGGGAAATAACCTTCATATCGAAATCCGGGATGATGGTGTAGGAATTGCGGATATTGAGCAGGCAAAAGAACCTCTTTACACAACACGTCCGGAATGGGAACGTTCTGGAATGGGCTTTACATTTATGGAGACATTTATGGATGCTTTGCAGGTAGAGTCAAGCCCCGGAGCGGGAACCACAATTAAGATGGACAAGCAGATTGGAATGCAAATTAATTAAAACAATTGTAGTATGGAGGGTGAAAATGGATACTCTTGAACTAATTGAGAGGGCAGGGAAAGGAGATAAAGAAGCAAGAGATAAGGTAATTACAGACAATATTCCGTTAGTCTGGAGTATAGTGAGAAGATTTACGGGAAGAGGGCATGAGTTACAGGATTTATTTCAGATTGGAACCATTGGGCTGATTAAGGCAATTGATAAATTTGATAATAGTTTTGATGTAAAGTTTTCTACTTATGCGGTTCCAATGATTACGGGGGAGATTAAACGTTTTTTAAGGGATGATGGAATGATTAAGGTAAGCCGTTCCCTGAAAGAAACAGCAGGCAAGGTGCGTCTGGTACAGGAGGGGCTTTCCAAGCAGTTAGGAAGAGAACCGACAATTGAAGAAATAGGAAAAGAGCTGGATATAGAGGTGGAGGATATTGCAATGGCAGTCAGTGCTAATTCAGAAGTAGAATCCCTTTATAAGACCATATACCAGGGAGATGGAAGCGCAATTTACCTGATTGATAAGTTGGAACTTACCAGTGATGAAGAGGAGGACCTGCTTAATAAAATTGCACTTCAAAAAGCCATGGATACATTAGAGGATAAGGATAGAGAATTAATTAAGCTTCGGTATTATATGAACTGGACTCAGACAGATATTGCAAAGAAGCTTGGAATTTCCCAGGTACAGGTATCAAGACTGGAAAAGAAAATACTGAAAAAAATGCGGGAAGGTTTTGTATAAAAAGGAAAAGAAACGCAGATAATGATAGAAGAGTAAAGCCGAACTAAATATCAGCAGACAGCTGATAGAGGGAACAACGGCAGAAAAGAGGCAGTTATGAAACGAATGTGTCTAGTAATGCTTGCAGCATTAGCTATCATTATCTGCGTAATTGCAGTTCAAAACTTTCGAGAGTCAAAAGATGAGGTTTATGATGGAATACTAATAGAAAAAATACAGGATGAATATAAGCTCATTGACCTGTCTTCTGGGACAAATGGACAGAATGGGGGCATATAGTGGGAAATGAAATACTTTATTTGAAAATAGAACAAAATACAGAGGTACAAAACAAGAATATATATTTACAGGATTTTGCAAAGCTGTATTGCAGTGATTACGATATTCAGGAAGAATTAAAGCAAATGTTATTTTGGGAGATAACAGAAGATAAGGATACAAAATATATGTTTTCTGTTATGAAAGTAATTGAGGAGATTGAGAATAAGTATCCGGCTTTACAAATTGTAAATTTGGGTGAAACGGATTTTATCATCACGTATAAACTTAGAAAAGATAAAAATAAAGCAGTAGAGTACGCAAAGGCGGTGTTTGTTGCTTTTACGGCATTTTTTGGAGGAGCTTTTTCTATTATGACATTTAATACGGATGTAAGTGTTCCTGATGTATTTGATTTGGCATATCGGCTTGTATTAGGAAAAGAGCAGGAGGGAGCAGGAATTGTAGAAATTGGATATTCCATAGGGCTTGCAGTAGGTATTATAGTTTTTTATAATCATTTCTATCGAAAAATCTTAAAGGATGACCCGACTCCAATTCAGGTAGAAATGAGAAAATATGAAGAAGAGTTAAATAGTGCTATGATTCAGGATTCGGCAAGGGAAGGAAAGACCATAGATGTTAATTAAATATAGTTTATTATGGATAATTGGTATATCTGGTGGACTTATGGTAGCCGGAGGAGTTTTTGCATTTATTACCATGATAGGAGTATTTCCAAGACTTGCTTCTAGAACCAATACATCCGCCTATATTTATCATTACGAAACTGCCATTATTGCAGGAGGAATATTAGGAAGTCTATTCACAATATATCAGCCGGAAGTACGGGTGTTAGGAGTGGCAGGGCTGCTTCTTTTTGGGTTCTTTTCGGGGAACTATATAGGTTGCCTGTCAATGGCATTGGCAGAGAATTTGAAGGTAATCCCTGTGTTAGTAAGGAGAATCGGGCTAAAATACGGGCTTCCATGGATAATTGCAGCATTGGCATTTGGAAGGGCAGCCGGAAGCTTTTATCAGTTTTATATGAGATAGAAAGGGTAGAGAAGAATATGGCAGGTAACAAAATTCATGATATCTTGAATGAAGAAGATGAGCAGTTAAAACAGAAGAAGTATAATGAATATGTAAAGCAGGTGACCCCGACACACAACTGGCTTATGAATCAGGCAAGAGCCTTTCTGGTTGGTGGTATTATCTGTGTGATAGGACAGTTTCTTAATAATCGGTTTATGAGTATGGGATTTGATAAACAGACAGCCGGTTTATATGGTATTGTATGTCTGATATTATTTAGTAATATTTTGACTGGGTTACAGATATATGAACGATTAGCGAAATTTGCCGGAGCTGGAACACTTGTACCAATTACCGGTTTTGCTAATTCCGTGGCAGCACCTGCGATTGAATTTCAGAAAGAGGGTCAGGTCTTTGGAATTGGGTGTAAGATATTTACCATTGCCGGTCCGGTAATTTTGTATGGAATTTTCACAAGCTGGGTACTGGGACTTATATACTGGATATTAAAGATGTTTGGGGTAGTGTAAGCTAATATGATAAAAGTAGAATTATGATGCAAAATTAGGGTGTCAGAAAACGCTGAAAATAGCGGGTTCTGACACCTTTGTGCTAATTATATCAGAAGGTCACACTCCCGAATCTGCGACAGCAGCTTGCAGATACAACGGGCATTTTCAAAGGCAAGGAACGAAAGGCTCTGGAAAAACAGATACAGCAGACTGAAGCCGAACTTAATGAAAAACTGGATAAACTCCCCGATATTCTGACCGATGACGGTTATCCTGGTGTGCAGGCATTTATGAAAACTTACCGTAAAGCAGAGGCTATTGTCACACAGTATAACCAAGACCTTGCAGAATGGGAGCAGGCAGCGGGGAACGGACAGAAACCTGCCTTGCGGTCTTACATATATGGTCTATTGACTAAGACAGGAAGTGATTTCTGTATCATATTTTTTTACGAAAGTCAAGATTATTTTTAAAAACAGCTATCATTTTTAAAAATAATGTGGTATAATATTTAATCCAAACAAAGCTGAATAGTGAAAACAGGTTACCTTAGCTAAGGGTGTAGTATACCCTTTTATATTGTTACCCAAACTGGATTACG
>CAZRLE010000099.1:0-7958 GCA_964600705.1 uncultured Lachnoclostridium sp. | reverse complement strand
GGAGCCATGATTGGAATAGAGAGAGATGCAAGTCCTGAGGATGAATTAATGAAGAATCCTAAAATAATGAAAACAATTAACATTACTAAGATAAAGATCATTGGGCTCATTCCACTTACAAGTTTGGAGAAGAATTCCAAGATTGTATCGGATACTAAACCATTTTCAAGGATAACGTTAACACCACGAGCAACTCCGACTACTAAAGCAACACTCATTAAATCTGCTGCACCGATAATAAACTGGTTCATGTATTCTTTTTCTTCCATTCCGATAACAAATGCAAGGATGATTGCACTTGCAAGGAATAAAGATGTCATAGCATCGAACCACCATCCCTGTGTAACAAGTCCCCATACGAGAACACCGAATGTTCCACAGAATACTAAAAGTGTTAATTTCATTCTTCCTGTAAATTCAGGTACTTCAGCGCCTACTTTGAATTTCTTTTCAATTGCTTCTTTTTGTTCATAGCATAAAGACTTAGTAGGGTCTGTTTTTACTTTCTTTGCATAATTTAATATGTACGCGATAACAATAAGTGTACCAAGAACTAATGCAACAAAACGGAATCCCATGCCTTCTGACATACTGATACCAGCCGCATTGGAAGCTACACCAATTGAGAATGGGTTGATTGTTGAGAACATAGTTCCGATACAAGAACCAAGGTAAATTGCTGCGATACAAACGATAACATCATATCCTGCTGCTAAAAATACAGGCACCATAACTGGATATAAAGCCATTGTTTCTTCTGCAAGACCGAATGTTGTACCACCTGCTGCAATAATCATTGTGATAAGGATGATTAAAATGTATTCTTTACCTTTTGTTGCTCTGGAAAGTGCTGCAATACCTGCGCCTAATGCTCCAGAATAGTTAAGAACACCAATAATACCACCAAGGATAAATACGAACAGAATGATATCAATTGTTTCGTATACGCCTGTAATAGATGCCATCAGGAATTCTGCCGGTCCCTGTGGCTGCTGTTCAACCGGTTCATAAGTTCCAGGAACTGCTACTGGTTTGTAGATACTTCCATCTAAGAACTTTTCAAGACTACCTGTTACACCAAGTTCGTCTAATGTTGCCTGTGTGGCTTCCATTTCAATAACTTCACCACTTGGCTGTGTTACTTCAAACATGTTTGTTCCTTCATTGTATACCAGCTTGGAATATAAACCAGCAGGTACAACGTAAGTCATAACGCATGCTAATACAAGTACGATAAATAATACTGTAATAGCGGAAGGAAACTCAATTTTCTTTTTGTTTGCTTTACTCATAACCTTTTCTCCTCTTATTTCTCGATTATCCTGCACGAAAAGAAACCATTCACATAGTTTCTTTTCATAAAATTAACGCAAAGACATTCTACCACAGACGGACATGCAATTCAACATCAATTCGTTATATTTTTAACTTTTTCGTTCCTTTTACCTAGTTTTTCCGCAGAATTCTCCTATTTATGCACCCTTTCCATTCTCCACAAAATAGAAAGAGGCAATACCTATGCACCGCCTCTTTGTCTTCGTCATGCGGACAAACATCCGCCGCACACTTATTTTCAATTCTATTGTATTACTTATTATTTTCCCATCTGCCGGATGCACCACATGGAAGTACAAGTCCATTACCAGATACCGGAAGTCCGATTTCCTGCGAATCTACTTTACCACCAAACTTTGGCACAATTTCTGTTCCAATCATATAGGAAAGAACTGCCGGCTGTAAGCCTGTTGTATAAGAGTTAATCAGGAAGAATAATGGTTCATCTGAAAGTACCTGTGTACACAACTGGATAAATGGATGAATCTTTTCTTCAATCTTCCAAATTTCGCCCTTTGGTCCTCTTCCATAAGAAGGAGGGTCCATGATAATGGCATCATAATGGTTACCACGACGAATCTCTCTTTCTACAAACTTCACGCAGTCATCTACAATCCAACGGATTGGTGCATCCGAAAGACCGGAAGAAGCTGCATTTTCCTTCGCCCATGTTACCATCCCTTTAGATGCATCTACATGCGTTACACTAGCTCCTGCTTTTGCTGCTGCAATGGTTGCACCGCCTGTATAAGCAAACAAGTTAAGTACCTTAATTGGTCTGCCCGCTTTCTTAATCTTATCACTAAACCAATCCCAGTTCGTTGCCTGTTCCGGAAACAAGCCTGTATGTTTAAAATTAAATGGCTGTAAATTAAAGGTTAAATCCTTATAATGGATTTGCCACTGTTTTGGCAAATCAAAGAATTCCCATTCTCCGCCACCCTTCTGGCTTCTGTGATAATGGGCATTTAATTTTCTCCAACGCTTGTCCTCTTTCTTGGTATCCCAGATTACCTGTGGGTCAGGTCTTAATAAAATATAATCGCCCCAGCGTTCTAACTTCTCACCGCCGGAGCAGTCAATCACTTCGTAATCTTTCCAGCCATCAGCTATCCACATATCTATATTCTCACTTTCTGTTTTTGCAATATTATCATTATTCCTTCTTATTCTACTACACTTTTGGAAGATTTCCAACCAGAACATGCAAAATAACCCACTCTATTTCGCACTATTTTCCCTACATTCTTAGTATCAAATATGCTATCCTTACAATAAGTAACAAAAACCTTTCATTAAATCAAAGATGATATTAGGTCTGGATTTGCTTTTTCAAAACAAAAGTAGTAAACTGAAAGGTAATAAAACTAAAGAGGGGAAATGCTATGATTCTACAATACAAATGTCCCGGCTGTGGGGCTGACATGGTATTTGATGCAGAAAGCGGAACTCTCTCCTGTGAAAGCTGTGGTAACTCTATGGCGGTGGAGGAATATCCTATTGCCGACTTTGATGATTTTGAGGAAATGACTCAGACTACAACTTTCGGAGATGAAGAAGCAACTCAGTATCAGTGCAATAACTGTGGTGCTATTCTAATTACGGATGCGGACACCACTGCTACTTCCTGTAGCTTCTGTGGCGCTCCGATGATTCTTTCGGACCGACTTTCCGGACAGCTTGCACCTGCCAAGGTCATTCCTTTTAAAATTTCCAAGGAACAGGCTCAGGAAGCTTTCCGAAAATGGTGTCGCGGCGGTTTACTGACACCAAAAGGATTTATGACCGCAGAGCGCGTGAAAAGCATTACCGGTATGTATGTTCCATTTTGGCTTTATGATTTAAATGGACGTGGTGAAGCTGATGCAGATTGTACCAAAGTTCGCACTTACAGTGATGCCAAATACATTTATACGGAAACCAGACACTATCATGTATATCGTAAGGTAGACTTGGACTTCTTAAAGATACCAGCAGACGCTTCCGAGAAAATGAACGATGATTTAATGGACCGCCTGGAGCCTTTTGATTACAGTGATTTAAAGGATTTCAATGCACCTTACCTTGCCGGTTACATAGCAGAGAAATACAATTATACAGATAAAGACTTATTTGACCGCGTAAAGAAACGTACCGAACGTTATGTAGATGACTACATTCAGTCCACCATTCACGGCTACTCCACTACGATGTTCCGCCGCAAATGGACTGACGTAAAACAGAGAAACGCTGTTTATACACTTTTACCTGTCTGGATGATTTGCTATGATTACAAGCAATCCGAGCATATTTTTGCCATGAACGGACAAACCGGAAAAGTTGTTGGAAAACCACCTATCAGCAAAGGTAAAGTTTTCGCATGGTTTGCAGGTATTACTGCTGCCGTATTTACTGTACTGGAACTGATTATGGTAATAGGGGGTGGCTGGTTATGATAAATCGCAAGCCTTTCAAATGGGTT
Source organism: uncultured Lachnoclostridium sp. (assembly GCA_964600705.1). Classification (GTDB taxonomy): domain Bacteria; phylum Bacillota; class Clostridia; order Lachnospirales; family Lachnospiraceae; genus CAYTGQ01. The sequence continues at coordinate 4,162 of CAZRLE010000099.1, read as the reverse complement.
TCTTCTATATTATTAGTAGCGATGCTACTGCTTGTAAATTTTATGGTACCTTCTTCGGTTGCATTGGCTCAGGCAGATATTGACCATGTGCAGGATGAAGCTGACATTTTAACCGATGAAGAGGAAGCCTACCTTCGTGATGAGTGTGCTTATGTAGGTGAAGCACAGGAAATTGATATTATCATTCTGACAACCGATTATACCACTGATTCAAGAAAACGTTATTTGGAAGATTTTTACGATGCCCACTATCCGCAGATTACTGATGCAGTTCTGATTCTTGTAGATATGGACCCATCTAACCGAGGCGTTGAAATCCAAGGCTATGGTCAGTGTGAATTTTCTATCAGTGATGACAGAATTGAACGTATTTTAGACCAGATTGTGCCTTATCTTTCTAACGGTGCGTATTATGATGCCTTTTATAATTACATTAACTTAGTAGACAATTATATGTCTATGGAAGCAACCAGCGATTATGTACATACTGAGGAAGATAACCAAAAGTATGTGGAAGACAATATTTATTATCCGGAATATGATTACACACAATCCGAAGCCTATAAAAAGGAAATCTTCAAACAGAAAACATTATTTAACTTACTCATTGGTGTGGTTGTAGGTGCTGTCAGTGTAGGAATTATGTTAATTAACTCAAAGGGTAAAATCACCATTAACAGCAACACCTACCGCGACCCTAAGAACACAAGACTTCTTGGACACTGGGACCGTTATATTCGTACCACAACTACCCGTACACGCAAGCCAGAAAATAACAACCATCCTCATGGTGGTGGCGGAGGAGGTTTCGGAGGCGGCGGAGTTTCCCATGGCGGACACTCTCATTCCGGTGGTGGAAGAGGCTTCTAAGAACTCAATACAATTGAATTTTACTATATTAAATAACTAGGAGAATGTCTGACATTCTCAGAATGGAGGATAAGAATTATGGGATTTTTTTCAGGACAATTAGCTAACGTAGTAGAATGGGAAGAATGGAACGAGAATACGATTTTCTGGAAATGGACAAATCGTGAAATCAAAAAAGGAAGTAAATTAATTATTCGTCCGGGACAGGATGCAATTTTCCTTAACAATGGCAAAATTGAAGGTATCTTTAAAGAAGATGGTGAATATGACATTGAATCCGAAATCATTCCTTTCCTTTCTACATTAAAAGGATTCAAATTCGGTTTTAACAGCGGCATGCGTGCCGAAGTTCTTTTCGTAAACACAAAGGAATTTATGATTAAATGGGGAACAAAGAGCCCTATCACTATTCCAACACCTAACCTTCCAGGTGGTATGCCAATCCGTGCTAACGGAACTCTTACCTTCAAGGTGAATGATTACATCACATTGATTGATAAGATTGCAGGTACAAAGAATGTTTATACCGTAGACAGCGTAAAAGAACGTATCACTTCTGTTTTAGACCAGCTTCTGATGAAATGGATTAGCAAGGAAGGCAAGGATATGTTCAACCTTCAGGCAAATGCTTATGATATTTCTAAAGGTATTCAGGAAGATTTAAATAATGAAATCATGCCAACCGGTCTTGCTATTACAGGCTTTAATGTAATGAGCTTCAACTATCCAGAAGAAATACAGAAGATGCTTGAAAAGACAGCTTCTCACAGCATGGTTGGGGATATGGATAAATATACTCAGATTTCCATGGTAGATGCAATGGCTTCCGGCAAAACAAGCGGTGGCGGCACCGCCTCTGATATGGCTGGTATGATGATGGGCATGAAAATGGCAGAAAAGATGATGGGCAGCATGGACAACATGAGCAACAACGGAAATGGTAATGCTGGTCTTAGTGGCAGTGCTTCTAATGGAGCCAAACCTAACTTCTGCCCGAACTGTGGAACTAAGACAGAGGGAGCTAATTTCTGCTCTAATTGTGGGCAGAAATTGTAAAGCAAACTAAATTTAAGAAATATAATGTAGCCCCTTTAGGAAAGAAATGTTTTTCTTAAAGGGGCTAGTTAGGAGGACTTATGCGAGTTATAGCAGGCAGAGCAAAAGGGCGAATGTTAATTGCACCAGAAGGTATGAACACCAGACCCATAACAGCAAAAATGAAGGAAGCTCTCTTTAGTATGTGGCAATTTGATATCCCAGGGGCTCATTTCCTTGACTTATTTGCAGGAAGCGGAAGCATGGGAATTGAAGCTATCAGCCGTGGTGCTGAAAAGGCTGTATTTGTAGAGCACGACCAGAAGGCAATTGATGTCATCAAAAAGAATCTGGCAACCTGCAAATTTGAAAATGATGCTGTTGTTTACAAAGACGATGTATTCAAGCGTATCAAATGGTTACAGGAAACCAATCAGCGCTTCGACATCATTTATCTTGACCCACCATTTACTGTAGATGAAATCTTTCTTCCGGTATTGGAGGCTGTAACCAGTGCCAATATCCTAAACGAAGATGGTGTTATTGCTATTCGTACGGTAAAAGAAAAAGAAATGCCGGATGTAATGGGCAATTACAGTAAATATAAGCTGAAAATCTATGGTCTATCAGCGATACATTTTTACAGTTTTTCGTAAATCGTTGGCTTTATTACATTTTAATCTTCGATTACCATACCTAGCAAGAAAGGATGAATTCTTATGGAACCAAGAAAACTTTTAGATGTTCTTCATGTTGCTGAGAAATTAAAAGATACCACCCGCCACTGCTACACTTCCGGCGGCAGACATGAAAGTGTTGGTGAACATAGCTGGAGAGCTGCTTTAATGGCATATTTTATGAAGGATGAATTTCCAGAAGCAGATATGGATAAAGTTATTCGCATGTGCTTAATCCATGATTTAGGCGAAGCCTTTACGGGAGATATTCCTACCTTTGATAAGACATCTGCTGATGAAGTAAAGGAAGAAAATCTTCTGAATGCATGGGTGAAGTCTTTGCCTGAACCTTATGCCAGCGAAATGGCTGCTTTATATGAAGAAATGGAAGCCCGTGAAACGATAGAAGCTAAGATTTATAAGTGTATCGATGGTTTAGAAGCGGTTATTCAGCATAACGAATCCTCTCTTGATACTTGGATTCCGAAAGAATATGAACTGAATCAGACTTATGCAGAAGACAGAGTTCAGTTCTCTCCTTATCTGATAGAATTAAGAAAGATAATGAAGGAAGATACCATCAAAAAAATTGAAGCAGAAAGTAAGTAGGAAATTACCAAACATGAACGAAATTGATAAAACTAGCAAAAGCAAAATTGGCTTAGTATTGGAAGGCGGTTCCATGCGTGGCATGTTTACTGCCGGAGTATTGGATATTTTTATGGACGAAAACATTCCTATAGATGGAATTATCGGTGTTTCCGCAGGTGCCTTATTTGGACCCAATTACTTTTCCAAACAAAGAGGAAGGGTTATCCGTTATAACAAACGCTTTTGCAAAGACAGGCGATATATGAGTCTCCCTTCTTTATTGCTTACTAAAAATATGGTCAACAAACAGTTTGCATTCTATGATGTAACTTATAAATATGACCTTTTTGATAATGACACTTTTATTCAAAATAACACCGGCTATTACGTTACCGTAACTAATGTAGAAACCGGAAAACCAGAATATTTGGAACTGCCAACCATCGCAGAAGGCTCTAACGGACTTGAAATACTTCGTGCTTCCTCCGCCCTTCCATTTTTCTCTGAACTGATTGAGGTTAATGGAAATAAGTATTTGGACGGCGGCATTTCCGACAGTATTCCTGTTCTAAAATGCAAAGAGATGGGTTATGATAAGATTATTGTTATTCTGACACGCCCTTTGGAATATCGTAAGAAACCATTATCCGGCGCTGTTTTGAAATTGACAAAACACTTCTACAAAAAATACCCAAAGTTTATAGAAACGATGGAAAACAGATACAAAAACTACAACCAAACAGTAGAAACCATTCTGGACATGGAAGCTAAGGGAGAAATCTTTGTAATCCGACCATCCGAACCGATTACACTAAAAACCATTGAAAGAAACCCAGAGGCACTTCAGAAAGTGTATGATTTGGGCATTCGAAACAGTAGCGCACAAATAAAGGCTTTGAAGCAGTATTTGCAAATTTAGGTTTGTGGGGCTAATGCCTTGGCAAACGGAACACTTTGAACGGACAGAACCCTGTGGGAATATTTTTCTG
>CAZRLE010000098.1:0-7967 GCA_964600705.1 uncultured Lachnoclostridium sp. | reverse complement strand
CAACATAACGGAGCGCAAGAACCTCTAAGCTTGCAAGATTTGCTATATCAGAACCCTTGGTAGCCTTTATTATGCCCCACGCGAAACGAAAACTCGCAGGGTGCGGTGGCTCATGGTTCTCGTAGCGGGCCTTTGTGCACACCGGTCCTTAGTGTCACGAAGTTAGTATAACGTAGTTGATTATGCTAACGCCGTGACACTTAGTACCGCTGTAGTGCACAAGTGCAGCGGGAGCAGCCGCGAGAGGACCTGAGACCACCCTGCACCCTTACTCGGACACGTTTACGTGGGGCAGGACAACCTGCGGGTTCTGATATACGCAAACCATTGCAAGCATAAGAGGTTCTAAGCGTCCTATGTTGTCTATCGTAAAATTTAACACCACAAGGCTTGTTTATCATATACATAGTGGTGAGAAATTATCGAAAAGTCCCCACCTCGTAACGTCTATAACGGGAGGCTGTAAAAATGTGAAATTTTATGTTTTCTTTTTCTTCCCATGATTCAACGGATTCAATTGCTTCGCTGCAAAGAAAATCAATGCCACTGCTGTTGCAAGCTGTATCACTATACTGATTTGAAACCAGTTGTTTATAACAAACTGGTTATTCATGCCAAATTCCATCATTAATTCTCTCAGTACGTTGGTACCGCCAAACTGTGAAGTCAGCATAGAGAAGATGGTCACTGCCGGATTCCAAAGGAGAATCAACATGGCATATCCTATGGTTGGTGGGTTGTAGGCTGCCCCACTGGTTGGATTGACTGCATAATACTGCTGGTCATAGAAGTTAATCATAAGTGCCTGAATGACAAATAATGCAACTACAGATACCAGCATGATTACAATGAGGGTTCCATAGGTCATAACGGTTGCCGGTACGGTTCTTTTAAACACGGTGGAATATAAAAGTCCGATAGCGCCTACGAAAATGGCTGTTATGATACATACTGCCATAAGGGTTACCAAATCTACCATTCGAATACCGCCTACTGTAAATACCAGTGACAATATCGGAAGGCTTGATAATACCAGCAATACGATTTCACTAATGGATGCATACAGCTTCCCTGTGATGATTTGGATTGGTTTTAATGTTGTAGTCAGAAGTATTTCCAAGGTCTGGCGCTCTCTTTCTCCTGAAATGGCACTGGAAGTCAGTGCCGGTACGACAAACAGGATTAAGCCAAATTCCAGACAGGCAATAAATGCGTAAATGGTTAATATCTCTGAATAATCGATTCGACTTCGGTTGGCAAAGCAGGCATAGAATGCCAGCAGTGCAATTCCTGCCAGTGCAGCATTATAGCCTAATATCGTCCAAGACAATTTCGCAGTTCTGACACTGGTTTTTAATTCTTTTTTATATACTGGATTTATCTTCATTACGCATTGCCTCCTTCCCCATCTTTAGCTGTAAGCTGCATAAACAAGGATTCCAGATTACCTTCTTCCCTTGCAAAGGATGAAACTAAAACCTGTTCCCGGACTAAACTTGCCAAAAGCATAGCTTCTTCTTTTTTATCTCCCCTAAATCCCATAGAAATATTATTTTCTTTAATGGCAATATTCTCAACATAAGGATTTTCCTTCAGAATGCGAACTGCCCTTTCCTGACCATCTACAATCTCCATAACCAGTGGATTCGAGGTGGTCATTTTACGCATAATCTCATCTACCTGCCCCTTTACCACCATGCTTCCATGCTCAATGATACCGATGGAGGTACACATTTCTGCAAGCTCCGGTAAAATGTGGGAGCTGATAATAATGGTTTTCCCCATACTGCTTAGGTTACGGAGAATCTCTTTCATTTCAAAACGTGCCCTTGGGTCAAGACCAGATGCTGGTTCATCTAAAATAAGAAGCTCTGGATTGTGCACCAGACTTCTTGCCAGGCAGAGTCTCTGCTTCATACCTCGGGAAAGTCCGTCTACATACGCATCTGCTTTGTCAGAAAGATTCACAAGCTCCATCAAATCATAGCAAAGCTTGGTTGCCTCTCTTCCAGTAATTCCATAGATAGAGGCATAAAATTCCATATATTCTAATGCTTTCAAATTATCATATACACCAAAGAAATCCGGCATATAACCGATTTTTTCTTTGATTTTCTGCTGTTCCTTCAAAGCATCAATGCCATCCACCTTTACTTCACCGGAATCTGCACTTAAAAGTCCGGATACAATTCGCATGGTAGTGGTCTTTCCGGCACCATTTGGACCTACAAAGCCGAATAACTCGCCTTTTTCAATGTCCAGATTGAGGTTATCTAATGCTTTAAATTTGCCGTAGCTTTTATTCAAATCTTTAATTCTAAGCATACTATTCTCCTTTTCTGAGCGACTTGTCGCGAAGATGCGACGCAAATCTGAAATTTGCGTCTGCACTCAGAGCAATTTGTTTTCGCTCAGAAACAAATTGCCGTGTGAAAATCAGCATATCAATGTGATTTTCACACTATTCCACCTCCTTGGTTGCCGTTAACAATGGCACGGAAATACTATAATAATTTCTTGCCTTTTCGTCTATCTGGAATATCAAACGCATCGTATTATCTTCATTCAGATATGGTGCCACTTCTTCCAGTACATCTGGTTTACCACTTTCAAATATCTGCTCATACTGCTCTGTTTCATAGTTAAATGCTTCAATAGTTCCATAATAGCCCATACCATTGTGTGCAATCTTAGGGTCATTCTCACTATTACCACTCTTTGGATAGGCAATGGAGCTAATTACTTCATCTTCTGCAAAATGTACCTCCAATTCAAGGCTGTCTGAGTAAATATAACGATATACACTGTCATAATCTCCATTTAACACCACATATCGATTATCCAGACTTGGAACATATTCCTGCTTATCGGAAATTCTGTGGTCAACCTCTACGGCTGCTGTCACAACCTTAATTCCCGCATTCTTAAGTCCCGTAGCTTCAATCACCGGATTAGAAGAATCTTCTGTAAATCCCAGCAGATAATTGGCTTTTTCCTGCCTCTGCAAATCATTGGTTAATTTATACTCCAACGCATAATACTGACGGAGTTTTTCGTTATCCCGTCCATTGACCCATGGGTCACCACCAATAATCAACTCGATGATTCCATAGTTCCACATATCATCCTGACTGTTTAATACATAAGACTGCAACCCGTCAATCTGTCTGGTTTCCCCATTAGTAAGACTGCCAAGCACGATGTAATGGCTGTCTACTACTAAAACTGCACTTTCCAAATCATATCCAAGGTTATTGGTTACGCTTCCCGTATAAGTAAGCTCTCCGTCCGTAAGCTCTTTCATAGAAATCTTACTCTCCACACTTCCTTCTGCCTTTTTCACAGAATCTGCGGAAAAATATGCCGGTTCAAATGCACCGTGATTGCGGATTCCAAGGGTTGTAACCTCTGCCCCATAACTAATAGACATATCGTATTCCAAAGAACCTTTATCATAGCTGTAATTACCATAATAATAATCCATAACCGGAAGAGTTACATCATATTCTGCCGGAACTGTTACCTGATATGCGTTATTATAAGGTGCCGTCAAACTAAAGGTAAGCTCTTCACTTTCTACACCTTCACTGATGTGGGCAAAGGTAATGTACTGGGCATAAGGCTTAGAAAGTCTGGTATCACTTCCCATAAAGTAAATGGTCAGTGAGAAAATAACCGCAAGCCCCGGTACGATTAACCAGGTAAACTGGCGTTTATCCAATTTCTTTAACACCAGATACAATCCAGGTCCGATTAAAATAAGGTACATTCCAAGTGCTGCTGCATATTTTCCAACACTTGGGACATTATCTGTATTGAGCATTTCCAGACAGTTACGAAGCTGATAGAAGTTCTGGTTTCTACCTGCTTCCCCACTTAACTGCAGCTTCTTTGTCTGACTTAAATTATCGGTTATTTTAGACAAAATGTGCTTGCCCATCGTGTTCCATTCATTGCTGGAAAGTCCCAAATCAAAGGCAAACAACTGAATGTTACCATTTCCTGCATTGACTTTTTCCATAAGAGGTATTTCATTTTCCTTATAAACCACACTTCCATTATCCAGCGTAATGTTTAAAATTTCTTTTTCAATCTTTTTACCAGAAGAACCAAGGCTGACAGCCTGTGACTCTACTTTGCCAGCAGAACCAGTCAAGAAATCATCCTTAAATATTTCTAAGGTCTTCATCCCCGTTGCACCTGTTCCAAGCACCAGAGTTCCACCTTCATTTACAAAGCCTTTCAGTGCTTCATACTGACTGGCATTAAAATTTCCAGTATTAAAATCATTAATCACAAGGATATCTAACATATCCAGACCTTTTTTATTCTCCGGGAAATCCTCGCCTTCAACAAAAAATGTCTTCGTATGACTGTCAGTAAGATAGCTTAAATCCATGTAATTATCAGAAAGCACACCTACATACAGCACTCCTTCATCGCCCTGTACATTCACACGAACGTCTACAGAAGCTTTCTCTTTTTCCTTTTCGTCACGAATGGATATATTCAGCTTTCCTGTAGAAAACAAAACAGGAATTGCCAGTTCTATCGTCTTCTCCTCTCCTGATGCAATGGAAAATTCTTTCCGGAATAGATTACTCTGGCTTCCGGAACCATCCTTTGGTATGAGAATCCAAAGTTCTCCCACGAAATCTTCTCCATGATTGATAATGGTTGCCTGCACACCCATGTCACGACCATATTTGGCGTATTTACCATAACCACAGCTAACAGACAACACAAAACCGCCTAACTCTTCTACGGTCAGCTCTGTAGTCTCAATGGTATTCTTTTCCCCTTCTGTCTCTACATCATCTGTCAGCTTGGTTTCTACTGCTGCTGTTGTCTGGACTACACTGACAGCATTAGAGGAATAGCATCCTCCCAAGAAAAGGGACACAATTAAAAGTCCTGCTGCTATCAGACTTATTTTACTTTTTCCATTCTTCATAAGCCTCTTCCTTTCTAACCGGCTGTTTTTAATTCATAACTTTTAAGGTTACTTCAAAAACTGTTCCTTCCATACCGCTTCTTGCTTTGATAGAACCGCCATGCATGACGACGATTCGCTTTGCAATGGCAAGCCCAAGACCAGAGCCGCCTGTCTCTTCCGAACGGGAGCCTTCTACACGATAGAAACGGTCAAAAATATATTCTAAATCTTTTTCTGGAATTACTTTTCCATAGTTAATAACAGAAATTGTAACATTCTCTCCTGTTCGGTTAATACGGATACGGATGTTTTTTCCATCTTTTCCATATTTCACTGCATTACCAATGAGGTTCGAAAAGGCTCTCGCTAACAAATCTCCATCCGCCATGACCATCATGCTGCTCTGACAGGTCTGAAATTCATATTCAAGCCCTGCATCCTGAAAAAAAGGATAAAATTCATCTATCATCTGCTCCATGAGCTTCACCACATCCAATGGTGCAAGCTTTGGTTCTACCTCACCCTGACTTACCTTGGTGTAACTGAATAAATCCTCAATGAGCTTCTTTAAACGAACGGATTTGTCATAAGCAATCTCCACATATTTTTCTCGTGTGTCCTTTTCCAGTTCAGGATTCTTCACCAGCAAATCAAGGTATCCAATTACCGAAGTCAGCGGTGTTCTAAGGTCATGCGCCACATTGGTAATCAGGTTATTCTTAATTCTTTCATTTCTTCGTTCACTTTCCATCAGCATACTGATATCTAGAGCCATGCAGTTAAGCTTCTCACCAATCAGGGCAAATTCATCCTCGCCCTCAATTCTTACACGGGTATTTAAATCTCCAGAGGACATTGTTTCAATTCCTGCCGCTATCTTTGCCAGTGACACATAAAGTCTCTGGGATAATATCAGGAAATAAACCACAAACAGTGCCACCCCAACCAAAAAGGCAACACAGACAAATGCCATCAAATCTGGCAGTGAGACATCAAGACCAAAGAATCCTCTTTCCGGCACTCTAACGCCACTTTCAAAGGCATTATAGTTGATATCCGGCGCAAAACCCTTCATATTCATGGAATCTTTCCGTAAAAATCTGGTAAATACCCCCATCTGATACAATATAAAAATACCCACTGCTTCCGTTACTACCGTCAAAAACAGACTGGCAAGGCTATACATAATGATTTTGAATCGAAAACTTTGGGTAAAGCTTATTTCTCTACTTCTCAATTTTATATCCCACTCCCCACACAGTTTTGATAATCTGAGCATCCCTTGGATTTAATTCCACCTTCTCACGAAGTCTTCTGATATGTACCATAACCGTATTATTGGCCTCAAACATCTTCTCATTCCATACCCCTTCAAAGATTTCTTCTGTGCTAAAGACCTTGCCCGGATTACTGGCAAGAAGATATAAAATATCAAATTCAATGGGTGTAAGCTTTACATCCCTTCCATAGGATACAACCTTATGATTTTCCTTATTGATAGACAAATTTTCAAGGAAGATTTCCTTGGATGCCGGTGTAACATTGGAATTTGGATTGAAGGTCGTATAACGGCGAAGCTGGGACTTTACCCTTGCCGTCAATTCCAAGGGATTAAACGGCTTAATTACATAATCATCAGCACCACTGCTAAGTCCCACAATCTTATCCAAGTCTGTAGACTTGGCACTTAACATAATAATTGGAATAGTACTGGTTTCACGAATCTTCTTACACATCTCAATACCATCAATCTCTGGCATCATAATGTCAAGAATTGCAAGCTTAATATCCCATTCTTCTAATATTTTCAGACCCTCTACGGCATCATAAGCTTTATATACACTATATCCGTCACTGACTAAGTGAATTTCCACCAAATCAGCAATTTCTTTATCATCATCCACAACCAAAATGTTGATTTGTTCTTTATTTTCCATATCCGGTACTCCTTTTACCTCTATATTATACCTATCTACAATAACTATAACACATTCGCCTTTTGATGTCCTTACGAAAAGCTTACGTTATCTTTAAAAAATGATTTTGAGCTTTAAAACGAAAAAGAACCCTGTCCTACAACAGAGTTCCTCTTAAATAAATCACTAAATATATAATTGTAAGTATTCCACTCACACCTGCTCCCAAAACTGGAAATAAGGTGTGAATATCTTTTTTACGAAACGCCAAAACAGCAAATACAATACCTCCTATTGCTGTAGCAAATGAAAACATATTCACTAACGCAGCAATTTCGCCTATATTTCCACGGCTTACATATGCCAGATAACAACTGACAATTAACACGATAGTTGCTGTCATTCCAAGTCCCAGTGAGATGAACCCCTCTATCGGATGAACCTTCACTGAAAACTTATATTTATTACTTCGAAGATTTTGTACTCTTTTGGGTACTTTCACTCTTTTTCTCTTACTAAGCATTATTCTCGTCCTCTTCTTAATCGCTTTTTCAATGCCCAATAGCATAGTTCATATAGAATGTATCCAAGTGTTCCGCCCAGTGTGTTCATAAAAATATCATCCACATCAAAAATTCCCACTTGAAATATCATCTGCAAAATCTCAATTGCCAAGGTCATTTCCAAACTCAGGAAAAATATGTTTAAAAGTTTCCGGTTTCTTGGACTAATAATAGGAAGAATGAACCCAAATGGCACGAATGCTACAACGTTCAGCACGATATTTATAATAAAATATTGTATATTCCCATGTTCCAAACACCAGAAACCTCTTTCAATTTCCCGAAATAAGTCTAAATTATATTGATATAGGGTACCACCTGTTCTGTGAAACCCTTCACTAAAAAACAGAAAGTACACCATCACTGCCACGTATATAAGAAAAAGAAACCAACTGCCTTTACGAATCATGTCTTTTTGTTGTTTTGTAAAAGCCATCGTTTCACTCCTTTTCAAAAAATCTCGTTTTATTATAGCCGAGATGTACCACTCTGTAAAGGGGAAATTTAGATTTGTGGGGCTAACGCCTTGGCAAACGGAACACTTTGAACGGA
>CAZRLE010000097.1:5009-8071 GCA_964600705.1 uncultured Lachnoclostridium sp. | reverse complement strand
ACTGGTTTTCCTTTAAATCAGTAAGGTAAATATTTTCCAATTTACTATAAATCAAATTATGTGCATCAGAATCTGCTAAGGTATATGTTGTATCTGAGTTCACCTTAAATCGCGCATAACATCTAACATAGAATCCACCACTTATGCTGTAATAGAATGTTGATGGCTCCACCACTATTTTATCTGCTTTTACAACTGTATGATTTTTCTTGGCATTCTCTACATAGCTTTTTATATGCTTTGTTATCCAAGTATTGTATTTTGCATCATCATAAATATAGGTTGCCGCCAAATCACTTATCCACTTCTCATCTACAGTACGATAATCAAAATTGAGTCTGCGTTCCAAATTAGTACGAATGACTTCTACCCAAATGTTTCCGTAGTTTTCAAGCATTTCTGCACCGGTTTCTGTATGAATGGAACTCCAGGCATACTCCATCTTATCCATATCACATGGATAGGTATAGTCTTTCAAATTCACCGGTTCATAATAATAAGTACTACGCTCATGTACATTTTTCATCTCATAAAACTCATTTGGAAAACTTTCTAATATATAATTATATTTTTTATAATTCTTAGGCAGATTCTTGGTTCGAAGCACCTGTCCATCTGGACTTAATTTTGTTCTTTTGTTTTCATTTTTTAGGCACTTGTAAATTTGCTTTGCTTCCTTCTGATTCAGTTCATCACTGGCACGAAAAGCTCTGCTTTGACTATATTCTCCTTTCGAATCCCCTGCAATAATCCCCTTTACAAAGCAAAGACGGACTGCCTTCTTTTCTTCTGCGCTCAGTTCCCCTAATCCAGTCAGACGACTGCCCTTCACTACTTCTTTGTAAAGCTTCTTATCATAGTCTGTACCATTTTTAAGTTCATCAGCACGGTTTGCAAGTACTGCTGCCTGTACCCATGTAATTTCTGTTTGTAGGTCTGTAAATTCACCCTCCTGTAATAAAGTACCTAGCTCTAATCCTGCTTTCTTCTCTAGTTTTTTTGCAAAACTTTCAATGGTAACCGTATTCTCTGCCGCCGCAGCAACCTGCGCGCTGGATATTAAAGACTCCCCTTTTAACACCTCTTGCGTGTTACCTAAAAACTTGCCTCCCAAACAACCAAGCACCATACTGGCTGTCAAAACTACTCCCAAAATTCTGTTTCCTACTCTCATGTTTGTTTCCTCTCTTTTTCTGAAATTCCCATTCTACTCTTTATGCAGTCTTGCTCCACCCAATGCAACACGATTGTAAACTCCTGTGTAGCCATTTCCATAGGGATAACCTTGCAATAAAGCCACAAATCCCACATCATCCATGGTGCGGTACCACTCCTCTAATTCAATCACCGGAAGTACCCATTCATAGTTTATTCCAAACTGCTTTGCCACCTCATTATGAAGCTTCATTTTTTCCTGAAAGCACTCTGTTAGTAATCCAGTAATTACTTTTCTTCTTTCCTCCTCAAAAGCAGCTCCACTTTCCATAAATGCAAAGGAATACCCATCCTTCAAATCATGATAATCCCCTTCCTCCTTGTCCTCAGAACCAATCGGTTGAATTATCACATAATCTCCCAGTGTAAAAAACACTCTGTAATCACCATATTCCTTTACAAATTCATACTCTTCCCAGATGGGGTTCCAAAGCTTAGACCCCACCCAGAAACCTTCTTTTTCAATTATCATCACAATCGGAACATACGGATATAGGCCATCACCCGGATTCCCAGAATCCATTTTGTTCATATTGATTGATAGGCTTGTAAAAAACCGTTTTACGGCTTCATCTTTATTAAACCATACAAACCTTCCATCATCCTTTTCTACCAAGCCATCCAAAGCATCCTCTACCGCCCGGTCTAATGCTCTGTTATACGCATTTTGCAGCAATCCAATTTCCTTAACCTCCATGGCTTTTTGATAATCCGGCACCATAAGGCATAAAAACACCATGGCAAATATCAGCCCTAATCTAGTTACTCTCATCTCGGATGCTTCCTCCATATACTACCTGTATTTCTTTCATTTCCTGTCCTACACCAATTAGGCAATCCCAAAGCCTGTCTCCCCAGGTCCGCCCCTGTTTTTGCACGGATACAGAGAAAAAATCCCCTTTATGAAAGTAATAACGCTCTGATTCCAAAATCTCCTCCAGAATGTCACTATGATATACCCCTTCATAATAAGACATATACATCATTTCCTCCTCCGGAGCATTTTCTAACTGTTCTTCCATTCCCTTTAACTTTGCTTTATAGTGACTCATCTTGATTTCGTAAGGAATATGGGTCACAGCCAGTTTCTTTATAAAGGTTTCATACATCTGCTTGTCTACAAATCCAATATTCCTTACTGAATCTACAAAATACGTCGTTTCCGTTGTCACATAGGTTTGGCACAACATCTCATTTCTCGCAGACATATAGCATAATGGAACTAAAAATAATAGTATGACAGTTACCCATAATTCCATTACCCTTCCAAAATAATCCATAAATACTCTCTCCTACTCTAACAGACTTCCATAAAGAGTATGTTGTTCATAAATATTTTCTTTAACATATTCTGTCTGCCTGTCCATGCATCCAAAACAGTGAAACATAAGCGCTGCTGCCATACAGAAAATCCATACCACTGCTCCTTCATAAAGCAATTCCAATACATGTTCCATCTATACCCTTTAACCTCTCTTATGCTACATTCATACACCTGTCTGCCATTTTCTTCTAAGTCTGCTGATAAAATGAGATACCAATAATCGTATTATTAACATCTCTCACTACCACACCCAAAAATTGTTCATTTGGATTGATATAGGTACTGCTGGTGCAGTCCTGCGCCATTTTCACTGATGCTCCCCCTTTACTTCCCAGAGCAGTTCCATCACTGCTTAATGTATAATTGTAATAAGCAATTCCTTTTTTTGTTATAACCTGAATGCTGAGTGTTTCATTTTTGAACTTATTAATTACATTCAGAACCTCACTGCCGGAAACCTTTAATCCATCATAAATTACCTTGTCACTTTTGTCCCGCATGATGTACACACCGGGGTCAAGCG
>CAZRLE010000097.1:0-4999 GCA_964600705.1 uncultured Lachnoclostridium sp. | reverse complement strand
CGGCATTCAACCTACTAATCTGTCCTGCTCCGTTTGCCGCCGTATCACGTGCTTCCCTTGCAATATAAAATCCCAGTCCGATAATAATGCAGGTAATAATAGTTCCTGCCGCCAGTAATAATCCTTTTAAACTATTTTCCATAACTAAAATCCTCCCAATTTAAAAAATTTCAATCTGGCTCATATAGCCATTTAACTGTGCCAGACTTTCCAGTACAAATGGCACAATCAGATATAATCCAATTACCAGAGTCATTGGCATATAAGCAATTACTTTTCCTAAGGCTCCTTTTTCTGAAATCTGCATTTCATTATCCTGTTTTCTTTTTTCTAAGAAATAACTTCTTTGAACTGCAATTTCTTCAAATGCCAGCTCCACCCCCACTCTGTCACAAGCCTGCAAGCTTTCCACAATACGGATAAAAGGTGGAAAATTCACTTTTTCCTTTAATTCAAGCAACGCTCTTTCACTGTCAAAAGAATACATATCCACACATTCCATCAGTGCCCCTTCAAAAAACGTACCAAAGCTTTCCAACCACTCCAAAATCATTTCCACATTCATACGAGGAATATACATAAGCATTACAATTATGGTCTGAAACTGCATGACCTCATCCTCTTTAGCCCCCCTTAAAAAATACCGTCTTATCTCCAGAATTAACATAGGGCTGTAGGAAATCAAGATACCCGCCATGGCACTTAGTGGAGCATAATACCATTTGAAAGCTCCATCCTGGTAGCGTTCAATTCGTTTGATGATTTCACTGCATAAAACCTTGCTTACACTTTCCCCCGTAACTGCCTCACATTCAATTAATGCAGCCTCAAGCCATATTTCCAGTTTTTGCAAATCTTTCTCATCCTTGTAACACAGTACATATTTTTTAATCAGCTCGCGATACGCTTCCATTTCCTCTTTTTGATTCACCAAGGTCACTCCCTGAAAATCTGAAACCTGATAAATAGCATTCTGACGTTCGGTTATTGAAATATTAAAACAGATAAAAAGGCTGATTAAACTTGTAACTACCATCAAAAGTACCTTCTGCACTATAAATTCACTAATCGTAATCTCATTTCCCGTATCCAAAAGCAATCGTTCCAGTCTTCTGACTTTTCCCGGATATTGAAAAAAATAGTTTTCTAATCTTTTTTTCACAAAAGGCATCTGTATCAATCTTTTTAGGATAAAATGCTCTGTTTTTATTACCTTTTGTTCCTCCCTTAAAGTTCGGATTAAAGCATAGGCAAAAATAGTAGTCAGAAAAATTGCAACCGACACCAATATGCCATACTTCCCACCATAATACCTTCCTAACTCTGGCAGGTTCGATATACTCCATTCCTCTATCACCTTTAAGAAAAATACCGGCAAAACTGTAATCATAATGAGTCCTGAGAATGTGTAACGAATTTTGTCCCTCTTTAATAACTCTATCTGTATCTCTCCACGAAGATGATTCAAATTAGCAAGAAACAACGACTTCCCTTCTTTTATTGTATCACCATACTCCATCGTAATCTGACATAATGCAAGAAACACCTTGAAAAATTTGTTAGGAGCAATTTCCCTATAATTCTCCACCTCTTCCTCTTCCAAAGTAAGAACCTCGCAGACACGTTGTATATGAAGAGAAATCTCATATGGTGCCTCCTCCAACGAATCAATAAGTGCCTCTTCTACCATACTTCCTGCCTGATAATAATGGCGTACATCCTCCAAATACCTTTCTAACTGCACAAGAAGCCTATACTCTTCCTTCCAAAGACTCCCATAAATAATCTGTCCTGTTATCATAAAAAATAAGGAAAAGTAAACCATATAGGTATACATGGATGCACCTTTCAAGGAAAATAAAAATATTGTCAACAGCCCCACCGCAACCATGCATAAATTGCATATCTTCATAGTTCCAAGAATTACACCTTTTTCTGAAAGGGGTTTTAAGATAGAATATCTTGTCCGTATACTCCGTACAAGATGCTTGGTTAAGGAGAAACTGCTTATCCATTTATAAAGCTTTAATTGTATTCGTTCCCAAAAAGCCTTCCTTCTCATATCTGTTTTAACCTATTCCCCTTCCCCAATAAATTCTATAAATTCCTTCTTCTCCTGTTCAGTCAGCGTGCTTAAGATTCGTTCAATTCCCAGCTTACTCATCCTATCTTTCCACTGATACACTCCATTTTCACATACAACCAGGTCTCTTATTTCGAATGCACTTTTCTCTTCGCCGCCATAAATTCTACGAAATACCGCCCCCTTATCCGGTACAATTTCTGTTATTCTTTCAATATAACGATGTCCAGAACTGTCTTTCTTTAAATGAATGTCAAAATGAATCGCATCTACCACCTGCTCCAAGGCAACTCTTTCATTCTGAAATCCCCCTTTTAAGAGCAGTGCGTTTCGCATTGAAATAATTAAATCCTTTGTTGTCTTCGCATGATGTGTAAAAAGGGTAAATAAAGATGCTACCTGTGAAGTGCTAATAAGCCAGCTTGCCACTTCATTGCTTGCCACCTCTCCAAGAATAGTCACACTTCCATCCGTTTTCTTTATAAAGTTTAAACCGTCTTCTCCTGAGACCGAATTGGTTTCTTTAAATGTCACGATATTTCTTTTGGGATAAAGTTTTCGAAGCTGTAATTCAAAAGCCAGCTCCTGAATTCGCAGATTATAAGATGGATTGATAAATCCAATAATTGACATAAGAAGTGTAGTTTTGCCAACTCCCTGTTCTCCCGTAATTCCTGTAATCTGACACCCCTTAATCAGCCATCTTATCAGTTCAATTGGTAATTCTTTCCCCTGATCCGTAATGATATTTTCAATCTCTTCTTTTTGAACGGTATCATATTTGCGGATAAATAAAACCCAGTTTTCTGAAAACGGGGGTCTTGCCACTGCAATTCTTGCCCCATCAAAGCCTTCTGTAATCAGATATCCCCTCATCTGTGATAATTGCCCCGGGTTGTTATAACGATAGCTGTTACGACAAACCCTTATCATTTCTTTACTGCTTCCAAATCGTAGAAAAGATAGATAAATGGATTTTCCCTGGAAAAATATCCATACACTGTCATGTGCCGGCGGAAATTCTGTAATATCAAATTCTGCATTCCATGTAAAATTTTCCGGTACACCTGATACCCCTACACTGATTCCGTCAATTTTCATGTCACGAATCTGATCAATCACGCCATTTCCTTTATAAAGCTCATACACACGCTGTGTGAGAATATTAAGCTTATCATTGAAATTCAAGGCTCTGTGTGCTTCCTGTTCATAAACAGTATCCATGTCATCCTCATCAATTTCGTAGAAAGACATTCCATTTTTATCCTTTTTAGGTAAATCCAGACCATACTGAATAATCAACTGTTCCAGACCTTCACTACCATATTCTTCCTCGTACTGATACAGCAAAATTCCAAACTTATCCTGTGCAGACAGCTCTGAAACCGTGTCAAAAGGAATTATTTCATCAATATTTCCCCTGCTTACCAGTCCTTTCCTTAGCATGCAGTCCTTGATATAATCTTTTACATACAACTTGGCATGTTTATCCCCATAGGCACAGCTTTTCAATGCCTTTCGTAGCAATTTCTTGTGCGTTATTCGCTCTTCCACCTGTCTTTGATTCAAGTTTCCATCATAAGGATTTTCCCTTAAAATCTGTGAAAAGGTACTGATAACTTCTTCTTTTAGTCCCTCTATTGTCATGCAGTCACCTCTTCTGTTTTTCTATAACTTTCTATCATCTCTACAGCACGTTTTACTTCTCTGATAAAATAATAATTTTCGTTTTTTCTCTTACATTGATAATTCTGATTTAAAAAAGAGATTAAACTCCCACTATTAAGTGCATTGCGAAATTCCACATTATAAGGAATAGTTGCAATACGTTCTCTTGGAATATGATATTTTCTTAAAATGTATCCTCTGGTATACTTTGATTCCGGCGTATAATTGCCAAGAAGATAAACAGATTTATTCATTAAAGACTGGTAATGCTCAAAGAAATCATCCAGAATGTATGGGTTCTGACTTAAATTTACAACAATTAAATCAGCTTCCTCTAAAATCACTTTAGAACTTAATGTATTACCTACTGCCGTGTCTATATAGATAGTGTCACAAAATTGCTCTAAAAGTTCAAACATAGGATTAACAACCTGATTAAACTCATAATCAAACACCTCCTGATTCATCAGATAATTTTGTGGAAGATAATTAATTTTATCCTCCATAAATGTCATAACACTGTTACTTACTGCATTTTCCAAAGAAAAACCGGAACGAATTTTGCGTATCAGATGTTCAATCCCCTTCTGATTATAGAAATTATACTCATTTAGTCTATTTCTAGACATTTCCTGATTTAGAACTGTTTCTAGATTGTTAATACTAAAATGATTCTCTAACAAAACATTTTTTCGTTGTTTTCCCAATATTTCCATTACGCTGATACACGCAAGATTACTGGTTACCCCGTTTTTTCCATGTGCATTGCTCCAAAAAGCAATCTTCACCTAGATTCCTCCTCTTTTAAGTTGTAATAATCCGGATTATGAAATACATGAAAAACAAATTAGAATCAAAAGATAATTAAGATGTTGTCTCACTGACAACTTCGATAAAAGAGTTTATCTGTATTTCAATGAGACTATAATATCCTATTATTTCCAATTTGTAAATACCCAATTTTATTTTTTTGTGCCTTTTGCCAAATTTCCTATACTAACCTCTACAAAAACTTATGAAAAACTTTCAAAATTGTAAAAATGTAAACATTGAAAATTCTTACCCAATATGTTAGAATGTATCGAGATAATTATTGTACAGAAAATCATACATAGGAGGTTAAGGAATATGGAACAGTACAAACAGGAGTTTATCGATTTCATGGTAGAAAGTGATGTTTTAAAATTTGGTGAATTCACTTTAAAAAGCGGAAGAAAATCTCCATTCTTCATGAATGCAGGTGCTTAT
>CAZRLE010000096.1:0-8200 GCA_964600705.1 uncultured Lachnoclostridium sp. | reverse complement strand
TCATGATTGAGGATGCGCAGAACCGCATTGGTTCGGATGACCAGACCTTTGAGGACGTTATCAGAGACTTAGAAGAAAACAGCGTCATCATCGAAAAGGAACGTGAAGAAATTGCTCGCTACAAAGAAGAAATTGCGGGGTTGAAGGAACAGTTAAAGACCAAAAATGAGAAAATTGATTCTGCAAAAGAACGTATTTTACGAAAAGCCAACGAAGAAGCAAGAGATATTATTCAACAGGCTAAAGATTACGCTGACGAATCCATCCGCAAATATAATAAGTGGATTAAAGACGCTGATATGAACAAAGAAATGGAAAAAGAACGTGCTGCTCTCCGTGACAAATTAGGAAGCACCCAGGATAAACTTGCTATTAAATCTGCAAAACCTGGTAAAAAGCACAAAGCTTCTGACTTTAAGATTGGCGATGCCGTTCGTGTATTAAGCATGAATCTAAAGGGTACTGTCAGTACACTTCCAAATGCCAAAGGTGATTTGTATGTGCAGATGGGTATTTTACGTTCTCAGGTGAATATAAGCGACTTAGAATTAATTGATGAACCAGTAATTACCGGACCTAACAACATCAAAAAGACCGGTACCGGTAAGATTAAAATGGATAAATCCGCTAACATCAGCACTTCCATCAACCTCATTGGAAAGACTGTTGATGAAGCATTATTTGAACTGGATAAATATTTAGACGATGCTTACCTTGCCCACCTTCCACAGGTAACCGTTATTCACGGAAGAGGCACCGGTGCTCTTAAAAATGCCGTTCATACACATCTTAAGAAAACAAAATATGTGAAGTCTTACCGCCTCGGAACCTTTGGAGAGGGCGACCAGGGTGTAACCATTGTGGACTTCAAATAATAGTCTGGCTGCAAATCCAAGCTAACCAGCTAAACTATTATAACGAATTTAGGGGGATTATATTATGGCAACCAAACAGAAAATTTTAATCGTAGATGACGATTCTAATATCGCAGAACTCATTTCACTCTATTTAATCAAAGAGTGTTTTGATACCTTAATTGTAAATGATGGGGAAGAGGCACTGAAGCAATTTCAGCTTTATCAGCCAAACCTGATTTTATTAGACTTAATGTTACCGGGCATTGACGGCTACGAAGTGTGCCGCACCATCCGAAAGACCTCTAATGTGCCTATTATTATGCTTTCTGCCAAAGGAGAAGTATTCGATAAAGTGCTTGGTCTGGAATTAGGCGCAGACGACTATATGAACAAACCATTTGACAGCAAGGAGCTGGTTGCCCGTGTCAAAGCCGTTCTTCGCCGTTTCCATGAACCAGTAGTGACAACCACTACACCAGAAGTACCTGTACAGACCGGCGAATTTGTTGAATATCCTGATTTAATTGTGAATTTATCTAACTATGCGGTAACCTACGAAGGCAGAACGATAGAAATGCCTCCAAAGGAATTGGAATTATTCTATTTCCTTGCTTCCCATCCAAATCAGGTATTTACAAGAGAACAGCTCTTAGACCACATCTGGGGCTATGAATATATGGGAGATACCAGAACCGTAGACGTTCACATCAAACGTCTCCGTGAGAAAATCAAAGACCACGAAGGCTGGGGACTTGCAACCGTATGGGGTATCGGATATAAGTTTGAGGTAAAGAGATAATCCCTAAACAATTTCGACTTCCCCTAATAATACTTTAAAAAAACCAAAAACAACACCACATTTCCTTTTAAAGGATTTGTGGTGTTATATTTTTTACTCACTATTTTGTTTTAGGTAAGGAGAAGGTAAACTCCGTTCCCACCCCTTCTGTACTTGTTAAGTTAATATTTTCTTTATGGGCATTGATAATTTCTTTTACGATGGAAAGTCCCAGTCCGGTTCCTTTCTTATCTTTGCCTCGTGAGCTGTCTATTTTATAGAAGCGGTTCCATACCTTCAACTGACTTTCTTTTGGAATGCCACAGCCATAATCTTTTACCGATACAAAGACTTTGCCGCCTTTCGTTTCCGTACTAATTTTAATAGAAGAATCTGGGTTACTAAATTTGATAGCATTATCCATTAAGTTATATAATACCTGCTGGATTTTACCCATATCCGCATCTACATACAACTCCTTAGAGGAAAATACCAGGTTAATATTGATATCTTTATCCAGACAACTTCCCTCAAAGCTTTGGGCTGTCTGCTTAATAATTGCGTTAATATCAAAAGAAGTAATGTCTAAAAATACATCTTTATTTTCATAGCGATTTAACTCCAAAAGTCCGGAAGTCAGCTTTGTAAGACGCTCTGTCTCAAATAAAATAATTCCCAAATATTTATCCTGCATCTCCACTGGGATGGTGCCATCACGCATGGCTTCCACATAGCCTTTAATAGAAGTAAGAGGCGAACGGAAATCGTGAGAAATATTCGCAATAAATTTCTTCTGATATTCATTTAAGTTAGTAAGTCGGCTCGCCATATACTGAATGGAATCTCCCAAATCAAGATATTCATCATTGGAATGTACCTTTAATTCATAAGCTTCATTCCCATCGCAATATTGGTGTGCGGCTTCAATCAGCTGCTTTACCGGTCTTACCGTAATATAATAAATATAAGCGAATACCACAAACATAACCAAAAGGAATAAAATAAAGCTGATATTAATCATATCCGTATAATAGATAATATCCTTACTAATATCCGCTAAAGAGGTATGCATAACAATATACCCCTTAGTTTCGTAATTAGTTGTCACAGGGTAAATAACACTTAACATTTCCTCTTTGAGATAAGGAAATTTGTCTGACTGTGAAAAGGTCTTTCCGAGAAATTCTGCATCATATTCGTTAATATTAAAATTTTTCTTGGCTATGCTGTAGTTTCTTGTATCCATAATTACATTGCCATCTGTCTGTACAATCCAAATCTGAGTATTTAAAAAGGTATCAATGGTCTTTAACTGGATAGAAAGATTGTTAAGGGAAAGCTTTTCCATAAAATAATTACTAACATATTCATTAGAAATCAGCTCCGCTTCTTCATAGAGAATATCCTGCTTTTCTGCAATCAGACCATCATAAATACGCTTTAAACCATAAGTATTCAGAATGGCAAACATGGAGATTGCCATTATAATATAGCAGAAAATATATTTCTTTAATAAAGAACCTTTCATGGCGCCACCCCGCTCTCCTTATACTGTCTGATATATCCCTTTTCATAACATAACGTAACTATTCAGAGCCAACCTCGAAAACACTTTGTGTTGGCTCTGAACATTTACACATAACAATACTAACATAAAAGCCAAATTTCTTCAATTAAGTTCTACACTATATACTTGTATTTCAAATTATGGTATACTCTAATCAATATCGAAATGATGTGACATACTGATTACATCTTTAGAATACGGCACAAATTAAAGGAGATTTCCCATGTATAATACGATATTATTTGATTTAGATGGCACTTTAACCGACCCAGGTATTGGAATCACCAATTCCGTTGCTTATGCCCTTTCCAAATGGAATATTGAAGTGGCAGACCGCAGTGAACTTTACAAGTTTATCGGACCACCATTATTGGATTCTTTTGCTGAATATTATGGATTTTCGGAAGAAGACTGCCAGAAAGCATTAACGTATTACCGCGAATATTTTAGAAGTAAGGGAATTTATGAAAATGAAGTATATTCTGGTGTAGTAGAAATGCTTGAAACTCTCAAAAACTCCGGCAAAAAAGTGGTTCTTGCCACCTCCAAACCAGAAGAATTTGCTATTATTATTCTGAAACATTTTGATTTATTTAAGTATTTTGATTTTGTAGCAGGTGCAACCCTTGATGAAACCAGAACCAAAAAGGGTGACGTGATTGCTTATGCACTGGAAAGCTGTGGTATCACAGATAAGACAGACGTTATTATGGTAGGGGACAGAAAACACGATGTCCTTGGTGCAAAAGAAAATGACTTGGATTGTATTGGTGTATTATTCGGTTATGGAGATAGAGAAGAATTAGAAACTGCCGGGGCAAAATATATTGCAGAACAGGTAGAAGATATACTTACATTCATCTAATTCCAAACCCTTGATTTTACGCCATGCAACCAAAAGTTGCGTGATAATTGGTGGCTGCAACTGCAGCCATTTGTTATGCTATAACCACAAAATATTACATATAAAAGGAGATTATTATTATGACAATGATTCTTGCACAGCATGGAAACCATATTGCTGGCACCGGCGACAGCAGCTTTACAATTATAGCATTTCTCATGATGGTATTTTTCTACCTTATTCCCTTTTGCTTATTTATTGCCTTAATGGTTTTGGCAGTAAAAGCCTTGATAAAATATTTAAAATCTTTTGACACCAGAAAAGAAGATGCTATTGTCAAAAAATCTTTGGGTGAAGCATTAAAAACCCACCGCATGAGCTGTAATATGACACAGGAATTTGTTGCAGAAGCAATGGGCGTGTCAAGACAGGCAGTCAGTAAATGGGAGAACGGAACCTCCGACCCTAGCACTTCCAATCTGATAAAATTAGCAAAGCTGTATGGAATATCTGGAGAAGAATTATTGAAGGAAATCGAATAATCATTGATGACAGACAGAATTACAGCTCTTTTCTAAAATAGTTACCCAATAACAATAGGCTTGTTATTTTTAGTTTTAAACAAACTATAAATAACAAGCCTATACTTTTTACCTTATTAACTTAACTATTGCCATGAAAATTCTTACATGCATTGCAAATCAATTCAACACAAGCCTCTGCTCCCATAGACGCATCCAGACAGAGATTGTAGTTATGCGATTCTCCCCAATTCTGTCCGGAAATATTACGATAGTAACCGGCTCTTGCCACATCCGAATGACGAACGTTACGCAAAGCATCCTCTTCACTGTCACCATACATTTCCATAAGTTTAGAAACTCGATACTCCTTTGGTGCGTAAATAAATACGCGAAGTACATTGTCATAATCTCGAAGCACATAATCCGCAGCCCTGCCAACGATAACACAACTTCCGTTATCTGCAATCGCCTGGATAACCTGCTCCTGCGCAATCACCGCGCGCTGTACCACATTTGTACTCAAATACAGGTCGTATAAGATATTCGGGCTGTCTTCATTGAGCCCGGAAATAAACTCTTTATCCAAACCACTTTCCTGTGCTGCAAGTGCGGTCATTTCCTTATAGTAGAATGGAATACCAAGGCACTGTGCCACCTGTGCACCAATTTGCTTACCTGCAGTTCCATGCTCTCTCGCAATGGTAATAATTGTTCCCGGCTTGGAAGGCTTGATAGTTCCATGAGTAGCAGGCTCGTTCTTTTCCATCTTCTTCAATTCACGGAAGAATGGGATTGTCAGACCAAGAACTACAACAATTGCTACTAAGTCTGAAATAGGTGCGGCATACAAAATACCATAAATACCAGTTCCTGGAGTTTTCTTCTCTAAAAGGGCTGGTAAAATCAATGCTAATGGTGTAAAGCATACGATATCACGAATCAGAGAGGCAACTACCGCATGAACGGATTTTCCAATGGACTGGAAAAATACGGCTGTCATCTTAACGAGACAGGTAATCACTGTTAATGACAGATAAATGCGGAAGGTTTTTACAGCAAATTCCTGATACAATTCATTTCCAGAACCAAAAATTGCGATTACTCCCTGTGGCCACAGCTCAAATAACAGTACGGCAGCCACACCAACAATCAATGTTGAACGAAGAACGAGTGAATATGCTTCTCTCACACGGTCCATTTTTCTTGCACCATAATTGTATCCAAAAATCGGCTGCCCACCTAAAACAATTCCAGTTACAATATTACAAACTACGGTGTATACCTTTGTCTGAATACTGAATACGGAAAGCGGGATATCAGGACCATACTTAGACAATTCGCCATAGTGTGCAAGAGTCATATTACTTACTAATGAAAGCACAACAATGGAAATCTGTGTTACAAAGGTTGCTGCTCCAAGAGAAATTAAGTTACGCAGTACAGCCATATCAGGAACAAAGCTGCGTTTACTTAAGCGGAATGTCTTTGGTTTAAAGAAGTATACCGCACAAACAATGAAAGATGCAACCTGACCAATGGCTGTCGCCCATGCAGCACCAGCAATTCCCCATTTTAAAAGGAAAATGAAAACAGGGTCCAAAATAATATTAATAACAGCACCAACCAGCATCGCCGCCATCGCATAGGAAGGACTTCCATCTGCTCGAATCATACTGTTCATTACATTCAGCAATAAATAAAATGGGAAAAACGCTGCAACAATGCGGAAATACTCCACCGCCATACCAAGTGTCTGACTGGATGCCCCAAACATAGACATAAGTGGAACCGCAAACAATTCACAAATCAGCATTAACACCATACTGATGATAAAAGTAGCCGTAATTCCGGTACCCACACATTTGTGTGCACTATCGGAGTCCTTACGTCCGGCACAGATACTTAAATAAGAAGCTGCTCCATCACCTACACACCAAGCAAACGCATTCGCAATGCAGATTACCGGAAACGACACACCTGTAGCAGCATTTCCAAGGAATCCAAGTTCACTGTTCCCAATGAAAATCTGGTCAACAATATTATACAACGCACTAATTAGCAGTCCCGTAACACAAGGAATTGAAAATTTAAGCAAAAGCTTAGATATCTTCTCCTGACCAAGACTTTGACTTTCCTGATTTACTTCCATATCTTACCTCCATTTTCATAAAAAACTACCGTAATAGCTGCCTTATCTTCTAAAAGAGACTTATAGCAAAACTATTACGGTAGTTTGTAGAAACATCCATCCAATCATGGACTTATATAAGCATATTATATTTTAAAGTGTCAAACGAAGGGTATTCTAGCATAAAAAATCTGACTATGCAAGTATTTTCTTCGTTCATGCTTATTTCTTAATCTTATTCAACTGTCTATTCAGCTTAGCCATTTCTTTCTGTGATGGTTTTCCAAAACTATCAAAAGTCTCGGAGAGCTTACGGAATCCCATCATATCTCTCATAGTCGTAAGCATGGATGCAAGTGTTAAGTTACCCTGAGTCATAAGCCAGCCTTTTACAATCTTCATACATTCTTCGTTATCAAGAACTACTTTTGCTGTGTCTTCGACAGAATAGTATCCATCGATAACTTCAATTTCTTCACTTTCTTCATTATCTGCGATATCATCAAACCAGTTACCTGCTGCCATTGCTGCTGCGATGTCTGGTAATGTATATTCCGGATTGTGTTCTGCAACGCCATTTAATGTGATTGTATCTTCTACGTCACAAGCTTTTGCTGTAACTGTGTTTGCACCATCGTTTAATGGAACGTTTTCAAATACTGCTTCATGGTCTACTGCATCTACTGTTGCTACTTCTGCACCATTTACAAGTAATGTAACTTTATCGCAGTTTGTGTATACTCTGACTGTTCTTTCTTCTGGAGCACGGTCTGCAAAACGTCTTCCTGCTACATATACAAAAGGTTCTGTTGTCCAGTATGCTTTGTAAATATAGAACGCATCTTTCTTAAGAGAACGGTCATATGTAATGAGACCTTTATTGTTCATACCCTGCACGCCACCTTCATCACGGGCATCTGCTGCAAAATCAAAGCAGTTCCATACATGTGTGCTCCACAGATATGGACGTGTTGCAAATGTCTTAAGCATATCATGGTGATACTGACTTGCATATTCTTCTGTGTAGTCATGATTCATTGGAGTTGCTGAATGCCATTTAACGATGTTTTCTGCACCGTATTCAGATACACCAAGAGGAATCATTGGGTTGATTTCATGGTATTTGTCAAGCCATGGACCATTCTGAGCAGCTTCACCGAAGTACCATCCGAAATAATGGTTGTAGCTTACGATATCTGTAATGTAGTTGTGTTCAGAATCCATCGGTGTCATAGTAACCTGAGCCAGTGTTGTAAGACGGCTTGGGTCCATTGCTTTTGCCAATGCGTGTAAATCTCTTAAATTCTTACGAAGTGGTTCGTTGTCTGCACCGATAAGAATTTCATTACTAATTCCCCAGAAGAAGATAGATGGATGGTTGTAGTTCTGTGCAACCAGCTCTTTCATCTGGCTGATTGTATTTTCGTAAGCTTCCTTGCTAGGAATGAATTTAGAGATAAATGGAATTTCTGCCCAAAGTGCAAAACCTGTTTTATCACATA
>CAZRLE010000095.1:0-8220 GCA_964600705.1 uncultured Lachnoclostridium sp. | reverse complement strand
TCCACCGTTAACCTTCACTTTAACAGATTTTACATTAGATTTCCACATTTTATTGCTTCTTCTATGTGAGTGACTTACTTTAATTCCAAAGTGAGCACCTTTTTCACAAATTGCACATTTAGCCATCGAAAAGCACCTCCTTATCCACATACTGTATGGATTCCATACATCAAACAAAAACATTCTATCAGAAAGATAGAAAGAATGCAAGCACATTTTGTATTTTTTTCAAAAAAATTTCAAAAAACTACAAAATATGGCTTATCTACACTTCTTCTTCACTTAAAGAATCGATTATATCCTGCACTTCTTTGCTCTCTCCATGCTTTGAATCATCTGTTTTCACAAACTTATCAATCAGGTCAGGCACCATATCAAGAACCTTAGTTACTACATCCTGATTCTTTACATTCACCAGACGAACTGAATTATCCTTTACAACCAAAACAGAGCTTGGAGTCATTTTACCACCCATAGCACCTGCTGCATTATTTTTCTTTGCGCTGTCATCACCAAATGCACCTGCACCAACACCAAAGCTTACATCAACTAACGGAAGAATAATGGTTCCATCCTGTACCTGAATTGCATCACCTACTACTGTCTTTGTAGTAAGGAATGAATCCATCCCTTTGAATAATGATTCTACATTTGAGCTAAAATTGTTGTTTTCTGCCACCTATAATTCCTCCTTTAATTTTTTAAAGTTCTTAATCAATTTTTTAAAATTCGCATCTATTAATAATTTAATACCAATGATACACAATGTAAATACCTGTATATATCCTTTCAGATATACATCTCCTTCCAGCACCTGCTTTGTAAAATCAGGTTCTATTGTAAGGCTCTTTCCATAATAAGGATATAGCATTGCAATGACTCCAAGTGCCTGTCCAGTTGCACAAGGGTCATTTAAACCAAACTGTACATGTCCCTTTACCTTATTAGGAAGAAGATGCTTTAAAACACGCTTTATTGAATGAAAAATTTTCTTAATTCCATTCACGTTCTCTTCGTTCTGAATAAAGTGCTTCAAAATCGCAAGCTTTTCTTCCAGCTTACTCTTGGTATCCTTTATATTCTGTAGCTTCTTCCTTATATTATCTACAAAACTTCTTATTCTATCAATTACAGAAACTTTTGGTTTCGACTCTTTTGCCTTAATTACTGTTTTCTTCTTAATTTCTGTCTTCTTCTGCTCTGGCTGTATTTTTTCCACTTTCTTAGGCGGTTCTTCCTTTACAGGCGTCTTTTTTACAGATTCTTCTTTTGCAGAAATCTCTTGTACTGTCAACTGTGGTTTTGACTCCACCTCTTCTACAATCGTAGATTCTCCCTGAGAATTGGGGTTCTTTACTGATTTTTGCGCCATTTCGGCTCCTGTCTTCTTTACATGACTCCGTTCTGGCTTTTTCTCTATGTTCTCTTCCTTCTTCTTACCGGTATCCAGTACTGGAATCCCAAATATCCTCACCTTAACTACCGGTGCATTGCCCTTTTCTTCCGATGGTATCCCATCCATATAAAAGGAGATATGAAGTGCATGGAACAGCCACCATCCATTCGCCTTCACAAGAAGGTCTTTTCTGTTGTCAATTCGTGCATCATAGCCGATTGGAACAAACAATACAACTAAAATAACCGCCAGCAGCAATCCAAGCAATGCTGCAAGAATAATCCCTATTATCTTCAATATGGTCAAAATGATATGCAGCAATTCTTCACGCCCTAACCTTCCTGAAATTCAAAATATTCTCTGACTTCAAACGCTCCCGTTTCACTATATACGTCTTGTATGATATTCTCTACCAGCTTAACAGCATTCCCCTTATCTGATGCAAGACCCACTACATAAACGTCATTTTTGCGATAATGCTGAAACCATAACTCATTACAATTCATAATATCAAACAAGTTCTTTTCATTGGATGCCAATGCAATGCAGAACAAACTGTAGGAAAGCCTATTCTCCTCCAGTCGTCTTTTCCACTTATCCGGTTCTTTTTCAATTTTTTCATCCATATATAACTTACCAGACCATTTTATCATAAATGCACCCAAAATCCTATCTAAACTTGTCCTATTTCTTAAATTCCACAACCTTTTTCACATGCTCATGTGTATATAAATGTTCCATACAATACTCATAATTGCCATCACACTTAGAACAAAAACGGAATTCTAAATTTTCGTCATCTAATTCTGTTCTTCCGCAAATTGCACACTTATGTCTTGTAATTGTCACTGCCTTCTTCACTTCCCTCTTATACTCTGCTCTTCGTTTCATCTGTCTTGGTGAAACTCTGGCATAATTTCTTGTGTAGAAGAAGAAAATCAAAAAGTTTGCCATAGAAACCAGGATTGCCATTCCCATTGCAAGCTGTCCACCCATAAAGCATAACAATACATTATAAGCTAAAATACCACCATAGAAAATTCCAAGCCATTTTACCTTAACAGGAATAATGAAGAACAACAGCAGCTGAATTTCCGGATAAAGTGCTGCAAATGCAAGGAATAAGGACTGGTTAATGTAACTTAATCCAATCGGAAATCCGACATGAAATGCAAAATACAAAATTACAGATGCCACAATATTTAATAAGTATCCCGAAATATAGTATAAATTAAATCGGAACGCTCCCCACTGATTCTCTAGCGCACTTCCTATCCAGTAATATAGGTATACTTCTAAGGCAAAGAAAATCATATTCATTGGATTAACCAGGCTTGCCCTTGTTAGCCCCGGTGCCAGAATATAAGTAAATAATCTCCAAACCTGTCCCTTTAATACAAGACCAATATCCAAATTCAGATACTCATAATATAACTCTGGCATCATTACGCCTATCATAGCCCCTACGACATTGATAACCACAATATAACGCATAAAACCATGTATGGCATATTTGCCATATTTTCTTTCTAAAGTATTCAAAAACTTCATTTTTTCCAACCTCTTTCATCTCAATCGCTCAGTACTCTTATCATACCGATACAAGTAACAATAACCATAGTATCGGCACCTGTTACTTGTATCCTAAATTATATGCTTTTTCTTAGCATTTTGTCAAATTTATTCCAATTCCTGATTTAGTCATTATTTTGTCTGCGAAGTGGCACTTTTATTATTGTTCCCGGCAAAAGCATAATATCTTCCAAATCATTAAATTTTAATAAATCTTCTAAACTTATTTCAAACTCATCTAAAATATCCTCCATAGAGTCATCTTCTGTCACTTTATACATATACAGATTAGGAAACTGTGGCATCGTAATTGGTCTGTCAGGTACACCAGGTCTTGATGGTCTGCCTCCCTGCATTGGTGGTCTTTCTGGCGGCATTCCTACATTCATAGGAATACAGATTTCATCCCCCACCTGTAAGTTATATACATCTGAAATTGGATTTGCACGCAGAATAAGTGCAAGAGGTACATTATATCTTCTGCTAAGCTGGTATAATGTATCCCCTTCTTCTATGACGTGTACTCTTCCTTCACAATATTCACTATTCATCTTTATGCACCTGTTTTCTTTTATTATTAGTATATTCTCGTTTTTCAAAATGGAAACATTATTTTTCTAATATACAAAATATGTTTTTTATAGTCTTCACATTTTTTTTAGATTTTCCTACTTATTTTAACGTAATTTTTATGGCATACTTTTGTCTACATAATTATAATAATTTAATATGTTTTTTTATACCATCTGACACCATTTGATAAACCATTATTTTTTCTCTGCTTAAAGCTCAGAAAACCATTGCATAAATACAAATGTTTTAAAGGAGATATGCATAATGCCAGAACATAAACCAACTAACGCAACGACTCTTGGTATTGATATTGGTTCTACAACCGTCAAAATAGCAATACTTGATGCTGCTAATCAAATATTATTCTCTGATTATCAGAGACATTATGCCAATATTCAGGAAACTCTTGCTTCCATTTTGAACGCAGCAAAAGATAAGCTTGGTAATATCAGTCTGTTTCCGGTCATCACCGGCTCAGGTGGCTTTGCCCTTGCTTCTCACCTTCATGTACCATTTGTTCAGGAGGTAGTTGCTGTTGCAACCTCTTTAGAGGATTATGCTCCTCATACAGATGTTGCCATTGAGCTTGGAGGTGAGGATGCCAAAATCATTTATTTTAAAGGCGGCTTAGAACAGCGAATGAACGGTATCTGTGCTGGTGGTACTGGTTCTTTTATCGACCAGATGGCATCCCTCATTCAGACTGATGCAAGCGGATTAAACGAATACGCGAAAAATTTCAAAGCGCTCTATCCAATCGCTGCGCGTTGTGGTGTATTTGCCAAGACGGATATCCAGCCACTTATCAATGAAGGTGCTACACGCGAAGACCTATCTGCCTCAATCTTTCAAGCAGTTGTAAATCAGACAATTTCCGGTCTTGCATGTGGCAAACCAATCCGCGGACATGTGGCTTTTCTAGGTGGTCCACTTCACTTCCTTTCACAGCTTCGTGCAGCCTTTGTGCGTACTCTGAATTTGGATGAAGAACATGCCATTATGCCAGAAAACTCCCATCTGTTTGCAGCTATGGGCTCTGCTTTAAACTGCAAAGAAGATGTAACAACAACTTTATCTGCTTTAGAAGCAAAGCTTTCGGACGAAATCCATATGGAATTTGAAGTTGCTCGTATGGAGCCACTCTTTTCTTCTCAGGAAGAATATGCCCAGTTCCAGAAACGTCATGCCAGCAAATCCGTAAAAACAGCAGACCTGTCTACTTATAAAGGAGACTGCTATCTTGGTATTGATGCAGGCTCCACCACAACCAAAATTGCCCTTGTTGCCGAAGATGGTTCCCTTTTATATTCTTTCTATAGCAGTAACAACGGAAATCTTTTAGGCACTACTATGCAAGCAATTATCGATTTATACAAACAGCTTCCAAAGGATGCTCGTATTGTACACTCCTGCTCCACTGGATACGGCGAAGCTTTATTAAAAGCTGCTCTCATGCTGGATGATGGCGAAGTAGAAACCGTAGCGCATTACTACGCTGCTGCTTTCTTTGATCCAAATGTAGACTGTATCCTCGACATTGGCGGACAGGATATGAAATGTATCAAGATTAAGAATCAGACCGTAGACTCTGTTCAGTTAAATGAAGCCTGCTCTTCTGGTTGCGGTTCCTTTATTGAAACCTTTGCAAAATCCTTGAACTATTCGGTTGCAGATTTTGCAAAAGAAGCTCTGTTTGCAGAAAATCCAATCGACCTTGGTACCCGTTGTACGGTATTTATGAATTCCAAGGTAAAACAGGCACAAAAGGAAGGTGCAACTGTTGCAGATATCTCTGCCGGCCTTGCATACTCTGTTATCAAGAACGCCTTATTTAAGGTTATTAAGCTTGCAGATGCAAAAGATTTGGGTGAAAACATCGTTGTGCAAGGTGGTACCTTCTATAACGATGCGGTTCTTCGTAGTTTAGAAACCATCGCTGGTGTTGAAGTAACACGACCAGATATCGCTGGTATCATGGGTGCCTTTGGTGCAGCACTAATCGCACGCGAAAGACATGAGGCTGGTTATAAAACTACCATGCTTCCAATCGAACAAATCGAAAAGCTTACATATACAACAAAATTGACCCGTTGCAAAGGCTGTACCAACCACTGTATGCTGACTATCAACAAGTTCTCTGACAATCGCCAGTATATTACAGGTAACCGCTGCGAACGTGGTCTTGGGAAAGAACGTAAAAATGCAGACTTACCAAACCTTTTTGAATACAAATTAAACCGCATCTTTGATTATGAGCCACTGGCTCCAAGCGAGGCTCCACGAGGCACTGTTGGAATCCCTCGTGTATTAAATATGTACGAAAACTACCCATTCTGGGCAACCTTCTTCAAACACTTAGGCTACTCTGTGGTACTTTCACCATCCTCTAGTCGAAAGATTTATGAAATGGGTATTGAAACAATTCCAAGTGAATCCGAATGTTACCCAGCAAAGCTTGCACATGGACACATCGCATGGCTCATTCACCAAAATGTAGACTTTATATTCTACCCAGCGATTCCATATGAAAGAAATGAGTTTCCAGATGCAAACAACCACTACAACTGTCCTATTGTTACTTCTTATTCAGAAAACATCAAGAATAACGTGGATGAAATCACCTCTGGACAGGTGAAATTCTTAAATCCATTTATGGCATTTACCAGCGAGGAAATCCTTTCCGAACAGTTAGTAGCATGCTTTGGGAAAGAATTTCATATTCCAGAATCCGATATCCGCAATGCCGTAAGCGAAGGCTGGAAAGAAATGGCTATGGTGCGTATGGAAATGCGTGAAAAAGGCGAAGAAGTCCTTGCATTTATGGAAGAACACAATCGCCGTGGTATCGTTCTTGCCGGACGTCCATATCACATTGACCCAGAAATCAATCATGGTATTCCAGAGCTAATTACCTCTTATGGTATTTGTGTACTGACCGAAGATTCGATTTCACATCTCGGCAATTTGGAGCGACCACTTATCGTAATGGACCAGTGGATGTACCACTCTCGTCTTTACAGTGCTGCAAACTATGTAAAAACGCGTGATGACTTAGATATGATTCAGCTCAACTCCTTCGGCTGTGGCTTGGATGCTGTTACCACCGATCAGGTTTCTGATATCCTGACAGGCTCTGATAAAATCTACACTTGTCTAAAGATTGACGAAGTAAACAACCTCGGAGCAGCTCGTATTCGTATCCGCTCTCTTCTTTCTGCTATCCGTGTGAAAGAAAAACAGCAGAAGAAACGCAAGATCCAGCCAGCAAATTATGAACGTGTCATTTATACCGAAGAAATGCAGGCTGAGGGCTACACCATTATCTGTCCTCAGATGTCACCAATTCATTTCGACTTACTGGTCCCTGCATTCCGCAAATGCGGACTGAATATCGTAATACCAGAAGTAGGAA
This sequence comes from uncultured Lachnoclostridium sp., assembly GCA_964600705.1. GTDB lineage: Bacteria > Bacillota > Clostridia > Lachnospirales > Lachnospiraceae > CAYTGQ01. Next base: position 1,267 of record CAZRLE010000095.1, on the reverse strand, counting down.
ACAAAGAATGTATCGACACCGGTCTTCGCTATGTAAATAATGACGCCTGCTACCCATCTCTTATCGTAATAGGTCAGATTATGAGCGCTGTCCTTTCCGGTAAATACGATATGAATAAAACCGCAATTATCATCACACAGACGGGTGGTGGATGCCGTGCATCAAACTATATCGGTTTTATCCGACGTTCTTTGGAAAAATGCGGACTAGGTCATGTACCTGTTATCTCACTTAACATGGTAGGACTTGAGAAGAACCCTGGATTTAAATTCACACCACAGCTCATTCAGCGCGGTCTATATGCGTTGGAATTCGGTGATTTATTCTTAAGATGTCTCTATCGTATGAGGCCTTATGAAAAAGAAGCTGGCTCTGCAAATGCGCTTCACCAGCAGTGGAAACAGAAATGTATCGACTTTTTAACACAGGATAAGAAGTTCCTGTCCCATAGCACCTATCGTAAGATGTGCCGTGATATCGTCCGTGACTTTGATAACCTTCCTATTACGGACAAAAAGAAACCACGTGTCGGTGTTGTAGGCGAAATATTGGTTAAATTCCATCCAGTCGCCAACAATTATTTGGTAGATTTACTGGAAGCCGAAGGTGCGGAAGCAGTTGTACCAGACCTTACAGACTTCATCCTTTACTGCTGTTATAATACGAACTTCAAAGCGGATTATCTCGGTGATAGTGATAAAACACGTAAGCTCAATAACCTGCTGATTAAATTCCTTGAATGGATGCGAAAAGATGCTCGAAAAGCTCTCGTAGAAAGTAAGCATTTTGAGCCTACCGCATACATCTGGGATTTAGCAGAGAAAGCTAGCGAAATCGTTTCCATCGGTAACCAAACTGGTGAAGGCTGGTTCCTAACTGGTGAAATGCTCGAGCTTATCGAACAGGGAGCTCCAAACATCGTATGTACACAGCCATTTGCCTGCCTTCCAAACCACATCGTAGGCAAAGGTGTTATCAAAGAGCTTCGCCGCAAGCACCCAGAATCCAACATCGTAGCCATCGACTATGACCCAGGTGCATCGGAAGTAAATCAGTTGAACCGTATCAAACTGATGCTCTCCACCGCCCAGAAGAATTTAAAATAACGAGTTAGACCAGAAAAGGTTTTCTAAAATCTACGAAAAAGGGAATTGCCTTCTCTATGATACAAAACACGACTTTCGCTCCTAGTGAGCTCGTCGCGTTACTAACCTCATAGTCGCCAAGTACGGGCGCCTATTCGCTAAGTAACGACGGCTCCCTAAGG
>CAZRLE010000094.1:0-8247 GCA_964600705.1 uncultured Lachnoclostridium sp. | reverse complement strand
GAGGGATTTGCAAAGCAAATCTCGAGTTCGCGCTTGGCTCATTTATTTACAAAATAAGTAATAAATAGTAGAATTTTGTCACCTGATATGGTAGTATAAAAACAATACTACAATGAATCGGGTGTGTATAATGAAGAAATTACTAACTGTAGATGAGTTAATAAATCATATGAAAGACAAAGGTATTACTTTTAAAGAAGTATCAGAAGAGGATGCCAAGGTTTTCTTGCAACGAAATAATTATTATATGAAATTAGCATCATATAGGGCTAATTATGAAAAATGTGATAGTGGGAAAAGAGCTGGACAATACAAGAAACTTGATTTTGGATATTTACAAGAATTGTCTACAATAGATATGTACTTGCGATATAAAATAATGGAGATGTGTCTAGATATAGAGCATGCGATAAAAGTAAGGCTTATAGATGACATAACAAGTAATACATCTGAAGATGGATATGATATTGTTAAAAAATTTATTGCAAAAGATGATAATTTGAGAATTTTGAAAAGTATAAGAAGTCATAAATCTGGAGAATATTGCAAAGACCTGATTGGTAAATATTATCCATATTTTCCTGCATGGGTATTTGTTGAGTTGATTTCATTTGGGGATTTATTGTACTTTTGTTCATTTTATGAAGAAACATATGGAGTACAGATTGTTAATAATATTTTGATGAATACAGTAAGAGATATGAGAAATGCAGCTGCCCATAGTAATTGTATTTTAAATAAAATGAGTGAGAAAATTGAACCGACAAAGCAGGTAAACAGTGAGATTTCAAAATTTATTGCAGATATGCCTGATATTTCCAAGACGTCAAGGGTGAATAACTTAAACGATAAATTTACAAACAGTTTTATTACATTGTTGTACGTCTATGATAGCCTTATGACAGAAAGTTCAAAAAAGAAGAGATATCAGGAACTACAAAAATTCCTAAATAATCGTGTAGTAAAACACAAGGAGTATTTTAGGAGTAATACTAAGATTGTAGGAGTGTACCATTTCCATAAAAAAGTAATTGACAATTTGGCTAAATAAACATATAATATGTAACATAATTGAAAAGTTAAGACTTTTGTAGAGAGTGGCACATCTGTTTTAAATGTTCCACTCTTGATTTTTTAAAAAAGTTAAATTATTAAGGGAGCTGGATAGCTCCCCTTTTATTTTTTAATAGGAAAGTTCGACTTTTGTCGAACGATTGAATTAAAATAGCCCGCGCGGAGGCGGGCATAAAAACAAGGCGACACAGTTAAAAGATGTAAAAACCTTCTACACCAGCCTCGTCATCAAACAAATCATCTTCATTTAAGAAATAATCCATATCCAGAAGTTCATCCTCGCTCATACAGCGAATGTCCTTGGATGTCATGCCTTCTGGCGGATTATCCATATATTTTTTGCGTAATTCCTCGATATTTGGTTTCATTGTGCATAGCCTCCTTTTAGAGGATTATACCATAGAATGCAAGAAAAGGAAATTTGTTCATTTTGTGGAACATACGGGAAACGACACTGTTAACTGCATGAAAAAGACAGTTGAGAAGAGAGCGGTCTTTCAAAAAGAAATCCCTGAGGTTTTCGTCGATAGTAAAAACGCAGTGACGATGGGTGACGTTTACCAGTTTGAAAGACATACTGGTAGTGCGTTCCATGGAATATTTATTACCGCAGGTAGGACAAAAACGACTGTGACAGCGAAAAGGGACAAATTTAAGATTTCCACAATGGGTGCAGGCATACATTGCCCCATCAAAGGATGGATCGCCACAGTTAATCATCTTATCAATATTTTCCATCTCAGTTTTTCTGGGATGTAGAGTATATTTAATTTCTTCATAATAGTCAGTAAAGATTTCTTGTAAGATATTCATAATACTATTATGCAAAAAAAATGAAACAAAAAGAAACCCCTCATGAATGAGGGGCAGGGGAGTTGAGTAGGCGAAGCCTATTTTTTATTTTGATTTTTTTAGGCTTGAATGAACAAAAGAAAGTTTATATGTATAGAGATAAGTAAATAAGCTTACTTGCGAAATAGAAGGCTCTATTTCACTATTTTGAAGGGTTTATTTATTTAATGCAATCAGATATAATGTTATCATCAAGAAGTGATAAGTCTACTTTTAATAAGGAGGGTGATAAATATGAGAGGACCAGGACCGGGAGGACACCATCATGGAGGACCAGGAGGACATCATCACGGAGGACATCATCATGGAGGACATTACCATGGAGGACACCATGCACCGCCACCACCTCGCCACCATCATCATTATGGAAGATACGGCGGAGGCTGTCTGGGATGCTGCATGTATCTTATGGGAAGTGTTGCAGTGTTCGTATTGTTGTTGGCAATGATTTTTTAATCTGGCATGTGCGATAATTTTTAATTTGCGCAGATAGGAAAGTTATAATGTTAAGAAATATAAATACATGATGTATGTAATGCCTAAGAATAACATACAATCAACTAAAGAATATTAAGATAAACCCGCTGAGTGTTTGGACTCAAGCGGGTTTTGATTTGCTTAATTATAGGGAAAAGCCCGCGCACGAGGGATTTGCGAAGCAAATCTCGAGTTCGCATTTGGTTAATCTCTGCATTTCACCTCTCCAAAATGCATCTTACCCCCAAACCCATTGCTAAATCAAATCTCTTCCTTTATAGTCATCTTATCAGAGAAAGGATAGGTGGCTATAATGACAAATATGAAAGAAAAATCCCCAAATAAAAAGAAACGCAAGTTATGGCTTATACCAGTCGGTATTATTCTTATACTTATAATTGCAATTGCTTCAATTCCAAGTCTTTTATTTACAGATTATGCAGGATTGCCTACAACAGGGCCTTATGGAGTAAAGAAGGTATCGGCAATCCTTATTGATAACAGTCGAGTGGAAACTTTTGAAGAAGATGGGTCAAAGAGAGAAGTTCCAATTTACTTCTATTATCCGGAAACAGAAGAAGGAATGAATGAGAATGCATTTCCATTAGTAATCTTTTCTCATGGGGCTTTTGGCTACTATGAAAGCAACACTTCTACCTATATGGAGCTTGCCAGTCATGGTTATGTGGTTGCAAGTCTGGATCATCCATATCATTCTTTCTTTACAACAGATACAGAAGGAAATACCATTACTGTAAACCCTGAGTTCTTGCAGGAAGTGATGTATATTAATGAAGAAGGTGTTTCTGAAGAGGAAATCCTTCGGTTATCCCATAGCTGGTTAGATATTAGAGTGGCAGATATGAAGTTTGTGTTAGATAGTGTACAAGAAGCAGTTACAACCGACAAGATGCCAACAGAGACGTGGTACATTTCAGATGAGACCATAGAAGAAGAATTAGCTATTGTACTTGCCGTGATTAATACAGAGAAAATTGGATTAATGGGACATTCTCTTGGTGGTGCAACCAGCGTTACAGTAGGAAGAACGAGAAATGATATTGATGCAGCAATTGACCTTGACGGAACTATGCTTGGCGAAGAACTTTGCTATGAGAATGGAGAATTAGTATTCTATGAAGAGGCATATCCAATACCATTACTTTCTATCAGTAATGAGGAACATCATTTAGATAGTACCAGTGTAGAAGCTCTTTATGTAAACAATGTGGTTCTTGAAAATGCAATAGATAGTAAGTATACTTATTTTGTTGGCAGTGGACATATGAATTTTACAGATTTACCATTGCTTTCTCCACCTCTTGCTTCATTTTTAGGAGTAGGAGAAATAGATGCGACCGAATGTATTACTACAATGAATGAGATTATCCTTGAATATTTTAATTGTTATTTAAAGGATGAAGGTGTTGTTGTAATAGAAGAAAGTTATTAGCTATTATTAGTGCAGGATTTTATGCATGAATGGAGTGCCAGATGGAAATTAAATTACTAAAAATTGCAAAAGAACAGCCGGAAGAGATGGAAATCCGTTGTCATGAAATAACAGAAGAAATCCGGGAAATTGTTACTTTTGTTAAAACAAGACAAGGGCAATTAACAGGAATACAGGAAGGTAAGCAGTATGAAATACCAGTGCTGGATATCTGTTATATTGAAGCAGTGGATAACAAGGTATTTCTTTATACATCAAAGCAGGTTTATGAAACAAAGCAGAAATTATATGAATTAGAAGAACTTTTGAAAGAAAAATATTTTCTACGCGTGTCTAAATCGCTTCTACTGAATTTAATGAAAGTAGACTCCATTAAACCGGCTTTTAATGGGAGATTTCTTGCTATATTGCAAAGTGGAGAAGAAATTATTATTTCCAGAAAATATGTGCCGGAATTAAAGAAAGCATTGAAGGGCGGTGTATCCTGATGCATGGGAAAGAATTTGTATTAGATGTGATTAGAACTTATTTTACAGTAGTTACATTTATTAATGTAGTGATGTTTGTTGTGGGTACGCAGTTTGCACCCGATTATCGGTTTGGCTATGAAGCTTTTAAAGCACCTTTGATTTATGGGGCTGTAGGAGTATTGCCTAATATTATAATGTATTCAAAGAGAGATTTGACGGTAAAAGAACTTTGGATTCGAAAAATCTTACAACTAATTGTCATTGAGATAAGTGTTCTTTCGGTTGCTTTTTACGATGTGGATACGACTTTTCAGAAACCAGAAGTTGTGGTAAGAGTGGGAATCGGCATTTTCCTTATATATGTGATTTCTACTATAATAGACGGGCTTCAAGATTATTTTGAGGCAAAGAAAATGACAGAAGAGTTAATGAGATTTCAAAAAAGTGTGGAGAGATAAGGGAAGAAAAAAAGGCAATTAAATATGGTTTTACATTTCCTGATTTTCTTTCTCAAAACTTTTACTATTTTTTTACCTTTTCCTGCTATCAGATTTTAAATTACTCCTTTAATATAAAGAATGTCCGAAGAGGAAACCACTTTTGATTTTAGGATATTGGAAGGAGAAATTACAAAATGAGAAAAAATCTGAAAAAAGCAGCAGCTTTATTATTAACAGGAGTTTTAGCAACTAATCTGGCAGTTGCGGGTTCACAGGGAACAACAGATAGCCAGTACGCAGTGAAAACTGCTACAGCTACAGAAACGAATCAGGAAGAACTAAAAGTGCCTAAATATGTATTTATGTTTATTGGTGATGGCATGAGCTACCCACAGGTACAGTCCACAGCAGACTACCTTGGTGCATTAAAGGATGAAGATTACTTCATGGCACAGCCAAGTCTTGATGACAATCAGGGTGCTATTTTAGACGGACCGGAATATTTAAATTTTATGGAATTTGAAACAGTAGGTTCTACTGTAACTTATGACAGTAATTCCTTTGCTCCAGACTCAGCATCCACAGCAACTTCTTTAGCAACAGGGAATAAAACTTATTCTGGAACAATTAATGTAGATGAAACTGGAACAGTGAAATATGAAACAATTACAGAAAAAGTACATGAACAGCTTGGAATGAAGGTTGGTGTTATTTCTTCTGTTAACCTGAATCATGCAACTCCTGCTGCGTATTATGCACATCAGGCAAGCAGAAGCAATTATTATGAAATTGGTGTAGAAATGGTAGAATCCGGGTTTGAATATTTTGCAGGTGGTGGATTATTAAAACCAACTGGATATGACGCAGAAAATCCGGAAAAAGATCTTTACGAAATGGCCGAAGAAAATGGTTACAAAGTAGTAAAAACACAGGCTGAAGCAGAAAAGGTAACTGCAGCAGATGAAAAAGTTGTTATTATTGATGAACATCTTGCAGACTCTTCTGCAATGGCTTATGAGATTGACCGTACAGATGATATGTGGTCTTTGGCAGATTATGTAACAAAAGGAATTGAAGTATTAGATAATGAAAATGGTTTCTTTATGATGTGTGAAGGTGGAAAGATTGACTGGGCTTGTCATGCAAATGATGCAGCATCTACAATCAATGATACAGTTGCATTAGCGGATGCAGTTCAGGTAGCAATTGATTTCGCAGCAGAACATCCAGAAGAAACACTTATTCTTGTAACAGGTGACCATGAGACCGGTGGTCTTACAATTGGATTTGCTGGAACAGATTATGATACATATCTTACACTTCTTGAAAGTCAGAAAATTTCTTTTGCTAAATATGACAGTGATTATGTAGTGGCTTACAAAGAAAATAAGACATCTTTTAAGAAGGTATTAAAAGATATTGAAAAACTATTTGGTTTGAAAACAAAAGGCGATGCAGATGACAAATTAGTATTAACAGCTTATGAAAAACAGCAGTTAAAGGTAGCTTACAAAAAGAGTGTTAAAGGAAAAGTAACTGGTGAAGATGAACAGTTAGAATATGTAATGTATGGTAGTTATGAGCCACTTACAGTAACAATTACACATATTTTAAATAACAAATCAGGTGTATCTTTTACATCTTACAGCCATACGGGACTTCCAGTTGCAGTATATGCAGATGGTGTAAATGCAGAAGTATTTGACGGCTATTATGATAATACAGAAGTTTACAATAAGTTGGCAGATATGTTAAATATCCAGTAGTTATATTTTTAAGTAATGTCCCTTGCAGATTGGCAGGGGACATTGGGCATAAAAAAATGGTAATGTGAAAATAAAATAAACTGGTTGATTTGATACAAAGATTCCAACAGGAGATTAAAATGTGTGAAAAACGGAAAGAACAGTTAAAATATAATGCACCTCTTATTGTATGTGTTCTTGTAATTATTATATTGTTATTACTCCCAACTGGATATGAGGAAGCGATACAATATCAGGAAGCAGACCGATGCGTAGCAGAAGTATTGGAAACAGATAATTCGGCAATTATAGATACCGGACTGGTACGTTCAGGAGAGCAAAGATGTAAGATTAAATTGTTAAATGGAGAATATAAAAGTGAAGAAGTGATTGGAGTCAACAGGCTCCAAGGATCTATGGAGCAGGATAAAATCTTTGAGGCTGGAGACAAGGCTTTGGTTGTGGTCAGTCATAAGGACAGAGTAATTACTAATGTTACTATGATTGATTATTATCGTGTTCCATGGGAAACGGTGATGGGAGCCGGGTTTGTCTTATTGCTGGTGCTATTTGCAGGAAAAACTGGACTTAGAGCTATTTTCTCCTTTGTTTTAACAATTCTGACCTTATGGAAGGCTTTGGTTCCCTTATATTTAAAAGGTTATAATCCAATTTGGATAGGATTACTGGTGACATTATTTTTGACTACAATTATTATTTCTCTGGTATATGGTTTTGACAGAAGAAGTCTCTCTGCAATTTCAGGTTCTTTTCTTGGAATTTTGACAACCTGTATTTTGGGAATTTTCTTTACAGATGCATTTAAAATTCATGGGGCAGTAATGTCATATTCAGAAAGTCTTTTATATGCAGGTTACCAGTCACTGGATTTAACCCAGATTTTTATGGCATCTATATTTATAGGAGCTTCAGGAGCAGTTATGGATTTGGCTGTGGATATTACATCAGCAGTGCAGGAAGTTGTAGATAAGAAGCCGGATATTTCTTGCATGGAAGCAATAAAATCAGGAATGAATGTAGGCCGGGCAGCTATGGGAACCATGACCACAACCCTGTTATTGGCATATTCTGGTGGATATGTAGCATTACTCATGGTGTTTATGGCACAAGGAACACCATTATCTCATATTTTTAATTATAAATATGTAGCGGCTGAAATGATACATACGGTAATAGGTTCTTTTGGGCTGGTGATGGTAGCACCATTTACAGCAATTTGCGCTGGATATTTATTGACAAAAAAGAAATAAAGTATATCTTAAACAAAAATGTGATAAAGAAAATAAGAATAGAAAACCTCCTATCAAAGCGGTTCTCGTATAGATTTCCGTAGTTTGATAAGAGGTTTTTATTATTTCTCATACAGTTCATGAGTTGATTGACGCAGGACATGAGGTGATTGTAATAGACAACCTTTTGACTGGCTTTATGGAAGCAGTTCATCCAAATGCAAAGTTCTATGAAGGTGATATCCGTGATAAGAAATTCTTAGACGAGGTATTTACCAAGGAGAAAATTGATGGAGTTATTCATTTTGCAGCAAGCTCCCAGGTAGGTGAGAACATGATCAATCCACTTAAATATTACAACAATAATCTTTGTGGAACGGAGGTTTTGTTGGAGAGTATGGTAGAACATGGAATTGATAAGATAGTATTTTCGTCTACTGTGGCTACCTATGGAGAACCGAAGAGTATTCGAATTTTAGAAACTGA
>CAZRLE010000093.1:0-8249 GCA_964600705.1 uncultured Lachnoclostridium sp. | reverse complement strand
ACATATGATTGCAGTTACAAGCGAAACATCTCCATTAGCAAAGAGTGCAGATTATCTGGCAGCATTCTTTATGGATGATTATATTGGCGGACGTTATTCTTCTACATCAGCAGTTGGCGGCGCAGTATTATCACTTGCATTTGGACCAGAAGTATTTGGTCAGTTCTTAGATGGCGCTGCAGAAGCAGATAAGACAGCTAAGAATGAAGATATCCTTGCTAACCCGGCATTATTAGATGCTTTAATCGGTGTATATGAACGTAACGTATTAGGCTATACAGATACAGCAGTTCTTCCATATTCACAGGCATTAAGCCGTTTCCCTGCTCATTTACAGCAGTTAGATATGGAATCCAATGGTAAGTCTGTAAACCGTTTCGGTGAACCAATTAACTATGTAACAGGACCGGTTATCTTTGGTGAACCGGGAACAAACGGACAGCACTCCTTCTACCAGTTGCTTCACCAGGGAACAGACATCGTACCACTTCAGTTTGTAGGCTATAAGAACAGCCAGATGGGCAGAGATGTTGTTATCGAAGACAGCACAAGCCAGCAGAAATTATGTGCTAACGTGGTAGCACAGATTGTTGCATTTGCTTGCGGTAAAGATGATGCAGACAGCAATAAGAAGTTTGAAGGTGGCAGACCATCCAGCATCATTATTGGTGATCAGTTAAATCCACAGTCACTTGGTGCTTTATTATCACACTTCGAAAATAAAGTTATGTATCAGGGCTTTGTATGGAATATCAACAGCTTTGACCAGGAAGGTGTACAGCTTGGTAAAGTATTAGCAAAACGTGTACTTGCACACGATACAGATGGTGCACTTAAAGCATACAGCGAATTATTAAATATCTAAATAACATATAATAAATGAAGCAGAACGCATCATCGGAGATTCCGATGGTGCGTTTTTGCCTGCCAAGAGTTGTTTTTTTGTATTTTCAAACTGTACATTGAAAAATCATATAAAACCTAACTTTGCGAAGCAGTTCTTATATGAAGTCATAAAATACGGAGACTTAAGTGTGGGTTATGTTGACATGAAAAAACTTGATTTGTATAATAAATAACTAGTAGAGATTAAAAATTTTGTAAGGAGAAAAAGAGTGGCAAAAGGTAAAGTATATGCAGTTTTAAGAGGGAGAAATCCCGGAATATATAATACATGGGCAGAATGTGAGAAGCAGACAAAAGGATTTCCAAATGCAGCATTTAAAAGCTTTCCAACGGCAGTAGAAGCACTCGAATGGATTGGTAACGGTGGAAAGTCTGGTGGAAATGAGACAACGAATCCACCAAAAGAGCAGAAACAGGATGAGCCAGTGACAACAGACAGCTTTAATGCAGAAAGCTTTTTTAATGAAGATCATCTGGATACCAATACATTGCCTCTAGTTATGCCAAAGGCATATGCATTTGTAGACGGTTCTTATAATGCTAATTACAATGGGAAAGCAGTTTATGGATATGGCGGTATTGTGCACATAAATGGTATAGAAGCTTATATTCAAGGGAACGGAAGTGAAGAGGAATACGTTGTATCTCACCAGATTCCGGGAGAGGTATTTGGTTCAATTAAAGCCATCGAGAAGGCAATCGAGATGGGAGCAGACCACATTGTAATCTTTTATGACTATGCAGGAATTGGTCATTGGGCAACCTCTGGAAAGAGATGGAAAGCAGAAAAGCCAATTGCAAAAGAATATGTGAGACGTTTCGATGAGTTAAGTAAAAAAATCAAAGTGAATTTCTATCATGTAAAAGCCCATACACAAATTGAAGGTAATGAAATGGTAGACAGAATGGCGAAGCAGGCGGTTGGAATACAATAATCAGATATTGCTATTGGAGAAAATGAAACGAGGACAAGAATGAAAAACTATCAAATTACAAACTGGGTACATAGGTTTTTAGAAGACCATGTGCAGTCTGGAGATATCTGCATTGATGCAACTATGGGAAATGGAAATGACACGGCGTTCCTCAGCAGACTGGCTGGGGAAAGTGGTAAAGTAATAGCTTTTGATATCCAGCAGATGGCACTTGATAATACAAACGAAAAGCTAATAAAGGAAGAATGTCCTGAAAATTATGATTTGATTTTAGAATCTCATGAGAAAATGGACAAATATGCAAAACAGGGAACAGTATCCTGCATCACCTTTAATCTGGGTTATCTTCCAGGTGGCGATCATACGCAAGCAACAAAGGGCGAAAGCAGTATCAGAGCCATTGAAACTGGACTTAACCTGTTGAAGAAAAAAGGCTTGATGACAGTATGTATCTATAGTGGTGGCGACAGTGGATTTGAAGAAAGAGATGCAGTTTTGGAATATTTAAAAGGCTTGGATTCTAAGAAATATCTGGTTATTATTTCAGAATATGCTAACAGACCAAATAACCCACCGATTCCGGTGCTGGTAGTGAAAATGTAAGGAAAACAAGGAGGTGCTACCTCTGCTCAGCAAGAGGCAATCCCTGCAAGCAGAGAGCATTTTCCTTCGGAAAACAAGGAGGTAGAAAGATGGCAGAGCTTAATTTAATCAAAGACATTACCAATGCCTTTGGACCAAGTGGTTTTGAAGAAGAGGTATGTAGGGTGATTAAGAGATATACAGAAGATTTTGAGGTTAGCAACGATGCAATGTGCAACGTTTATATGAAGCGTAAGGATTTCCAGAAGGATGAGTCTAAAGAAGCAGAGTTTGCCAGTAAGAAACCAGTTCTTATGTTAGATGCTCACTCCGATGAATGCGGCATGATGATACAGGGGATTCGTGACAATGGTCTGCTTAATTTCCTTACTCTTGGAGGCATTCATCTTACAAATCTTCCGGCACATTCCGTTATTGTGCGTAACAGAGAAGGTAAGAAAATCAAAGGAATTATTACTTCCAAACCAGTGCACTTCTTAAAAGGCGCCAGTGCATCTTCCTGTGATTTGGATATTGAAGAACTGGCAATTGATGTAGGAGCCAGTAGCAAAGAAGAAGTTATGGAAGTATATGGAATACAGATAGGAGACCCAGTTGTACCAGATATTCAGTTTGAATATAATGAAGAACAGAAGCTTTGTTATGGAAAGGCTTTTGACAACCGTTTGGGCTGTGTATGTATTATTGAAACGATGAAAGAACTGTTAAAAGACAATGATTTGGCAGTGGATGTAGTTGGTGCTTTTGCTGCGCAGGAAGAGGTTGGTACAAGAGGAGCAGCAGTAACCTCCCAGGTCGTAAAACCAGATTTTGCCATTGTATTTGAAGGTTCTCCTGCAGATGATTTTTATTACAGCGTAGGACTTGCACAGGGTGCATTGAGAAAAGGAGTGCAGATTCGTCACAGAGATATGAGTTACATTTCAAATCCAGTATTTATCGAGTTGGCTCATAAAATTGGTGATAAATATGGTATTAAATATCAGGATACCGTACGAAGAGGCGGAAGTACCAATGCAGGTAAAATCAGTCTGGAAGGAAAAGCCGTTCCAGTTCTGGTTCTTGGAGTACCATCCAGATATGTGCACACCCAGAGTAATTTCTGTGCGATGGAAGATATTGATGCAGCGATTCGTATGGCAGCAGAAGTCATTCGAAGTCTTGATACAGAGATGATGGATAAGATTTTGAGAAAAGATATTATGTAATTTAGCATACCCCGCAAATGGCTTGTTTTCGGCATTCGCTATTTGTGGGGTATACTTTTGGGCAGAAAAAGCCTATAATTTTTCTAAAAGGTGGAGGAAATTCCAAAGAGGTGGAGGTTAAAAATGGATACAGTAAGAATAGGAAAATATATTGCGGCGAAACGAAAAGAAAAAGGGATGACGCAGAAAGAGCTGGGAGATAAATTAGGTGTGACCAATAAAACGGTTTCTAGATGGGAGAACGGAAATTATATGCCAGATTTATCTTTACTAGAGCCATTGAGCAAGGAATTAGGTATCAGTTTAAATGAACTTCTGGCAGGCGAGGAACTCAATACGGAGGGAATAACAACGGAAAAATTGGTGAAACAGACAGAGAAATCCCTTGCGGATACATTACATTATTCAAATCATGAGTTGCAAAAAAACAAACGGAAATATGTTATGGGAGGATTAGCTGGATTGATGGTATTAGTTGTAATACTATTTGTGCTGTTCGACCTAATATACTTTAAAGAGGTGCCGTCTTATTTTGATTATGAGGCAGTAAGTCAGTGGGAGGAAATGTTTCCAGATCATACTGCATATGGTTTGAATATTTCTTATAGTGGCAGTCCTGTATTTAGAAATAAAACATCAGCATTGTGGAAAGCAGAGGATGATTATAGTGATGCGGTAGACGCAATTAAAAGGGAGTATCACATATTCTTGCCGCTTTCCAAGTATACATATAAAACATATCTAGAAGGTGCAAAACAGTTTGTAACAGAGGATGAAACTCTTATGGAACAGACAGAAGCACTCATAAATGTCTTAGATGTATATAAGAATTCATATGAATGGAAAGATATAGAATATTCTGGACAACAGCAGGTAATAGAGGTTGTCCGAACCGAGACAATAGATTTAGGAGAACAGCAACGCCAAGCAGTTATGATAACAGCAGGGACATTTGTAATCGCGGGAGTGTTTGTTATGTATGGCGGATGCGATATTTACAAATATAAGCAGATGCAAAAAATGAATCATGAGACAACTGGAAAGATTACTGGTCTTCTCAAATCCCATTTATTCCGTAATGATATTCATGGTGAAATACCTGGTGGTACTCAGATTGGCTGGGGCGTAGCCCAGGGAGAGCAATTTTGGGGTGGTAAGTTAAAATGGCGTATTCCGCCATGGTTTCCATGTGTAAAATATTATGTAGATGGAAAAGAGTACTATCGAATTATGGGTGAAGGCAATTTGAAAGACGCCTGGTATATAGGTCAGGAAGTAACCGTACTATATGAGGAGGAAAATCCTTATAAAAGCGAGATTCGAGGAGATGAATCTCATAAAATTAAAATAATATTGGATTTTTCTGTAGCTATAGTTTTTGGCGCAGTAGGTATACTCGCATGCAGTTTTATGTTATAAAAAATGGGGCTGTCGCACTAGTTTTTTAGTGCGACAGCCCCTCTATGCTAACCCATTAGGGTTAATAACTATATGTTAGATAAAATATTTAGTTTTTCTTAGTACAGTCATCTAAACTCTTAATTACTACACCGCTCAATGCAAATAATGCTAGAGTGTTAGGGATTACCATTAAGTTATTAAACATATCGGAAAGTTCCCAAACTAAATCGTTAGAACCTAAAGTTCCAAGGAAAATAAATATTAAAGCGATAAATGTGAAAGGTTTTGCTGCCTTTTCACCGAAAAGCCAGATAACATTAGTTTTAGCGAATAAGTTCCAACCAAGGATTGTAGAGAATGCAAAGAAGAATAATGCAACCGCTACGAAACCAGCACCAATGCCTTTACCAAAAGCAACACCGAAAGCTGTCTGAGCTAAGTTAGTCTTATTTAAAGTATTAACTACATCACCTACATAGCCGTTAGCTAAAGGACCATCTGCTGTATATAATGTAGAGATAATTACTAATGCATTTAATGTAAGTACAACGAATGTATCAATAAATACGCCGGCCATAGCTACGGTACCCTGTTCATGAGGATCTTTAACCTGTGCTAATGCGTGAGCGTGAGGTGTGGAACCCATACCTGCTTCGTTTGAGAAAAGACCACGTTTTGCCCCCTGGCTGATAGAGATTTTGATTGCAGAACCAAATCCACCACCGATGATGGCCTGAGGTGTGAATGCGTATGTGAAAATCATAGCAAATGTAGCAGGAACATACTTAATACGGATAACAAGTACGATTAAAGCACCAAGTAAGAAGAAAGCTGCCATAACAGGAACAAGCTTTTCTGTAACAGATGCTAAACGGTCAACACCACCTAAGAAAATGAAACCACAGATAATAGCAAGTGCAACACCTACGGTCCAAGATGGAATACCGAATGCAGTATTAAGTGTAGAACCGATAGAGTTAGACTGTACCATACATCCGATACATCCAAGTGCAATGATAATAGCAAGAGCAAAGAAAGTTGCTAAGAATTTACCAAAGCCATTAGGGAATGCTTTTGTGATGTAGTAAACAGGACCACCCTGAATATTACCCTGAGAGTCTGTTACACGAGTTTTCTGAGCTAAAGTTGCTTCTGCGTAGATAGTTGCCATACCAAGGAATGCGATAACCCACATCCAGAAGATAGCACCAGGACCACCAGTAAGGATAGCACCTGCAGAACCTACGATATTACCAGTACCTACCTGAGCTGCGATAGCTGTAGCTACTGCCTGGAATGAACTCATTCCGCCACCATGAGAACCACCTTTTAAGGAAAGTCCGCCAAAGATGTGTTTCATACCTGCACCGAGATAACGAACCTGGACGAAGCGAGTCTTTACTGTGTAAAGAAGACCAACCGCTACTAATAGGAAAATAAGAACGTAGTCGGAAAGGTATGCATTGATAGTTTGAACGATAGATAACATATGATTGTCCCCCTTTAGGATCATTAATTTTTCACGGCAAGATAAAATACATTTCTAGAAAAATTAAAAGTACAGATGTAGATTTATCCTATATCTGTACTCTGGATGGGGATACAAAATCAAATATTACCCTGACCATAGATAAAGACTTGATTTTGTATGTATTGACTCTGTCCTTTTACCTGAGAGATAGTTAAAATTCAGTTTAGTGCTATGAATAATCCTCGCTGAATTCTAAGTTACACCTTCGGTACTCGGTCTTCGAGATTCTCCAGAGTAGTATCTGCCTTAAGTATTGAAAAAATCAATAAATGACGCCTTGCCTATAAATTTAATATATAATACTTAGGGTAATAAGTCAAGTGCGTGCGTTAAAAAAACATGAATTCATGTGTTAAGATTTTGTTGGTGCATTTGATTTTATTATAAATCCATAAAAAGTATAAAATTTATATGAAATTTTAGCACTTTTTGACTTGATTTTTAAAAATAAGAAGCGTAATATGTAGATTGCTCATTTGAGATTTGACAAAAGAAAGAGGGAACATATTATGTTACATTGGTTATTCACCATTTCATTTGCTCTGTTAGCAGGTTTACTTATGACAAGAGCATTCAAAAAATTTAAGTTACCATCTGTAACCGCTTATTTAATTGCAGGTGTGTTGATTGGACCATATTGTATAGGTGCATTCCACATTGGGGATTTGGGCTTTAGTAGTATGGAGGCAGTAGGTGCGATGTCTGTATTTTCACAGGTGGCACTTGGATTTATTGCATTTTCCATTGGTAATGAATTCCGCGTGGAAGAATTAAAACATATAGGTAGACAGGCAGTGGTAATCGGTATTTTCCAGGCGATAACCGCTACTATCTTAGTAGATATTGCTTTATTTGCGGTGCATATGATGATGCCAGATAAATTATCCGTAGCACAGGTGATTACATTAGGTGCCATTGCAACTGCAACTGCACCGGCAGCAACCCTTATGGTAGTAAGACAGTATAAGGCAAAAGGACCACTTACTAATTTATTACTTCCAATCGTAGCCTTAGACGATGCAGTAGGCTTGGTTGTATTCGCGATATCCTTTGGTATTGCTAAGACATTGGTAAGTGGAGAAATGGACGTGGTTTCTATTATCATAAATCCACTTGCAGAAATCATAGCGTCTCTTTTACTTGGAGCAGTTATGGGCTGGTTATTGACACAGCTTGAAAAGCTATTCAACTCCAATACAAACCGTCTTAATATGACAATTGCATTTGTATTTATGACTGTTACTTTATCAGCAGCCAAGTTTGAAATTGGACATATTCATGTAGGATTTTCTTCTTTATTAGTATGTATGATGATGGGAACTGTATTTTGTAACCTTTGTCCATTGTCAGAGGATATTATGGAAGGTGCAGATAAATGGTCCTCACCATTACTTGCGTTATTCTTTGTAGTAAGTGGTGCAGAATTAGAACTTTCTGTATTTACAGACCTTGCGATTGTAGGAATCGGTGTAGTATATATTGTATTCCGCTGCATTGGTAAATACTATGGTACATATTTTAGTGCCAAAGCAACAAATTGTTCACCAGAAATTTGTAAATACCTAGGCATTACTCTGTTTCCACAGGCAGGAGTTGCCCTTGGTATGTGTACAACAGCAATGGCACTGGGAGAACAGGGAGCGTTAATTCGTAACATTACTTTAT
>CAZRLE010000092.1:419-8299 GCA_964600705.1 uncultured Lachnoclostridium sp. | reverse complement strand
GAATATCTGAAAGCAAAAGTTCATTTCCATCCCAGTCTACATTCAATGGTTCATCAATTGATATCTCAAATCTTGTTTTATTATTTCTTCTTAAATACATAAGTATTTCATTTTCAATACATCTGGATGCATAGGTTGCAAGCTTAATATTTTTATCCTTCTTAAACGTATTGATTGCCTTAATAAGTCCAATCGTTCCAATCGAAATCAAGTCCTCAACACCAATTCCTGTATTGTCAAATTTCTTTGCTATGTACACTACAAGTCTGAGATTATGCTCTACCAAAACAGCTCTTGCTTCCCCTTCCTCTTCGGTTCCAAGCCTGTCAATCATCTCCTGTTCCTCGTCTGCTTCCAGGGGTGGTGGAAGTACCTCTGCACCTCCAATATAATGAATATCCCCCTTATTCTGTTCAAAAAACATGGTACGAAAACTTGGTATCATGCGAAACTGAAATTTATCTGACATTGATATTTTTAAAAGCATTCTTTTTTCCTCCTCAAACTAGTTACTCTCATTTTGTTATATTTTTATCCGATATCCTTCCCATACCTCTTTATTTGATATATGCTTCATGAAGAATTATCTGGTATAAGCCATCTCCTGATAATTCTTCCCCCATAATTCCAATCAGCACCTTCTCACAAATTTTCTCATCTGCATCCTCATATAGAATCATTTTCTCAATCGTCCTTCCAGGCATTATTCCATGACTCTTACCTAATGAATGAAATGGTATCAGCTTTATGCTGTCTTCCACCGTTTTCTCCAAAACAACACCATTTACACATGACATCATCCGTGCAGTCTCCATCTCACCTAACAATTTCCCTGCCACACAGCTTTCTACAACCACTACCGGTTTACCTGTCACTGGCTCTCTTAAATGATTCCCTGTATCTAAAAGAGCGATTGCCTCCACCTCTTTCCCTGCATGACACAGCTTAACCGGATACAAATGATTGCGAACCTGCTTTTCCTTCTGACCATCCCCGATAACCTTCAAAAGAACCCATACCGCCACTGTCCCTGATGCTATCACAGAAAGCATCCTTATATCCTGACTTTCGTTCATTGGATTTAATGGCTCATTTTGCTCAACCAGCATCCACTTTAAAATACCTCCTAACAGAATTTCCAGCAAACCAAACCGCATCAGCAGTCTAAATCGTCTTTTTATGCTTCTTCCTCTAAAGACAATACACACCATAAGCCAGTCCAACACACCATTTACCCACAATATCCAATTAAATGACAGTTCTTGCGGTATAAATACCACAAAAAGACACGATAAAGTCCCACCAAAGAACGCTGCTAAGGGTATATAGCCAGTCCTTTCTCCTTCACTTTTGCAAAGAAGATATAAAAGCAGTATATTCATAAAAAAATTCACGAAAAAGTACACATCTATGTATATTATGTAATACAAGCCTCACCTCCAGTCTTTATCTAAGCTTCATCTCTCCATCCTTTTGACATCATGAGTATACTTCTTTTTCCATGCATTTCCTGTCAGATTATGAAAGTGATTTTGCCCTTTTTATCGCAAAAAGTGACATACGAAGCCCATTTAAAACGCAAAAAACTCCATGCAAAACCTTACGATTCTGCACGGAGCTCACTCTCATTCCTTATGTAGTTCAATCACTATTTCTGTCTGTTTTTCTGTAAAAATGGTGGAATCTTAATTCCTCCCTGCTCAAATTCTTCATGCGCAGCAGGCTGTGAAACCGGACTCACCGGCTGAACTGGCTGTGTATTCACCACTGACTTATCTTTGATGGTTGTCCCACCAAATACCGGCATTCCCGTATTCTGAATTGGTCTCTGTGCACTGTATGGTGAATATACATTTGTCTTAGGAGCATTGTTCTGTAAGAAACTTGGTGCTTTCACTGGTGTTGCAGCTGCTACATCTTCAAGACCTGTTGCAATAACTGTAATTGTTACAAAGTCTGGCATTGCATCATCATACATAGCACCAAAGATGATATTAGCGTTCTCACCAGCTAATTCTTCTACAAAAGATGCTGCTTCATGTGCTTCAATCAAGCTGATATCACCGGAAACGTTGATAATTACGTGACTTGCACCTTCAATTGTTGTCTCAAGAAGCGGGCTTGTTATTGCCTGCTGAACAGCCTGGATACACTTGTCGTCTCCCTGTCCTACACCGATACCGATATGGGCAATACCCTTGTCCTTCATTACTGTCTGAACGTCTGCAAAGTCTAAGTTAATTAATCCAGGTACATTGATGAGGTCAGTAATACCCTGAACACCCTGCTGAAGGACTTCATCTGCCTTGCGAAGTGCATCTGGCATAGTAGTTCTTCTATCAACAATCTGTAATAACTTGTCATTAGGAATTACAATTAATGTATCTACATTTTCTTTTAAACGGTCAATACCGCTAATTGCATTACTCATACGAGTCTTTGCTTCAAACTTAAATGGCTTTGTTACGATACCTACTGTAAGAATACCAAGCTCTTTTGCGATACCTGCAACAACCGGTGCCGCACCTGTACCGGTTCCGCCACCCATACCACAGGTTACAAATACCATATCTGCACCCTTGATTAAGTCTGTTAATTCTTCTCTGCTCTCTTCTGCTGCTTTCTGACCTACTTCAGGCTGCGCTCCTGCACCAAGACCCTTTGTCAGCTTCTCACCAATCTGTACACAAGTTGGTGCTTTGCAATTCTTCAGGTGCTGCTTATCTGTATTCACACAGATAAATTCTACTCCCTGAATATTCTCCTCAATCATTCTATTTACAGCGTTGTTACCAGCGCCACCCACTCCAATTACTAAAATCTTTGCAGTTGCTTCTGCTTCATTTGTTCTAATTTCCAGCAAGATTCTTCCTCCTCTTTCCTGTTGTTCTCATTTCACTCTATCATTCTAACGAATCTTCTTTTGTATCTTTATCAAAACAAAAATAATGTCCATATCGAACGCATTATAGATTATAATCACTTCAATCCTATATTATATGATATAGTTTTTCCCTAAAAATATCAAGTACAAATTGATTTTTTTTATAGTTTTTAAAAATCTCTCTGCTTCAAAATCACTTTATCACCAACGGCATAATTCTCCATATCAATATCACCGCTCACATTCTTTTCTATGGCCTTAGGAAAAATCTCAGACAATGCTACAATCTGTTCATCATAAAACTCCCGATTACCTAAAAACACACGAACATTACCACTTTTTAATACTACCTCATTGTCATCTGCAAATCGAATTTCTTCCACCTTGAGCTCATACTTTTCAAGCAGCTGGGACAAATCAAGGATTCTTTTAAAAATTCCGTCATCTTCCACCTTAAGTTTTTCATACAGCACAAAACCCGAAAAAGAAATGCCTTCAATACAAGGAACCCCCTTAACCGGCTCGCTTAAAGATTCCAAAACAATTCCATCCTTATCAAAATACACATACTGACCCATGTACTTCACAGATGCTGTCAGACTCTTCTCATAAACACGAATTACAACTTTGTGATTGCCTTTTCTTGTAACTGTCACCTTTTCCACAAAAGGTATCGCCTCCATTCCAAGATAACGATGTTTTAATTCTAAAAGAAGTGAATTCCTGTCTAATACCCCACGCATCACATAATCCTTTATCTCTTCCTCTGTATAGTAGGTATTTCCTGTTACTTTTACTGTTGTAATCCGAAAGGTAAAAAAGAAAATAACTGTCGCCAAAAGCAGTGCACAACCAACAATCACATAAATCCACTTATTTGTTTTCCTTGTTTCTTCCATTTTGGCCTCCTTACAATTCTATTCTTTTATATAACAGATCTCTGCACCAAGCTTTGACATATTATCGCAGATATCCTCATATCCTCTCTCTATATAGAAAACATTCTGAACCCTGGTAGTACCTTCTGCTCTCAGTCCTGCTAAAATCAAGGCAGCACCCCCTCGCAGTTCCTTTGCTTCTACTGTACAACCCTTCAGCCGTTCTACACCTGTAATACAGACCCTTTTACTGTCAATGACAATATCTGCACCAAATTTTATCAATTCTTTTGCACTTTCAAATCTGGATTCAAATATATTTTCCACCACTACCGACTGTCCTTTGGCCGTAGCCAGTACCGCCACCATCTGTGACTGCATATCCGTCGGAAATCCAGGATATGGTTTTGTCTCAATCAAAGAAACCGACTTTACACGCCTTGGTGCTGCAATCCAGATAAAATTCTCATCATACGCAGCTTCACAGCCACATAATCGCAATGCACCTATGGTAGCATACATATTTTCTCCGCAATCCGCTTCCAAAATACCGGTTCCGCCTGTCACCGCCAGCGCCGCCAAATAAGTTCCCGCTGCAATACGGTCTGCCCTTACCTTGTATTCCGCATCATGCAGTGTTTTACATCCCTTTATGACAAGTGTTCCATCCTGCATACACAGGATATTTGCACCCATTTTCCTCAAAAAACAACATAATTCTGCAATTTCTGGCTCCTTTGCTCCATTTTGAAGAATTGTAACGCCTTCTGCTAAAACGGCAGACATAATCACATTTTCTGTTGCACCAACACTTGGAAATGGAAGTGTAATCTTAGCACCTCTTAACTGCGTGCTCTGACATACAATCCCATCTTCGTCTTCTGTCACTTCTACATTCATTCTCCTCAACGCATTCAAATGAATGTCAATAGGCCTCTTTCCAATGGAGCAGCCACCTGGATAGGCTATTTTTACATAACCACACCTTCCAAGCATTGCCCCAATAAAAAACACGGAAGAACGCATTGTCTTCGCATACCGTTCTTCCAAATGTCCTGTCTTAATCTCTTTTGCATCAATGATTAAAGCATCTTTATTCCGGCTGATTTTACAGCCTGTTCCTTTCAAAAGACCTATCATATTGTCCACATCACAAATCTTTGGACATCCTTTAATCACAGTACTCCCCTTATTCAGAATACTTGCTGCCATAATGGGAAGCACTGCATTCTTAGAGCCTTGTATCTTTATCTCACCTTCCAGAGGAATACCACCATTGATTTGAATATATGACATACCGCCACCCCAAAAGCCGCAAAATATACTATTATTTTATGCGACCCTTTCTCTGGCGTGCGTTATCTTTCATATTTAATCTGATTGGATACACTAAGCGCAATTCCTATCTCTCCCAGCATAACCAGTACGGAAGTTCCACCATAACTGATAAATGGGAGTGCAATACCGGTCGATGGAATGGAATTGGTTACTACGGCTATATTGATTACTACCTGCAATGCAATATGAATCAGAATACCAGTCCCCAAAAGACCTCCAAACAAGTCCGGTGCATTGATGGAAATTACAAATAATCTCCAAATCAGCATACCAAATAAAATCATAACTGTTGCTGCACCAAATAATCCTAATTCTTCACAAATAATGGAAAAAATCATATCATTCTGTGCTTCTGGTACATAACCAAGCTTTTGCATACTGCCACCAAGTCCTGTTCCAGTAAGCCCTCCAGAGGCAATCGCATAAAGTCCCTGCAATATCTGGAAGCCTTTTTCATGATTCTCTACATCCAGCCAAATCTGAATACGCTGCATACGGAATCCTTCTCCAAACATAATAAATGCTGCTACAAATGCCACAGCCAGGACAATTGCCAGGACAAAATACCACTTACGCTTACTTGCTACAAAGCAGATACCACCAGTAATTCCAATAATGATAATCGCTGTACTCATATTCTCCTTTGCAATCAGAAGAATCATAGGCGCAATATAAACTACAACTCTGATAAATCCCGGTAAAGTACTAATTCTCTTTGGAAGCTGATAAATCAGATATGAAACAAAGAGAATAACTGCAACCTTGGAAAGGTCGGATGGCTGAAACGAGATTGGTCCAATCTTCATCCAACGTTTGGCACCATTTATCGTTTTTCCAAAAAACAATACATACACCTGCATGAACACACATGCTATGTAAACTACCGTAACAAAACGTGCCCGAAGGAATGGTATTTTCTTCAAAAAGATACGATAGTCTATCTTTGACATAACAAGCATGGCAATTATACCAAGAACCACACAACTCCCCTGTCGTTTTAAATAATACATAGAATCATCAAACTTAAGCTGCGCTGAATAGGAGCTTGTGCTATAAACCATGATTAACCCAAAGCACACTAAAAACAATGTCAAAAATAACAAGCTGTAATCATAATAGCTGTATGACCCCATTCGGTTCACATTCTCTCTTGAGACACGCTCTCGTCTTTCCAAACGTTCTCTTCGTCCTGTCTGCATCGTTCTCGACATTCCTGCCATTCTATCATACTCCTCGCTTAAATTGCTCTTACAAGGTCTTTAAATACTCTTCCTCGTTCTTCATAATTCTTAAACATGCCCCAGCTTGCACACGCAGGAGATAATAAAACAGCATCTCCTTCTACTGCACATTCTGCACAGAACTTTACAGCTTCTTCCATAGATTCTACCATAACAATATCCTCTGCCGGGAAGCCGCACTCTTTTGCCTGTTCTGCAATCTTATCTCTTGTTACACCAAGTAACACTAATTTCTTAACCTTACCATCAAAGGCTTCAATCCATTCTTTATAATCGGAGCCCTTGTCATAGCCGCCGCCAATTAAAAGAGTTGGCTTCACCATAGCTTGGATTCCCTTAATTGCTGCATCTGGATTAGTTCCTTTGGAATCGTTGTAATATACCACACCATTTGTCTCTGCTACATATTCAATACGATGTTCTACCGCCTTAAAGCTGGTAACCGCTTCACGGATTGCTTCAATCGGAACACCAATGTGTGCTGAAATAGCAATGGCTGCCATAACATTTTCATAGTTGTGTGCCCCAAGTAAATGAAGCTCATTTGTATTGCATACCTTAGTTTCCACACCATTTTCACGGTAAATGAAGTCACCTTCTTCATTTAAGAAAATGCCTTCTGAAAGCTCTCTCTTACTGCTGAAGAAGAATACCTTCGGTCTTAAAGAGCCTGCCATCTCACGAAGCACTTCATCCTCATAATTAAGTACACAGGTATCTGTCATTTCCTGATTAATCGCAATTCTCTTCTTCGCAGCGATATAGTTTTCCATCGTATGATGGCGGTCTAAATGGTCTGGTGTGATATTTAAAATCGCACTTACCTCTGGTTTAAACTGATGTACTGTCTCTAACTGAAAACTACTCATCTCTGCAACAGTAATGGAACTTCCCTTTGTATTAAGTACCATATCAGTATAAGGAATTCCAATGTTGCCAACAACATATACAGATACGTAGTAGTGCTTCATAATCTCACCAACTAATGCAGTTGTTGTTGTCTTACCATTTGTTCCTGTAATCGCTGCCATCTTGCCCTTGCTAAACTGGAATGCAAGTTCAATTTCTCCCCAGATTGGCACGCATCTGCTCTTAAGCGCCTTGATATAAGGCAAATCAGTTGGAACCCCAGGACTTAATACAACCAATTCAATAGTATCTAATAAGTCCTCTGGTACTTCTCCTATTACAATTTTAACATCTACATTTTTGGGAAGCTTATCCAGAATGTCCTGCTCCTGCATTTTCAGATTTGCATCCTGAAAAATAATATTTGCTCTTTTTGTTGATAACAGCTTTACTGCAGCTACACCGCTGATTCCAGTACCTACTACCAGCACATTCTTACCCATTAAGTCCATGAAAATTCCTCTTTTCTTTTACATTTCTATACTATTTCTTCTATTTATCAAAAGTAACTCTCTCTATTTTTATAAATATTACAATGCCATAAGTGCAACCAGACACAATATAGCTGTAACGATAGAGAACACCGCTACTACTCTTGTTTCTGACCAGCCGCATAATTCAAAATGGTGG
>CAZRLE010000092.1:0-409 GCA_964600705.1 uncultured Lachnoclostridium sp. | reverse complement strand
ATAGTTGATGTCGAGGAAAGTGGATTATGAAGGATTCAAAATGGTGGTGGATTGGTGCCATCTTAAAGATACGCTTTCCACCTGTCATCTTAAAATATGTAACCTGTATGATGACAGAAAGTACTTCTACAAGATAAATCATCCCAATAATCAAGATAAATAACGGCATCTTAAGTACACATGCAGAAGCCGCCACAAAACCACCGAGTGCTAAAGAACCCGTATCTCCCATAAATACTCTTGCAGGATATACATTGTAGATTAAGAAACCTAAAAGACTTCCCACAACAGCTCCTGTAATTGGAGAAATACCACTTCCTACTCCAATTGCCACTACCGTAAAGAATGTAGCAACCAATACAGTTACACCGGATGCAAGACCATCCAGACCATCTGTAAAATTCACACC
>CAZRLE010000091.1:0-8342 GCA_964600705.1 uncultured Lachnoclostridium sp. | reverse complement strand
TGGATGTGAGGGCATTTGTGAAAGAGATGGTACCGACATATCAGCCGAAGGAATAAAATAATACAAAGCCCTCTTGCAGTGATTCTGGTTTAGAATCCTGTAAGGGGGCTATTAAAATACATACTATTCAGTAATATTAGAGAAGTCGATGTATAAATCGTCATAGATTCCGGCTTTTACAATATCCGAAAAGCTATATTCTTCTAAAGTCTGGTTTTCAAAATTATGAACAGTAATTCTTTGTTTATCAATATCAATAATCCAATCAGGGGCACCGACACAATCTTTATCACCTAATTTGGAAGTAAAAGAAGAACTTTTATATAGAATGCACCCGGAGGTATCCATTGATTATTATCTGGCTCATCTTGACGTATACGAACAGGACAGAAAATGGGTACTTCTTTTGAATGAATTTTTGAAACAACAAAAGGACCAGTTATTATATGAAAAGTCAGTCAACGAGCGAAGCTTTGAGATATGGAAACGCGAGAAGTTCTTAACGAAAGAGCGGGGAAAGGCAGCTCCCTATAATGAAGTGGTGGAACAGATGGAACTGGAGTTTTAGCTTTGTCGAACTTTGTCGAACGATTTTGCTTGCAAAAATCGACCTAAAGTACTAGAATTACCCACTGTGTTTCATATTTATTTTGCACAATGACACAGGTTTTCTCATTTTCGCTGTTGTCATGCATCCCTTAGTATTGTCTTAATATCTATGAAAATGAGAGAGGGAAAAAGGCCTTTGCATGATTTAGAATAAGAATCCTGCAAAGGTCTTTTAAATTCATGTCTTTCTCTATAGTAAAGAAAATATCTTAAAAATTTCTGTGGAAATGTAAAAGTTTCCTAAATGTTTTTAATTTCTCATTCCATTTCACTTTTGTTTATAGTAGAATAAGCATAGAAATTCAACCTGAAAGGGAAGGTAGCGGTGATTATGAGAATTGCAGAAAAGTTAAAGGAATTACGACTTGGTAAGAATTTGGAGATAAGCGATGTATGTTGTAAACTTCAGAATGCAGGATTCCGGGTGTCAGAAGACAAGTTGCTTGAATTTGAAGAGGATGCAAAGTCTTTGGATGCGGATACGTTTCTTGTGTTATGTAAGATTTATGAATGTGGTGACGTTATGAAAGTGTTTGGAGAGTGTGATAAATAAAATTAGGGCTGTTATATCTGGCATAAAGGATACCTTCCAGTGTAACAGCCCTTGGCATTTTCCTATCCTTATTTTCCTATCCCTTGTTTTGGCTTACGTCAGACATACACTTCCAGGTTGTCTGTAATGCTTATTTTCTCATATCTTCGGTGTTAGTAAGTTGTTTTTGAAGAAATTCGGTTTTGTCTCTCCAGTATTTCATTGCTTTTGTCCGCTCTAATTCATATTTCACCAAAGTATTCACAGCGGATTTGCCATTGGCATCTAAAGCCTGGTAATTTCGAAGCAGCTGGGTTTCGGTGTTACGAAGGGACGGAAATTCCCAGACAAGTTCTAAAATATCGTATTTATATATTTTACATAGGGCAAGAAATACATCAAGCTTGGGTTTGTTTCTTCCAGCTTCATAGCCATAATAGGTTTTTACGGCAATATGAATATTGTATTGTTCCAGCGCAAGAGTTACTTCCTTTACGGAATAGTGATTGGCTTTTCGGAATGTTTTGAGTAATTCTCCAATTTCTTTTTTGTTCATGGTGGACCTCCTGTATTTAAAAATATTACACTTATGTGGAATGGGATACGACATGTATAAATGGATAGGATATATGCCTGTGTTTAGTATAAGACTACGAGGTTTTGGAGTTTGCGTTTTCCTATAGCCCCTGTTATGTGAAATTATAAAAATTACAAAACTGGGGCTAGAAACAGATAGCATTTCTTTGGAAAGTGTGATAGACTAATAGTGGAATGTTGTTTGTTTTTTTTGAATTTAATCGGGGTATTATATGGATAAGATTATTTTTATGATTGCTACCTTCATCTGGGTATTTGGCTTGCTTATATATGTGCGAAAACGAAAAGAGAATAAGACCAGCATGGGAAGAAGTATTAAGATTAGTATGCTTTTTTGTATGAGTGCTCTTGTTTTTTGTAGTATCTCTGTTTTGGCTACAATGATTGGGATGAATATTCTGAAAGTAATATGTGATACGATAGTCCGCATCTGTAGTGACTGGCTGTTGTATTTTCTTTGGGTATTTACCATTGAATATACGAATATGCAGACGAAGATAGATTTTAAATGGTTCAAAAGGGGATTATTTGTTTTAACAGGTATTTCCAATGTAGCAGTTGTTTGTCAGAATATAGCAGTACATGTCATGATTTCGACGGTCATGATTCTTTCAATTGTTGTGCTATTATTTGCAAAGCAGCGTATGTCTCCGACCATCTATGAAAGAAAGTATGCCACTGTTTTATGGGCACTTTTGCTTGTAATGATTACAAAGACGCTTCAGCTTTCTCATCCGGAGGTGGATTTGGATTTTGCGTTGTGGGCAGAAGTGGTATTTTTGATTTTCTTGTACCATATTACATTTGAGCATAAGCAGAATGATTTTGTACAGAGAATGCAGATGCTGATTGTTGAGGATATGAAGAATCCGATTCTTCTGTTTGATTATGAGCATAATCTGGCGTCTCTCAATCGTAAGGCAGAAGAGCTGTTTGGACTTTCTGAACGTTATGAAACCCGAATGGGGATTTATACGTTGGAGGAATTTATCAAAGAATTTAATTTTAATATGATAAAGGATTTGAACCAGGATAAAAAGTTTGAATGGACAAAGAATGGTTCTCATTATTATGTGGAATACAGATGGCTGATTGATTACAAAAACCCAGACAGGAAGGTTGGAATTCTATTTGTATGTCGTGATATTACGGCAGAACAGAAGGCTGCATGGGAAATGGAATATATGCTGACCCATGACCAGCTGACCGGACTTTACAACCGGTATTATTTAAAGAAGAATGAGCAGGAGCTGATTCAGGCAGATAATTATCCGGTGTCGGTTGCCCTTGTGAATATTAATGGCATGAAGATGATTAACGATTTTTATGGTCATGGTAAAGGCGATGAGATTATCGTGGCGGTTGGGGAAATGTTACAGGCCAATATTAGAAGCAAGGATATTCCTCTTCGTGTCGATGGCGATGAATACATGATTATTATGCCTAAGACAGAGGAAAGGGAAGCGGTTGGTTATATGGAGGCAATCGCTAAGATGATTACTGAGGTAGTTGCGCCAGAGATGGGGATTAGTGCAGAGTTTGGTGTAAATGAGATTTCCAAGGAAGGCGATTCTTTGGAAAATGCCCAGCGAATGGCAAAGAACATTATGTATCAGAAGAAAATGCTTACTGGTAAAGGTGTTAAAAGTTCTATCATCGAATCCCTTAAGAAAGCACTTAGTGAAAGTGATTTTGAAACAGAAGAGCATGCAGAAAGAACGAAGAATATGGCAATCCGTCTTGGTGAGAGATTGAATATTTCTGATAAAGAAAAGAGTGAACTTGGGCTGCTTGCTATTTTACATGACATCGGTAAGTTATCCATACCAGATGCAGTGCTTAAGAAACCGGGCAAGCTGACAGAAGAAGAATGGGAGATTATGAAGACTCATACTCTGAAGGGTTATGATATTGCCAATACTACACCAGAGCTGGCACCGATTGCAACGTATATTCTCCATCACCATGAACGATGGGATGGAAAAGGATATCCGGGTGGACTAAAAGAGGAAGAAATACCGTTATTGTCCCGAATTATTACATTGATTGATTCACATGACGTAATGACCCATGACCGTCCATATCATAAGGCAATGTCAGCAGAGGATGCCGTACAGGAGGTAATCCGTTGTTCAGGTACCCAGTTTGACCCGAATATTGTAAAAGCGTTTCTCGAGATGCTTGAGGAAGAGAAGGTTTAGAAAATGTAGCTGCATCTCGTGAGATGTTAGAAGAAGAATCGGAGACCACTACCTAAAGAACATCTCGTGAGATGACTTGAAGAAGAAAAGGTTTAGAAAACGTGGTTGCATCTCGTGAGATGATTTGAGGAAGAGAAAGTAAGTAATTAAAAGGAGATATATTATCATGCATAAAGAATATTCAAAAATTGCACCAGAAATTCAGGGATTAGCAGACCTTTGCAGGGAAAGTCTTGCAATTAATCCGGAACTTTATGGTAAATACGATGTAAAAAGAGGACTTCGCGATATCAATGGTCAGGGTGTATTAACTGGTTTAACGGAAGTATCTGAGGTTCGCTCCCATATTATGGTAGATAGAGATATTATTCCAACAGAAGGTAAATTATACTATCACGGTGTTGATATTGAAGATTTAGCGAAAGGATTTGGAAAAGAAAGCCGTTTCCGTTTTGAAGAAGTAATTTATCTTTTGATTTTTGGTAAGCTTCCAACAACGGAAGAATTAGAGACATTAAAGCAATTACTGGCAGACTATAGAGAGGAATTACCTACTAAATTCGTACGTGATATCATTATGAAGGCTCCAAGTCCGGATATGATGAATACCTTGGCTAGAAGTGTTCTTACCTTATATTCATATGATGATAAGGCAGACGATACTTCCATTGAGAACGTACTTCGTCAGTGCTTACAGTTGATTGCATTATTTCCAATGCTTTCTGTATATGGATATCAGGCGTACAGCCATTATCATGGAGGTAACAGTTTATTTATCCATCAGCCAAAGAGAGAACTTTCTATCGCAGAGAATATTTTACATTTATTAAGACCAGACAGTAAATATACGGAGTTAGAAGCACAGATTTTAGATGTTGCCCTTGTACTTCATGCAGAGCATGGTGGTGGTAACAACTCCACATTTACGACTCATGTGGTAACATCTTCCGGTACAGATACTTATTCGGCAGTGGCTGCTTCCCTTGGTTCCTTAAAAGGACCAAAGCATGGTGGCGCCAACTTAAAGGTTGTGAAAATGTTCGAAGACATGAAGACGGTTGTGAAGAACTGGGAAGATGAAGAGGAAATAAAGCAGTATCTCTTAGACCTTCTTAATAAGAAGGCTTTCGACCAAAAGGGACTTATTTATGGTATGGGTCATGCGATTTATTCTATTTCTGACCCAAGAGCAAATGTTTTCAAGGGCTTTGTAGAACAGCTGGCAGAAGAAAAAGGACTTCAGAAAGAATTTGCATTGTATTCTATGGTAGAACGTCTTGCACCGGAAGTAATTGCACAGGAAAGAAAGATTTACAAAGGTGTTAGTGCAAACGTAGACTTTTACAGTGGTTTCGTTTACAGCATGTTAGGTTTACCAATGGAATTATATACACCTATTTTTGCCATTGCCAGAATTGCAGGCTGGAGTGCTCATAGACTAGAAGAGTTAATCAACGAAGGTAAGATTATCCGTCCTGCTTATAAAGCAGTTGCAAAGCATCAGGAATATAAGCCAATAGAAGAAAGATAGGTGGCTATGAACGATATGACAAAGGCTTCCATTCAGGAGGAGCTTAAAACGAAGGTGTTTGGTCAGAAGCTTCTATATAAAGAGGAAATCGATTCGACCAACACAGAAGCAAAGCGTCAGGCTTTGCAAGCAGATACTCACGGACTTCTTGTGATTGCAGAGGAACAGTCTGCAGGCAGGGGAAGACGAGGAAGAAGTTGGGATTCACAAAAAGGGACAGGTATTTTTATGTCCCTTTTATTAAAGCCAGAAGAATATCTGGCACCGGATAAGGCATCTATGCTTACACTTATTACTGCCCTTGCTACAGCAGAGGCAATAGAAGAGATTACCGGACTTAAAGCAGGTATTAAATGGCCCAATGATATTGTGGTAAATAATAAAAAGGTCTGTGGTATCTTGACAGAAATGAGTGCGGATAACGATGGCATCCGTTATGTGGTGATTGGAATTGGAATCAATGTAAATACTAGAGAATTTCCAGAGGAGATAAAGCATACAGCAACTTCACTCTTGTTAGAAAAATCAGACCGTATAGACAGAAGTCTTTTAGTGGCAGCAGTATTAGAAAAATTAGAATTTTATTATGAGCAGTTTTTGGAGTGTCAAAGCTTACACTTTTTATTAGAACACTATAATGAGAAGCTTGTAAATTTTGGCAGACAGGTAAAGGTCCTTGGCAGTGATGGACAGGAGGAGCTGACCGGTATTGCCAAGGGAATCAATAAAGAAGGAGAATTACTGGTAGAGATGGAAGGAAGACTAATAGAGGTTCGTTCCGGTGAGGTATCGGTAAGAGGATTATATGGATATGTCTAAGAATGTGGTATTATGTGCGTCTAGTGCATATGAGCAGAAATATTATTTAAATGAGGAATTTAGTGGACTTCCGGAAGCAATCAAGGAAGAACTTCAGATTATGTGTGTGTTACATACGTCAGAAGTAGGCGGAATTCTCACATTAGAATTTGATGAGGAAGGTAATCTTCTTCTTAATGTAACTTCCGATGAAGAAGACCTTTTATTCGATGAGATTGGAAGTGTATTAAAGGTAAAACAGTACCAGAATACGAAGAAGGAGCTTTTAGAAGCACTGGAATTATATTATAGAGCATTCTTTTTAAATGAAGACATTGCTTCTATGTTGGAGGAATAATATGCAGATTGGTAACGTAAAATTTCCCAATAATGTAGCACTTGGTCCTATGGCAGGGGTAACAGACCTGCCTTTTCGCATTTTATGTAAGGAACAGGGCGCAGGCTTGATTTATACGGAAATGGTCAGTGCAAAGGGAATTTACTATAATAATAAGAACACAGAGGATTTGCTTCGAGTAGAAGAAATGGAACGTCCGGTGGCTCTTCAGCTATTTGGCTCAGACCCTCAGATTATGAGCGAGATGGCAAAGAAAATCGAAGAACGTAACTTTGATATCCTGGATATCAATATGGGATGTCCGGTGCCAAAGATTGTAAATAATGGAGAAGGCTCTGCACTCATGAGGAATCCTGTACTTGCAGGTCAGATTGTAGAGGCTATGGCAAAGGCGATCAAAAAGCCTGTGACAGTTAAGATAAGAAGAGGCTTTTTCAGGGATGAATGCACAGCGCCGGAGTTTGCTAAGGTGTTAGAGGAAAGTGGTGCAGCAGCTATTGCAGTACATGGAAGAACCAGGGAACAGTTTTACAGTGGTGAGGCAGACTGGGAAGTTATCCGTCAGGTAAAAGAAGCAGTAAAAGTTCCGGTTATCGGCAATGGGGATATTTTTACTCCAATGGATGCGGAAAGAATGATAAAGGAAACTGGTTGTGACGGAGTGATGATTGCCAGAGGTGCAAGAGGAAATCCATGGATATTTAAGCAGACAGAGGAATATCTTAGAAGTGGAGTACTGCCGGAAAAACCAGCCTTTGATGAAGTGATTGAAATGATAAAACGTCACGCTGTGTTAATTACAGAATTTAAGGGAGAGTATCTTGGAATTCGCGAAATGCGTAAGCATGTGGCGTGGTACACAACCGGATACAAGGGTTCTGCAAAGCTTCGTGGTCAGATTAATGAGGTGGAGACCATGGAGCAGTTGGTGGAATTGTTGGAAAACTATCGAGAAATGCAAAAAATATAAAAAAATAGTGTTGTATTTTTCACAAAAACATTGTACTATAGTCATTAACGACAACAAATGTCTTTCTGAGAAAAACATAAAAAGACATTTGTACATATAAAAGTTTGTGGAGATGGAGGCTAATTATGTGTGATAAGTTAAAAGTAGGTATCCTTGGCGGTACTGGTATGGTAGGTCAGAGATTCATTTCTTTATTAGAAGGTCATCCTTGGTTTGAGGTGACTTTAGTGGCGGCAAGTGAAAGAAGTGCAGGCAAGACGTATGAGGAAGCGGTAGGTGACCGTTGGAAAATGCCAAAGCCAATGCCGGAAGCAGTAAAGAAATTGATTGTTCGTAATGTAAATGAAGTAGAAAGCGTAGCTGCGGAAGTTGATTTTGTATTCAGTGCGGTAGATATGACAAAGGACGAAATCAAAGCCATTGAGGAAGCTTATGCTAAGACAGAAACACCAGTTGTTTCTAATAACAGTGCACACAGATGGACACCAGACGTTCCTATGGTAGTGCCGGAAATCAATCCGGAACATTTTGAGGTAATTGAGTCCCAGAGAAAACGTCTTGGAACAACAAGAGGATTCGTAGCAGTAAAACCAAATTGTTCTATCCAAAGTTATGCACCAGCGTTAACAGCACTTAAGGAATTTGGACCAAAGCAGGTGGTTGCAACTACATACCAGGCAATTTCCGGTGCCGGTAAGACATTTAAAGATTGGCCTGAAATGGTGGAAAATATTATTCCATACATC
>CAZRLE010000090.1:0-8349 GCA_964600705.1 uncultured Lachnoclostridium sp. | reverse complement strand
AAGATGGCACACTCTGAACGTAGAGGACATGGCGTGGCACTGAATATTGTGGGAGAACAGAACCAGTTAATCTTTGAATCAGGTGTTGAATACTTTAAATAAGAGATAAGTTAAGCAAGGACCCCAAAATGGAAAGACGTTTTGGGGTCTTTTTGGACATACAAATGATTGACAATGTAAACCTAAATGAATATAATTAAATTAGAAGAACATAATATGAAGTAGAGTGATTTCTATATAAATAGGAGTGTGATGTTATGGCAACAGTACCAACACAGGTAAGAATTGATGAAGATTTAAAGAAACAGGCGGTAGAGTTATTTAATCAGCTAGGAATGGATATGTCTAGTGCTATGAATATCTTTTTAAGACAATGTGTTATGAGAGGTGGATTACCTTTTGCAGTAGAAGTTCCGCAGTATAAAGCAGAGGTGCTTGAAGCTATGGAAGAAGCAAGAAGAATTAGTAGAGACCCGAATACAAAAAGATATAGTAGCTTTTCAGAAGCATTAGAGGATTTGGACGAATGAAATATGAATTAGTATTGACCGGCAAGTTTAAAAAGGGATTAAAACTTGCAAAAAAGAGAGGGTTAAATATTAAACTTCTCGATGACGTTGTGGAAAAGTTATTAAATGACATTCCTTTGGAAGAAAAGAATAAAGACCATGAGCTGAAAGGACAATACAAAGGTTTTAGAGAGTGTCACATTCAACCAGACTGGTTGTTGATTTATTTGGTGGAGAATGATGTTCTTGTATTAACTTTAGTTGATACAGGTACACATTCGGATTTGTTTAACAAGTAAAAATAGAAGTGCGTATATATTTACCATTAAGTATAAGAGTTATAAATAAAAATGACTTTAGAGTGAAAAATATTCATTCTAAGGTCATTTTTATTTTAAAAGGTTATTTTGTGTGAAGTGTAATTCCTTGAAAGAAATCTGCAATGTTTACGCCAAATATTTCTGCTAATGCCAGTAATTCTTCTACCTTGATATTGGAAAGACCACATTCAATCTGTGAATATGTGCCACGGGAAATCTCAATACCTAATAGTTGCATCTTAGCTACAGTTCCTTCTTGAGTAAGATGATTATCCTTACGAAACTGACGGATGTTTTTTCCAATATTATAGTTCTCTTTATCCTGTCTGATTTTCATGGATAACCTCCTTTGGTAATGTAACTACTAGCTAGCTATCACTAGCAGCCTATGATTGATTTTACCCATATTTTTTGATATAATTGCTAGTAATAACTAGCAAAATGAAAAAGTTGATGAACTTGAAAAGTAAAAATGAAAAGAACTTATGGTGAGCAGTATGGATTGTCTAAATTTAACACCAGTAAAGTGACGGATATGGGTGATATGTTTTGGTGTTGTACAAGTTTAGCAGAAATTAGATTATCTGGATTTAGTACTACTAATAACAGTGGTTTAGGTAACGGTTCATCTAATAGTCCGAGTGGTGGTATATCAGGCGGAGGTTCATCAAGTGGTGGATCTTCTGGCAGTTCAGGAAGTACATCAGGAAACAATACGAGTAGCAATACGAAACCGATGGAAGTGAAAGTTGGTACAGAACTGACAGATGAAAAATCGGGTGCTGTTTATATTGTGACAAAGCTGAGTTATAATGTGAAGGAAGTGACATATTGTGGTGTCGGAGATAAACAGACAACAGAGGTTAAGATTCCTATTTATGTCTATGTAGGTGAAGAGTATTACTTAGTTACAGCAATAGGAGATGAAGCATTTAAAAATTGTACTGATTTAAAAGAAGTTAAAGAAAAAGGGAATAGAAAATACTGTAAAGATTAAAAAGTTGTAATCAGTTACAAATCCCCCAGAATAGAAAAACATTTTGGGGGATTTTTGTGTGAAAAAATGTTACAAAAATTTTAATGAAATCTTAAGAAATATTGTGAAGTAAATTTTTGCGATTTGTGTTACACTATATTCAATTGAGAAAACATGTTGATATGGTGGTGCTGTGATGAATCTTTACGAAGGAATTTTTTGTCGAAAATCCATTAGAAGCTTTTTGATGGAACCATT
This sequence comes from uncultured Lachnoclostridium sp., assembly GCA_964600705.1. Classification (GTDB taxonomy): domain Bacteria; phylum Bacillota; class Clostridia; order Lachnospirales; family Lachnospiraceae; genus CAYTGQ01. The sequence goes on along the minus strand of CAZRLE010000090.1, from coordinate 6,286 downwards.
GGAGCAGAAGCTTTTAGATAACATATTGAATTTTGCAAATCACTTAGAAAGTCTTAATTCAGACCATAAGGTAAAGTATGAGATTATCAAATATGTAGATGAAAAGCATAATCGGTTTGAGAACCTGACAGGATGGAATGCTCCTTATTACCTTGTGTTATATGCGGCAAGAACCGAAGATTACTTGCTCAATGCAGGTTATCTTCTAGAACAGATTGTGCTTTATATGACAACCAAAGGACTTGGAACCTGTTATCTTGGTATGAAGAAATTAAAAAGTACCGGAGAACTGGAGCCCGTCATTGCGGTTGCTTTTGGTAAGCCTAAAAAAGAATTCTTTGAAGAAGAACACAACCCATCCAGAAAGCCAATTCATGAATTAGCATGCTATAAAGCAGCAGTGACAGAAGACGTAAAAGAAATTGTAAGAGCAGGAAGATTAGCACCATCCTCCCTTAACAGCCAGCCGTGGAGATTTGTGGTATATGATAACCGAATCCATTTATTCTGTCGTAAGGAAAAGCTGATACCGGAAGTAATGAAGAAAATGCACGGAATTGACATTGGAATTGCATTGGCACATCTTACCGTGGCAGCCGAGGAATTCTGGTATAGCCCACAGGTAACGAAATTACCTAACATATCAGAGCAGAAATTTAAACAACATGAATATATTATAACGGTAGTATTATCGTAGTGGATTGGTACGACACAATGTAAATTAACAAGAATTAAGACAGGAGATTTTTCGATAGCCATACCTAGAAGGTTGCAAGAAAAATCTCCTGTTTTAGTTCTTGTTTTGTAAAAAGGAAGCCGCCAGCCGCCTTCCTAAATTGACAAAACCCATAAATCCGCTATAATGGAACTATATACCTATTTTTAGAGGAGGTAAGCCTATGCGTTTTATTCCAATTGACAGAGTAAAACCAGGCATGGTATTGGCACAGTCTGTTTTTGATGATAGTGCATGTGTTTTGCTTGGAGCTTATGTAGAGCTTACAAAGGATTATATTGAAAAGCTTACGGAACGTGGTTTTCCGGGAATTTATATAGAGGATGAATTGTCAAAGGATATCGAGATTCAAGAGGCAATTTCCAATACACTTCGTAATGAGGCAGTACGTTCGTTGAGAGATTGTAATATTGACCAGGCAATGAATGTGGCACAAAAGATTGTAGAAGAGCTTCTGAATAAAAAGACGATTTCTTTAGATATGATTGACCTTAGAAGCTTTGATGAATATACATATAGACATTCTGTTAACGTTGCTGTATTGTCAACGGTAGTTGGCATGGGTATGGGACTTAGTACAAAGGAGCTGATAAATCTATGTGCAGCAGCTATTTTCCATGACCTTGGAAAGCTTGAAATTGCAGAAGAAATTTTGAATAAACCGGGTCGTTTGACAGACGAAGAGTTTGCAGTAATGAAACAGCATCCGGTTTTATCCTACGAGTTGATTAAAGGGAAGTGGAATATTTCTTCCACAACCAAGAAGGCTGTTTTATCCCACCATGAGAATGAAGATGGAAGTGGATATCCACATGGTCTGGAAAGAGACCAGATTCATTTATATGCTAAGATTGTTCATGTGGCAGACGTTTATGATGCGCTTACAAGCAGACGTGCGTACAAGAAACCATATTCTCCGGCAGAAGCTATGGAATATCTGATGGGCGGTTGTGGTATCTTATTTGACCAAAAGATTGTAAAAGCTTTTATGAAAAAGGTGCCTTTATATCCAAAGGGTGCTACGGTACTTCTTTCTAACGATGAAGTGGGATTGATTGTGGAAAATCAGAAGCAGAACAATATGCGTCCGATAGTTCGTTTAGAAGATGGAAGTGAGATTGACTTAAATGACTGGGAACAGCTTAATGTAACGATTGTTGGTGTACCGGGAGAAGAGGTTCTGGCAGGAGATAATCTGTTAGAGGCGGAAGAAGAGAGAAATCGTAGTAAAAAGCATATCCTTGTGGTGGATGATATGGTTTCCAATTTGAAAGCACTGAATGGCATTTTGGAAGATGATTATAGAGTATCTGCGGTGAAGTCCGGTAAACAGGCATTACATTTTATGGAAAAGACCATGCCGGATTTGGTTTTGATGGATATTGATATGCCTGACATGGATGGTGTTGATACGGTAAAGGCAATGCAGGAGGCACATGGTGAAAAGAGTGCAGCGGTTATTTTTGTTACAGCCCTTTCGGATAAAGAAACAGTAAGACGTTGCCGTGAAGTATGTGCAAAGGACTATATCGTGAAGCCTTTTAAACCCGTATATATTCTGGAACGTATTGAACTTGCGTTGGAGGAATAATTATGGCTCAGAATCTATATGTTATTGCACAGCTGCTTTGTGCAGTGTTTACTTATCTTTCTTTAATTCGATTATTTCGATATGACAGACTTTCGAAGGAATATAAGATTTTGATTGTTTCGTTGTGTTTTATTTTTATGTACAACGTAACAACTGCATTTGATGTATATGTAAAGGGTGAAGAGGCCGCACTCATTGCGATGAAGCTGCGGACTCTTTACATGGGGCAGATTTTACTTTTTATGTTTGATTTTTATCGTAAATACTGTAAAGTGAAAGTACCAAAGTGGGTACCTGCAGTTTACTGGATGTTAAATGCAGTAATTGTAATTGGTGTATTTATGGCACAAAGAGGAGACTTCTATTTTAAACGTATATATCTCGTAACAAAAGGAGATGTCAGATACCTTGAAACGGTACCTGGACCTCTTAATTATCTGTTTATGTTCTTTTGTTTATCCCTTGGGTTATGGATGTTTGGAATTATTATATACAGTTATAAAAAGAATAATAGGAAGTGGGGAATGGGAGATGTTTATATTTTCCTTGCTGTTCTTGTGCCATTGTTCTTTGGAAGTCTTTATTTTATGGGAATGCTTGGACCTTATAATCCAAGTGGAATTACTCTGTTTATTTCTGTGGAATTATTGATTATTTCTGCTGACAAATACAAAATGTTTGATATGCTGGAGGGTACCAGGGAGCGAATTATTGATACAATGGACCAGGCACTTATTATTGTAGATGCGGACAAGTGTTTTTTGGATGCCAACCAGAAGGCAAAAAAGATGTACCCGGTTCTTGGTAAACTGAAGCAGGGAGATAAAATTAATATTCCGGTGGGTGTTGATATAGATGAAGAGTTTGCAGGATTTGAATTTGAGCAGGAAGGCCGTTACTATGAAGGGCGTATTACACCTGTATACAAAGAAGACGTTTTGCAGGGATATTCTGCCTGTATCTTTGATATTACGGAAAAACAGCAGTATATAGAACAGATGATAGCGATGAAGGAAGAAGCAGACAGAGCCAATAAGGCGAAATCACGTTTTCTTTCCAGTATCAGTCATGAACTTCGAACTCCATTAAATGCCATTATTGGTATCAGTGGAATCGAGCTTCGTAAGCATTTAGAAGAGCAGACACGTTTTAATATACAAAGTATTTACTATTCGGGGCATGATTTATTAAGTCTGGTAAATAATTTGTTAGATATTTCAAAAATTGAAGCGGAAAAGCTTGTTTTAGAACAGGCAGAATATAATGTAGATAGTCTTTTATATGAAGTGGCCAATACTATATTTATAAGCTTGCAGGAGAGCAGTATCCGTTTTAAGGTAATCATTGACGAGTCTGTTCCAAAGCAGTTGATAGGAGATGTAATTCGTGTCCGGGAGATGATTATGAATCTTCTTGGAAATGCAGTGAAATATACGAAAAAAGGACATATTTATCTGCGTGTGTTCTGGCGAACGGATGAAGAAGAGGATAGCGGTTATCTTAACATTGTAGTAGAAGATACCGGAATTGGAATTAAGCCGGAGAATATGGATTCCATATTTAAAGAATATGAGCAGGTGAATTCAGAAGATACAAAAGGAATTACAGGTACAGGACTGGGTCTTTCCATTACAAAACAGTTAGTGGAAATGATGGGCGGAGAAGTTCATGTGAAAAGTACCTACGGAAAGGGCAGTACGTTTGAACTTGTCATAAAACAGGGAGTAGTGAAGAAAGACACCATAGGAAATGTCATTATTACACATAAAAATATCACTAATATTTTGGAAAAAGACCGTTTGGAAAAAGAAGAAACCGATGGTTTTGATAATAAGACAATTCTGATTGTAGATGACATGGAGGTAAACCGAACTGTATTAAAAGGTATTTTAGAACCATATCAGTTCCTGATTCAAACAGCTTCTGATGGAAAAGAAGCTATTAAGATGGTGCAGGATAAAGAAATTGATTTAATATTAATGGATCAGATGATGCCGGGACTGGATGGAATCGAGACATTACAGAAAATTCGTAGTCTTGATGATGCCAAATATCAGAAGATACCTGCTATATTAGTAACTGCCAATGCTATGGTGGAACAGGAACAGGATTTGGAAAGGTTTGGTTTTCAGGATTGCCTTACTAAGCCGATTAACGTGAGAAGGCTGCTTCGGGTGTTGAAGAGATGGCTTCAGGAGGATATGGATGAAGTCGTAAAAGAGGAAGAGTGGGAAATGCCTTTGGAAATAGAAAGAACAGGCGACGTAGAGGAAGATACGCAGGAAGAACAGGTGACCTTAATAGACCGTTTTGAAGGTTTGAGTCATGTTGGGGGCAGACCGGAGCTTTACGAAGAAGTATTAAAGTCATATTATCATGATGGTATTAGAACATTAGAACAGCTTTCAAAGGAAGAAGAACTTTCTGCTTCCGAAAAAAGAATACTCGTACATGGTATTAAGGGCAGCAGCTATAATATTGGAGCTATGGTACTTGGGGAAGAAGCAGAAAAAATAGAGCATGCACTGAAGCGAGGAGATTTGGAATATGCTACGGAGAATCTTCCAATAATGCTTGACCATTTGAAAGAAGTATTAGCGTGTTGTGCACCTGTGGAAGAAGAGGAAACGAAGGCAAAGGAAAAGAAAGATACAGGAGAAGACTTTGTTCATACGTTGAAGATGCTTCGTAATAATTTTGAAGATTACAATATGGGTGTAATAGGAAAGACGTTGGAAAACTTGGAGAAACATGATTACGGTGAAGCAGCCAATGAAAAATTACAGCAATTAAAAGATTGTATGCAGGAATTGGAATATGAAGCCGGAGTAGATATCTTGAATCAGTGGATAGAGAAATTGTAAAGGTGTTGGCAATCATGGTCAGACAGGCTTAAAAGAGGTTACTTGGAAAGGCTTTCAAAAAGGTTTTTAAAAAGTTTACAAAAAAAGTGTTGACAAATAGTAATATATAATGTATGATATATATCGTTCGGTACGGAATGCAACAAGCGTAAAGAACGATATGCGCGAGTGGCTCAGTGGTGGAGCATCGCCTTGCCAAGGCGAGGGTCGCGGGTTCGAATCCCGTCTCGCGCTCTCGAAGAGAACAAAAAAGGATGTCCGTTGGACGTCCTTTTTTTGTTCTCTTCGAGTCCAATCTTGGACTCGAAGTTCGAATGTCTCCACTTCGTTCGGTCGGTGCAAAGCCGAGGACTCCCAGACCTCGTGCACCGTCTCGCGCTCTTTGGCAAATTTCTACAAATTATATCTATTAATTATCTCTATCAAAAAAACGTACAAATGAGAAAAAAATAATAATAAACTTTGGCGATTTTCTTGACAAAATCAATGGAAATCTTATATTATAAAAGGTGTGTGAAAGACATACATCAGGAAGGAGAATGCATTAATCATGAGAGAACAATGGTATGATTTTAATCAGGGCAGCTGGACCACTGATATTAATGTAAGAAGCTTTATCCAGCACAACTATACACCATATGAAGGTGATGAATCTTTCCTTGTAGGAGCAACTGATAAGACTAAGTCTTTATGGGAAGATGCTCTTGCTTTAATGAAGATTGAAAATGAAAAAGGTATCATTGATGCAGAAACTTTAAAACCATCTACAATTACAACATTCGGTCCTGCATATTTAAATAAAGACAATGAAGTTATCGTAGGTTTCCAGACAGACAAGCCTTTAAAGAGAGGTATCATGCCTAACGGCGGTATCCGTGTAGTAAAGAGCGCTCTTGAATCCTATGGATACAAATTAGATGAAACAACTGAAAGCATCTACACAAACAACCGTAAAACACACAATGACGGTGTATTCGATGCTTATACAGAAGCTATGAGAAAAGCAAGACATACTGGTATCATCACTGGTCTTCCAGATGCTTATGGTAGAGGACGTATCATCGGTGACTACAGACGTGTTGCTTTATATGGTGT
>CAZRLE010000089.1:0-8364 GCA_964600705.1 uncultured Lachnoclostridium sp. | reverse complement strand
CAAGAAAAATACTGGTGTAGGGGTGGGGTGGCGTTCGAGGTTTTAGCCCAACAAACCTAAATTTAAGCCCTGCATTTCTCTTTCAATAAATTCGAAATTTTTGCAATGGTTTCTTTATCCAAATCTTTTTTACAGATCAAAGATGCTAAATCCTTTGTTAACATTAAAATAATATAGCGGTCATTTTCTTTTACTTTAAAAATATCCTTATAAGCAACTTCTGTAATATCTGCATTCGTACGATTTGTAGAGGTCAGATAAGTATCATAAAAGCTGATAGTCTGTGCTGTTTCTATGGCAGCAGGCTGGTCTAATGGATAGACTGCTTTTACGTTTTTTTCTAATTTGGAATACATAACGACAAAAAGCATCAAAATAAAGAATAGGGAAGAGAAAAACAGGGAGGACAGGGAAAAGCCTGTCATGGCTGTTGTTATTCCACCCAATAAAATGCCAATGATGAACAGACTGGCAATGGAATCTGCGGTCTGGAAGGTGGTTAGGAATAAGAAATTGCGGTAATCGTCTTTTTCCATGGTGGTTGTAATTTCAAATAATAAATGTTCGTTCATAATGGATAGGTCTCCTTTTTGAATTGTACTTATATATTAAAGTGGTTTTTATAAGTATTATTAGGGCAATTATTGTTACGAAACTAGCATACTGGAAAGGGGCGGATATGTCAAATGAAGAAAGACTAAAATTATCAGAAAATGTTTCATAAAATGTAAGATTTGTGAGTTGAACCTTGCGTTTATGTGTAGTAAAATTGATGATGGATAGGTGGGAAACTGCCTGCTTCAAAGAGAAGAGAGGTTAGGATTTGTAGTGGAACTTGAGGAAGTTTTGGATACTGCCATACAGGTAGGATATGGACTGCTTCATAATGGGGCAGAGATTTACCGTGTAGAGCAGAGTATTACTTATATATGTGAAGCTTATGAAATGAAAGAGATTGAGTCTTTTGCCATTCCATCCAGTATTGTTGTTACGATTTCGGATGGAGTCCGTTCGGTAACGAAGAGTAAACGTGTTGTGAGTCGTATTAACGATTTGGACAAGGTAGAGAAGTTTGCAGGGCTTTCAAGAAGAATTTGTGCGGAAAAGCCCGATTATGAAACCTGCATGAAGGCAATGGAGGATATTAAAAATGGTCCTAAGTACAGCCAGTGGGTAACCAATCTTGGTTATCTGACGGTTAGCTTTTCTTTTACATGTTTTTTTGGAGGCGGATTTTTAGATGGACTTCTTGGGGCAATGGTTGGAATTTCGATTATTAAGCTTCAGGATTTCATGGGTAAAATGAGAGCCAATGGCTTTTTTATGAATATTGTATGTGGCTTTTTTTCTGCATTTACAGCGAATATATTAGAGGCAAAGACGGGATTGCTTCACTCGGATAAGGTGATTATCGGAACGATCATGCTTTTGGTTCCGGGGCTTGCCATTGCTAATAGTATGCGAGATTTTATTTCCAGTGATACCATGACAGGAATGTCAAGACTGTTTGAGGCTTTGTTTATTGCAGTTGGAATTGCTATTGGAGTTGCAGTTGCCATGGCGGTTGTGTAGTGGACAATGGAGAACGTGCAGTAGCAGGAGTAGGATGAAGATTAGAGGTCTGGTGAGTAATATGATAGAAATAGAAGAATTAATGCAGTGTGTCTGGGCATTTACAGGAACATTCAGCTTTGGGCTTATTTTTAATCTGAGGGGTAGAAATCTTATATATTCGTCTCTTGGCGGCTTGCTTGCGTGGGTAATTTATTTGGTGGCAAAGACAGCGGGAGCAGAAGAGGTTATGGCGTATTTTATTGCATCCATGGGAATTTCTTTTTATTCGGAAATTATGGCGATTAAACGTAAAACGCCGGTTACGGTATTTATTATGCTGAGCATGATACCGTTGGTACCGGGAAGTGGTATTTTTTATACGATGCAGGGCTTAATAACCAAGAATTATGAGATATTTGCCCAAAAGGGATTTATTACATTTGCCTGTGCAGGTGCGATTGCCCTTGGGATTTTGATGGCTTCCTTTGGGGTGCAGACCATGCGTTATTTCCAAAGAAGTTTAGTGGAAAAATGGGATAAGATGTGGTAAGATAGTATTTATAAAAGTAAGGAGCAGGGCAGACTATGTCAAAAATATTTGTTGTAATGGGTAAAAGTGCATCCGGCAAGGACACTATATATAAAAGACTTTTGGCAGAGGAAAGCCTTGGTTTAAAGACGATTGTTCCATATACCACAAGACCGATTCGTCAGGGAGAGTCTGACGGTGTGGAATATTTCTTCGTAACTTATGAAGGTATGAAGGAGTTAGAAGCACAGGGTAAGATAATTGAGTGCCGTTGTTACAATACGGTTCATGGTGAGTGGTACTATTTTACTGCAGATGACGGACAGATTGATTTGAAAACACAGGATTATCTGATGATTACTACTTTGGTGGGATATGAGAAAATCCGTGATTACTATGGAAAAGATAAAGTGATTCCTCTCTATATTGAGGTAGAAGATGGACTTCGACTGGAGAGGGCGTTAAAGAGAGAACAGCAGGAGAATAATCACAAGTATGCGGAGATGTGTAGAAGATTTCTGGCAGATAGTGAGGATTTTTCAGAGGTGAATTTGGAGGCAGCAGGCATTGCAAAGCGATATGAGAATATAGAGTTTGAACTCTGCCTTTCAGAGGTAATAGCCGATATACAAAGAGAGAAGCAGAATGCGTAGGAAAGGAGAGAGAGCATGAATATTAAGGTAGACCAGATGCAGCAGATGCAGCAGGTGGCGCAAAAGCATGTATCTCCTGACGCAGACGGAAGCTTTAAATTTACATTAATTAGTAATATAGAAGAGCAGGGATTACAGGCCCGTTTAAGTCTTATGATGGAAGAGATTACCATGCAGGGTAAGAAGCTTTCCAAACACATGGATATTCGTGATATGAAGAAATACCGCGCTTTAATTAAGGACTTTATGAATGAAATTGTCAGCCGTTCCCATAAGTTTAGCCGTGAGAATTTCCTTGATAAAAGGGGAAGACACAGGGTTTATGGAATGGTGAAGCTGGTGGATAAGGCATTGGATGAACTGGCAGCAGAGCTGATTAAAGATGAGAAGGATCAGCTGGCAATTCTTAATAAGATTGATGAAATCAGAGGAATGCTTTTAGATATACTTGCTTAAGCAAAAGATAAGCGGATAGCTCTTGGGCTTTTCGTAATATAGAAAGGGGTGTTTGGGGATGTTATATTTTAATTCTATTATCGGACATGAACAGGTAAAGCAGCATTTACAGACGGCGATTGGGCAGAATAAAATATCGCATTCTTATATTATCAATGGAGAACCGGGAAGTGGAAAGAAGCTTGTAGCAGCCATTTTTGCGGAAACACTCCAGTGTGAGGATAAGGGAATTAATCCATGTGGTTTGTGCAAGTCCTGTATTCAGGCGGAATCCAAGAATCACCCTGATATTATTTGGGTTACTCATGAAAAGTATAGTATTGGTGTTGATGATATTCGTAATCAGCTAAACAATAACATCGGTATTAAGCCATATAGCGGTCCATACAAGATTTATATTATTCCAGATGCGGATAAAATGACAGAGCAGGCGCAGAATGCATTGTTAAAGACTATTGAGGAGCCACCGGAATATGCGGTAATTCTTCTTTTGACCGATAATATTGACAGTATGCTGTCTACAATTTTGTCCCGCTGCGTGACATTGAATCTGAAGCCGGTTAAGACAGAGCTGATTGAGAAATATCTGATGGAGCGTTGTAAGGTGCCGGATTATATGGCAAGAATCAGTGCGAGATTTTCTCAGGGGAATGTAGGAAAGGCCCTTCGTTACAGCAGTTCGGAAGATTTTACAGAATTAAAGGAAGAAACCCTTCACCTGTTAAAATATATCGATGACATGGAGATTTATGAGGTTGTAGAAGCGGTTAGACATTTATCCCAGCATAAGTTAGAAATCAATGACTGTATTGATTTGATGCAGCTTTGGTATCGGGATGTTTTGATGTTTAAGGTGACAAGAGATCCTAATACACTTTTGTTTAAGGATGAGTTCCGTTTCCTTTCTGAGCAGGCAAAGAAGCGTGGTTATGAAGAATTGGAAGATATCATTAAAGCAATGGATAAGGCAAAGAAGAGATTAGATGCAAATGTTAATTTTGATATTGCCATTGAATTGATGTTACTTAGTATAAAAGAAAAGAGGATTTAGTAATGATTAAAGTAATAGGAGTCCGTTTTCGTAAGGCCGGAAAGGTATACTTTTTTGACCCGGTTGGGCTTGAAATTAAAACAGGGGACAGTGTTATTGTAGAAACTGCAAGAGGCATTGAATACGGAAAGGTAGTAATTGGATGCAAGGAAGTGGAAGATGATAAAGTAATTCAGCCTCTGAAACCGGTTATCCGTATTGCAACTCCAGAAGACGATGAGATTGAGAGAAAGAATAAAGAGAAGGAAAAAGATGCGTTTGCAATCTGTCTGGAAAAGATCAGAAAACATGGTTTGGAAATGAAGTTGATTGATGCGGAATATACTTTCGATAACAACAAAGTATTATTCTATTTTACAGCCGACGGAAGAATTGACTTCCGTGAACTGGTAAAAGACCTTGCATCTGTATTTAAGACAAGAATTGAGCTTCGTCAGATTGGTGTCCGTGATGAGACTAAGATCGTGGGCGGAATTGGTATCTGTGGCAGACCATTATGCTGTCATACACATTTGTCAGAATTTGCACCAGTATCCATTAAGATGGCAAAGGAACAGAATCTGTCCCTCAACCCAACTAAGATTTCCGGTGTATGTGGAAGACTTATGTGCTGTCTTAAGAATGAAGAAGAAGCTTATGAAGAGCTTAACAGCAAGCTTCCTAATGTAGGCGATTATGTTACAACGCCAGACCAGTTAAAAGGCGAAGTGCAGAGCGTAAGCGTATTAAAGCAGATGGTCAAGGTAGTTGTAACTTTAGAAAATGATGAAAAGGAAGTCAGAGATTATAAGGCTGAGGAACTGAAATTTAAGCCTAGAAGACGTGACAATCGTATGACAAAGGAAGAACTTCGAGAAATCCGTGAATTGGAGCGTCTTGAAAAATCAGAAGGAAAATCAAAATTAGATGATGAATAAAAATGTAATTTTAAAAGAGGAAGAGAGACTGGATGATTTGCAGAGAAATGGTTATAAAATCATTCAGAATCCCAATAAGTTCTGTTTTGGTATGGATGCAGTTTTGCTCTCTGGTTTTGCACAGGTGAAACGTGGTGAAAAAGCGTTGGATCTTGGAACGGGAACAGGCATTATACCAATTCTTCTGGAAGCCAAGACCCAGGGAGAACATTTCACTGGTCTTGAAATTCAGGAAGAAAGCGCAGAAATGGCAGCAAGAAGTGTTGCCTATAATAATCTTTCTGAGAAGATTCAAATTGTAAATGGTGATATTAAGGAGGCGGTGAAGCTCTTTGGAGCTGCCTCCTTTGACGTAGTTACCACCAATCCACCCTATATGAATGATAAGCACGGACTTAAGAATCCAGAGCTTCCTATGGCGATTGCAAGACATGAGGTGTTATGCAGCCTTGAGGACGTGATTAGGGAAGCATCCGGCGTATTAAAGGAGAATGGAAGGTTCTATATGGTACATAGACCCCTTCGTCTGGTGGAAATATTTACGCTTATGACCAAGTACAGATTAGAACCGAAGAGAATGCGTCTTGTACATCCTTACATAGATAAAGAACCGAATATGGTATTGATTGAAGGCTTAAAGGGTGGTCGTTCCCAGATTCGTGTGGAAAAGCCATTAATTGTATATAAGGAGCCAAAGGTGTATACAGACGAAATATATGATGTATACGGGTATTAATCCGGAAGATAGATAAGATGGCTGGAAGGCTACAATATGTCGGTATTTCATAGAAACAGGCAGTAGGAAGGAAAGAGATTGTTATGGCAGGAAAATTATATTTGTGTGCAACACCAATTGGAAATCTGGATGATATTACCTTTCGTGTATTAAATACTTTAAAAGAAGTGGATTTGATTGCAGCAGAAGATACCAGACACAGTATTAAGCTGTTAAATCATTTTGATATTAAAACTCCGATGACAAGCTACCATGAATTTAATAAGATAGAAAAAGCGGAATATCTGGTAGGAAAGCTTCAGGAGGGGTTAAATATTGCCCTAATTACCGATGCGGGAACACCGGGCATCTCTGACCCTGGAGAAGAGCTGGTGAAACAGGCTTATAAGGCAGGAATTGATGTGACATCCCTTCCGGGACCGGCAGCGTGCATTACTGCATTGACACTTTCCGGGTTGTCTACAAGAAGATTCTGTTTTGAAGCATTTCTTCCATCGGACAAGAAGGAAAAACAGGTTATCTTAGAGGAGTTAAAGAGAGAAACCAGAACTATTATTATTTACGAAGCACCTCACCGTTTAGTGCGTACCCTGCATGAACTTCAGGAGGCACTTGGTAACCGTAAGATTACACTACTTCGTGAGCTTACTAAGAAGCATGAAACTGTAATGCAGAGTACCTTTGAAGATTTGATAGGATATTATGATGATAACGAGCCAAAGGGTGAGTGTGTCATTGTCATTGAAGGTAAGAGCAGGGAAGAAATTATAGAAGAAGAAAAAGAACAGTGGCGTGAAATGTCTTTAGAAGAACACATGGAGTTTTATTTGTCACAGGGAATCAGTAAGAAAGAAGCAATGAAAGCTGTGGCAAAGGACTTGGGAGTGCCAAAGAGAGATATTTATCAGAAGCTGATAGAAGAATAAAACAAAGAGCCGATAGAAAGCAACAAAAGAGGGGAGGATGTTGCTGTTTTCTATCGGCTCCTTTTCCTTTTATTGAAAACAATAAAAGGAGGAGAAAAAAGATTGGCAGATAAGAAGAGGGGAGGACCTTATCTGCCGTATTCAAAAAATGAGAGGGGGAGTATAATTAGCTTCATATAACTAATGTTATACAAAGTAATTAGCTTAAATAATTTATTCAATAACACCAGCCAGCTTAGCTAACTGAATGATTGAATCTTTGGATACTTTCTTGCCACAGAAATCATACAATTCTTCCTTGTCACCAGTAAAAATATCCGCTGGTTCATACTTGGTTAAGATAATCTTATCTTCTTCAACGAAGATTTCTAAAGCATCTCTTTCACCAACACCTAATGTTCTTCTCAGTTCGATTGGAAGAGTAATTCGTCCAAGTTCGTCTAACTTTCGAACAATTCCTGTGCTTTTCATAAGGTCAATCTCCTTTGTTGTATCTCTGTATATAAGATAACATATAAATGTTATGATAACAATTCAAAAAATTGGCTTTGAATAGCATTTTTTTAATATTTTGAAAGAATAATATTTCGAGATTGTGTAGAATAAAGTGAATCAGAAAGGCGCTTTAGTGTCGAAAAGCCTTGAAAATACAGTACTTTTGAGAATGACAACTGGTTAAAAATGGTATCATTTGGAAGAAATTCATAAAAATTTACAGAAATACACAAACCCATAAATTTACAATAGCATTTTCTTAATTATGAACCTATGGAAACGTTTTCGGTGTCGCGTTAAAGTGGGAAATAAGCCGGATATATAAATGAAATAGAGGATGGAAACATAAAAAAGAAATATGAAATAAAAATACCTGCCTCTGGAAAGAAGCAGGTATTGAAAGTCATTATTTATTTGTGTAAAGCAGATTCTTATAATTCGCTTACAATCTTTTCAAGAGCGGCTAAAGCATCATCTGGAAGCTTATCATAGCCACCTTTTGCTTCGCCAAATTCTCTAACTTCGTTTACACGGTCCTGCATACGAGCCTTTAACTGACCAACGTAATCAGCGTCGTTCATATCTGGGATGAAGCCTTCCCAATCCATGATTTCGATATCGGAGAATGAACCCCACTGTTTGAACTGTGCTTTGCCTTCTACGATAGCTTCAAGGATTCCGAGTGTATCCTTTGGCTGAACCTTCTTGCCCATGAAATCACCTGTATTGATGATATAGCAGTCTACGTTCTTTTCTTCTACTAATTTTTTGAACTTGTTGTAGTCATTTGCTAATGGGTATGTTCTAAATGGGTTAGCGTAAGGAACTACTACTAATTTGTTAGGGTCAACGCCAGGAGCAAGACGTTCTGCGGAAGAACGTTTTGTAGCTAAAGTAGCGCCCATTACGGAAGCAAGGGAAGCACCTTTTAACTTAACTACTGGTGGAATTGTAGGGTCTTTCATAATCCAGAAGATAGCGTTAACTGGGGAGTCAATCTTATCTACACGGTTTGGAGACCATAATTTGGACTTAATCGCACGGCCG
>CAZRLE010000088.1:0-8421 GCA_964600705.1 uncultured Lachnoclostridium sp. | reverse complement strand
GGTTGATAAAGATAACTACACAGTTAGACTTACTGATAACTGCTGTTAACTTTCTAAGCGCCTGTGACATAAGTCTTGCCTGTAAACCTACATGGGAATCTCCCATATCACCATCAATTTCTGCCTTAGGAACTAATGCTGCAACCGAGTCTACAATTACGATATCTACTGCACCGGAGCGAACCATAGTCTCTGTAATCTCTAACGCCTGTTCCCCACAGTCTGGCTGTGAAATATATAAGTTATCGATATCAACACCGATATTCTTCGCATATACTGGATCTAATGCATGTTCTGCATCGATGAATCCAGCAATTCCGCCTCTCTTCTGTACTTCCGCAACCATATGTAATGCTACAGTTGTCTTACCACTGGATTCAGGTCCATAGATTTCAATAATTCTTCCCTTTGGTACACCACCAAGTCCTAATGCAATATCTAAGCTGATAGAACCAGTTGGAACGGTCTCTACCTGCATCTTACTTCCCTGATCACCAAGCTTCATGATAGAACCCTTACCATACTGCTTCTCAATCTGCTGTACTGCTGATTCCAATGCCTTTAACTTATTCTCATCTTTAACTGCCATGTCTAATTCTCCTCTATCTTTCTACTCTGATTATTCTTGCTCTTACTATTGTTCTACTCACATAATCCTGTTCCAGAAGCCGGTTCTAATCCTTCAAAATAACTCAGAACCCTTTTCCAAACCTTTGTTCTGCGAACAGTTGTTCTTCTTGTAATTATAGTAATACATCTTTTATGGTTTGTCAACCACATTTACACTAAAACTTTATTACTGCTTTTTTCTTCAAATATAGCTATATTACAATGCTTGGGAGGTTTTGCGATTTCTTATAACTAGATTCTACATTAAACAGTGTCCCATAAAACTCCCACTATTCAATGAATTTAAATCAATTCAAACTTCAAATTGAATCGAACATTTGAAAGAAGAAAAAATATAATAATTTAGATAAGGCTTTCGCCTTGGAAATGAAAAGATACTAAAAATATAACACAGAAAACTAGTATCGTCAATCAAATTCCAGTTTTCTGTGTTAATATTCAAACCCTATATTATTTACTCTTTATCATCTATACTCTTGTATCCCCTGCTTCTTAAACCAATAGGTATTGAAGCCAATTAAACAGATACCCTACCAAAACAATCCCCGTCACACAGATTGCAACAAATGTTCCAAGTAATTTAGGTTTTACCGCCTTCTTTAGCATAATCATAGACGGCAAACTTAATGTAGTAACTGCCATCATAAAGCTTAGTATGGTTCCAAGCTGTGCTCCTTTGGCAAGTAATGCCTCTGCAACCGGAATGATGCCAAAAATGTCTGCATACATAGGAACACCTACCATAACAGCAAGAAGGACACCAAATGGATTGTGGCTTCCAAGAATAGTCTGTATCCATTGTTCCGGAATCCAATTATGAATGATTGCACCTATCCCAACACCTAACAAAATGTACGGAAATACTTTCTTAAATGTTCCCTCTACCTGTTCCTTTGCATATTGAATACGATCTTTTACTGTCAGTTTTGGTCCATCTATATCTACACGAGAAGCATTTCGAATAAATTCCTCTACCTGCTCTTCCATATGGAATTTTTCAATGAGAGTACCTCCAGTTACTGCAATTACAAGTCCCATTACTACGTATACAACAGCAATTTTCATTCCAAATATACTGGCAAGTAAAATAAGACTTCCCAAGTCCACCATTGGCGATGATATCAAAAAGGAAAATGTTACTCCAAGGGGAAGTCCTGCACTGGTAAATCCCATAAATAACGGAATCGAAGAACAGGAACAAAATGGTGTTACTGTTCCAAGCAAAGCTGAAACCACATTAGCTCCCATTCCATGAAATCGACCTAAGATTTTTTTACTTCGTTCCGGCGGAAAATAACTCTGTATATAAGAAATCCCAAAAATCAAGATACAAAGCAGCACAGTTATTTTTATGATATCATACATAAAAAACTGTAAACTTCCACCTAGTCGCGAGTGAATATCCACCCCTATTGCAGAAAATCCATTCCCTATCAGCTGATTCAACCATTTCATTCCTAATATCTGATCCTGAATCAGCAACCATACCTCTTTTAATAATTCCATACTTTATCCCTCATTTCACTATCGCAGCAAACGGATAATCTCATCTTTTTTAGCTACTCTTCCTGAAATAACAAGCTTTCCATCTATCATTACAGAAGGAGCTGTCATTACACCCAATTTCACTATTTCGATTAAATCTTCTACTTTTTCAATTTCTGCTTCACAGCCAAGCTCTTTTACAGCTTCAAGCACATTACTGTAAAGCTTATCACAATTCTCGCAACCGGCACCTATTACTTTAATATTCATACTTAAGCCTCCTAACATCCTTTTCTATCTTTTCCTAATTTAATCGTTCATTGGCTTTCTGGCAGTGATTGCAGAAGACATAATATATTCTCCGATGGATAAAGTTCTGCCCCAACGCTCCTCATATTCTCTGGAGACTGGTTTTGTCGTAATCTCTACCTCTTCAAAACCTATATTTCTAATAATTCTCTCTAATTCTTCAACCGAAGAAGCTCCAGATACTCAGCAAGAATGCATTGCTTCGTCTTTTTTCATCTCTTCTGTCAATTCTTTCATAATAACAATATCGCAAATAGAGATACGTCCACCCGGCTTTAATGCCCGAAAAATCTCACGGTACACTCTTGCTTTATTATGAGACATATTAATAACACAATTAGAAATGCATACATCTGCTGTATTATCAGCAATCGGAAGATTCTCAATTTCTCCAAGTCTGAATTCTACATTTCTGATTTTATTCTCTTTTGCAATATTACGTGCTCTCGATAACATTTCCGGAGTCATATCTACTCCAATGACGTGACCAGCTCTTCCAACCACTTTGCCGGCAATAAAGCAATCCAGACCAGAACCACTTCCCAAATCAAGAACAGTTTCTTTCGGCTGAATGTTCGCTTTTCGATGTGGATTTCCACAGCCTAATCCAAGGTTTGCTCCTTCCGGTGCCATTGCCAAATCTTCCTCTGTATATCCCACACTGGAAGAAACTGTTTCTGATGAATCCGTTGCTGTTAAAATAGTATCTTTATGGTTTTCAAGTGCAATTTTACTATAATCTTCTCTTACTCTGTCCTGAACTGAATACATAATATCTCCTATTGCCATGTCACTATTCTTTCTTTTCTACAAGTAATACTCTTCCAAAACTAATTTTTCAATTTCATCTCTGTACCGACACATTCTTCCCATGCAGAAAGAAGCTTTTTAATCACCATTGGACCTACTTTTGAAATAAATACAAGCTGTGATTTTTCAAATTCTTCTGATTCCTTGTAATCAATCAAAGAACCTACAACATCTACCTGTGTCCATCCAGTTTCTTTTAAGTTACAGAATCCTTTCACACGGTGTAAATCCGATGCAACTGCTTTTAAAAACTGATTTAGCTTCTCTTTTTCTACCTGTCCCTCATATTCCATAAATAAAGACTTTGGCTTATTTTCTGAGGAATTGGTTGTTTCTTCCGTCTCTGCCCACTGATAAATCATCAAATCCTTTTTGAGGAAGGAATAATCCATTTTCCCCATTACACTATCTATTATTTCACAGACCGGATTGATTTCCCTAATTTTCTCTTTCACCAAGGTAATCTGTTCTTCACTGGCAACATCTACCTTAGTTACAACGGAAAGATTACAGTGCTTTAACTGACGATAAGCAGACTCTTCATCCTTTACTTGCTCTAAGAAATTAACTGCATCCACAAAGCAAATAACTCCTTTAAAGTCAAAGTCTTTATTAGAAGCCACTTTGGCTGCCTCTACAATCTCCTGCACATTAGATGGGTCACCCCAACCGGAACTTTCTACAAATAAGTATTCAAAATTCTGCTGTGCCATTTCTGCCAACGCTGCCACAAAATTAAGCTTTAAGCAGGAACAGAAAATGGAACCTCTGTTAATCTCAATCATCTGAATATCATCATTTCGAAGAATCGTTCCATCAATTCCAAGCTTTCCAAATTCATTCTGAATAATTCCTATTCTATGCCCTTTCAGTTCTTCTAAAAGTCTTAAAAGCACGGTTGTTTTACCTGAACCTAAAAATCCTGTTAAAATATATAATTTTGTATTATTGCTTTCCATATTCATCCTTCTTTCCATACATTTCTCAATTCATTTATATATTCAAATATTTCTATTTGTTGCTTGTTTTTTTACCGGCGCATATTACGCCGGTTATTGTTATCATAAAACCTCTTCGCAAAACGTGTAGTTCACTGTTTTTACTCACAATCACATTCTAAGAGTTTTGCATATTCATTCGGCACCATGAGCTTGCCAACAGTTTTGTAAATATCATTCATCTTTTCCATATTCAAAGAATAATGCATCCATTTTCCTTCTTTTCGTGCATTCACAATCCCAATATCACTTAACAGCTTCATATCATGGGATAAGGTTGGCTGGGTGATCTGAAATTCTTCCAGTATCTTACAGGCACAAAGTTCTCCATTGGATAACATATCAATTATCTTGAGCCTCTTAGGGTCTGCAAATACTTTAAAAATCTTTGAATACTCTACATAATCTATTGCCATAGTATCCCTTCTTTTCCTTATCTATTATATCGAATGTTTTCTATGTATCATCATTGTATATCAGCATATAGATATTTGTCAATATATTATTAAAATTTATTATCAGCATCAATTTCAACAATCTCTGCATTTAATACATGCTCCGGTTCTTCATCCTCATAGTAGCCCGTAAGACATAAAGCCATCATAAACGGCATCATCAGTATAAAACTTCTCTTCTTCATATAATGTTCACCCTTGTATTCATAGTTAATTTACATTTTCCATTATATGTGAAATACTATTGCATTTTTCAAAAATTCCGCACATCCTGCTTGTTCTTTATCGTAATAAGCAGTAAATCTTTCATCCATGACATACATCTTGGCAAGACCATGATGTATTACAACTGTATAATTTGGTAATGTGAAGCCAAGCCATTGTTTGTGAAGTAATGCGATTTCTTTACCCTCTTCACACTTGTAATCCACTTCCTCTTTCACTGCATTCTGAAGCTTTGCAAGGATTTCATCTCCCATTTTCTGCATTTCTTCATAGCTTCCTTTTGACAGATTCATCATCTTACGGTTACTTTCATCAATGGTATCATCACCATATTTTTCACGAATCTCTTTGCCATACTTCGCTTCATTCTCTTCTACCATAGCCTTCTTAAATCCTTCAAATTTTTCCTTGTCAGTCATTTCTATCTCTCCTTTTTCCTTCTGAATATTCTTTTTTACTGTAGCAATCAGACGATTTATCCGTTGTTTCTCTACTTCCAGATTATGAAGTTGTTCTTTCATCGCTTCCATTCGGTTATAATTCTTATTTTTTATAACTTCTTCAATCTGTGCCAGTGAAAATCCCATTTCTCTAAACAACAAAATCTGCCAAAGTGCGTCTACTTCTGCTTCTTTATAAATTCGATAGTCCCCTGTTCCGGTTCTTTCCGGCTTTAATAAGCCTTTTTCCTCATAAAACCGCAGAGTTCTTGTACTAATACCAGCTAACTGTGCCAGTTCCTTGATAGAATATTCCATAATTGCTCCTTTCTGACAAGAATATTGTATACCTTGACGTAACGTGAAGGTCAAGAATTATTTTAAGACATATTGTTTTCCATCCCATTTACTTCTATTTTTTCCTGCATCTTATTCTCCCTCTTCCATTTCACTCAAACGAATCGTTCTCCAATATTTTCTCTTTGAATCCTCTACTACTCCTATCCTTCCTTCTGCAATATACTTATCTATTCTCTTTCCATACCACCAATCATAAATTCCAATTGGGTAAAATCCCAAAATATCTCCTATAAGCCTTGCCTGTTTCACTGGCTTTCCGGTCAGTTTTTTCCATATCTGAAAATCATAAAAATCTTCTTCCACACCCACTAACTGTCCATTTATTATTGCTCGAAGGGGACTATTTTCCTCTATTAACTCACTCCAGCAATTTGCATATACGCTACGTTCCAGCTTGGATAATTTCTTTTCAAATTGCAGAAACCATTCTAATTCTTCTGGAAGAACTTCTCCCCAGTTTTGATAAGAAATGACTACATTTCCTTTTTTTCTATACTCTGGAAGTTTTACAGCATAAACTGTATTCTCATATTTTTTCATCCAGTGACACAAAAAACACATTCCGCATCTTGCATAAGGACTATCACTATACCAAATACGAATTTCCCCACCTTTCTCTAAATGCACTTTTAGTTTTTCCAACTCTTTGACATAAACACTACCAGTTTCTTTCAGTTCTTCTGCAACCTCTGGTCTATCTTCCCACTGTTCTTGATACATCATTTCATAAATCAAATTCTTTCTATATTCACTATCAACAGAAACTGCTATATCGCCTATATCTAACATAAATCCAAGACATACTGCTTGTTTCCCTATTATTTTCATGGAGCCTGCTTCACTTTCTCCAAATAATACTTCTAACATATATCCTCACCTCAAATTGCAATCTGTATATAAGAATAGCACTTTCCTACTTTTATATCAAATGTCTTTTTTGCCCTTATCAATTCCCTTTATTGCAAAAAAGACATTAGGAAAAACATCGAGTTTGATTTTCCTAATGTCTATATTCTTGTACTTTTTCTATTTTACAGCTTTTCAATCAATTCCACTACCTGCTGCCTATTTTTCTTTCCAAAATATACTTTCTCATCGTTAATTACCATACATGGTACACTCATTATATTATACTTGTTTTTCAATTCCTCAAAATGATGAATATCAAATACCTCTGCTGTTATATTCTCACTGATTGCTGCAATATGTTGGGCTGCAATTACCAGCTCAGGACACATTGTACAAGAAAGGGATACCATAATTTTAATGTCTACCTTTTGGGATATTGCCTTTATCCGACTACGAAGTTCTTCCTCCACTGCCTGCCCCGGACCTGCGGCATTATATAAACCTAATACAAAGGAAGTAAACTCATGACCACCCGGTACACCATGAAATGCCAAACCTGTATAGTTTCCATCAGAATGATATATCTTAACACAAGGAGTGAATTCTGTCTGCTCATTGGCAACTTCCACTGTAATCTTATCAGTAAGCCCAGCCAGACTTTCCATATATCCTTTCAGTTCTTCTGAAACTGGTCTGTCATCCAAACATAATTTTAGCACCAGTGGCTGTCTCATTCGTTCAAAAACAGTATCTAATTGTGCCTGCATTTCTGGTGTAAACAACTCACCCAAATCTTCTTGCTTGTTATCCTTTAATTTTTGAACTGAAACATCATTTTCAATTTTATTATTAAAGGATACTTTTTTCTGCATCGGTTCTTTTGCCTGTAAGCCTGTCTTTTTCTGCATCTTTGATACATATTTTTCAAGTTCTGTGGCTGCCAGTGCACCATCACTAGTTGCTGTCACTACCTGTCTTAATGGTTTTACACAAATATCGCCTGCCGCATACAATCCATCAATACTGGTTTTCTGGGATTTATCTGTAATAATATAATGCTTTTCATTCAGCTCTGCCATTCCCTCTACCAGTGACGTTTCCGGTTCGTATCCAACGAATACAAACACCCCAAATGTCTCTCCCTCTTTGGCATGGTATTCTGTTATTTTTCCAGATTCTACATTTTTATAGCGGATATAATTCAATCCATTTTCACCAGATACCTCTTCGACCATCGTATTTGTGATTACAGTAATCTTTTCATGTTTTCTTGCCTGTTCCGCTACGGTTTCAGCACAGGAAAAATCATTACCTCTTATCAAAATCGTTACTTTAGAAGCAAACTTTGTTAAAAATACACTTTCTTCTGCTGCTGCAAAACCTCCTCCTATGACAAAAACTTCTTTTCCTGTAAAAAATTCTCCATCACAGGTAGCACAATAAGCCACACCACGCCCTTTAAATTCAGCTTCTCCTTTAAATCCAACCATTCTTGGATGTGCACCAGTTGCCAGTAATACGCCCAGAGCTTTAAAGTCACCTCGACTGGTATGCACTGTTTTTACATCTTCCAAAAGGTCCAAACCTGTTACTTCTCCAATCAAAAACTCTGCACCAAAAGCTTCTGCCTGCTGATACATGGTATCGGTAAGAGCCTTCCCACTGGTAATACCAACTCCCGGATAATTGACTACCTCATGGGTTATGGTAATCTGCCCGCCAAACTGTTCCTTTTCTACAACTAATACTCTGTACTTTGCACGACTTAGATAAATAGCGGCGGTCAGTCCTGCCGGACCACCACCTACTATAATTACATCGTAAAATTTATCCATATCTCGAATTTTTACGTTACTCATA
>CAZRLE010000087.1:0-8616 GCA_964600705.1 uncultured Lachnoclostridium sp. | reverse complement strand
TAAAAGCTGTTGTGAAACCAATAATAATCATAAAATAAACCAAAGTTTTACATGGATTTTACATAATGATGGTTTCTATTTTACATAATTCCATTAGTATGAAAGAGTCAATAAGATTGTTATTTAACAACAGACGAAAAAGGAGAGTAGGAAATGGACATTTTTGGAGTATTGACGATGTTAGGCGGACTTGCCATGTTCCTTTATGGTATGAACGCAATGGGAGATGGACTTTCCAAGGTTTCCGGTGGTAAGATGGAACAGATTCTTGAAAAGCTTACATCTAACAAGTTAAAAGGAGTATTACTTGGTGCTTTAGTAACAGCGGTAATTCAGAGTTCTTCTGCAACAACCGTAATGGTAGTAGGTTTTGTAAACTCTGGAATTATGAAGCTTTCTCAGGCAATTAGTATTATCATGGGTTCCAATATTGGTACAACAATGACAGCCTGGATTTTAAGCTTATCCGGTGTGGAAGGGGATTCCTTCTTTATTAAGATGTTAAAGCCAACCAGCTTTTCACCAGTTCTTGCTATTATTGGTATTGCACTCATTTTATTTGCAAAGAGCGAAAAGAAAAAAGATGTTGGTAACATCCTGGTAGGATTTGCTATCTTGATGTTTGGTATGGATACCATGAGCGGTGCTGTAAAGCCACTTGCAAATGTGCCTGAATTTACAAGTCTTTTCACGATGTTTACTAACCCAATTTTAGGAGTATTAGTAGGTGCTTTAGTAACAGCTATTATTCAGAGTTCTTCTGCATCCGTAGGTATTTTACAGGCACTCTGTGCGACAGGTGCAATTACTTATGGTGTGGCGTTCCCGATTATTTTGGGACAGAATATCGGTACTTGTGTAACAGCGATGATTTCATCCATTGGTGCAAATAAAGGTGCAAGAAGAACTGCATTAGTACATCTGTACTTTAATATTGTAGGTACTGTTATCTTTATGCTTTTATTTGTAATAGCAAAAGCAACTATGAATCCTGCAATTTTAGGAGAAACCATTGACGCAGCAGGTATTGCAGTAATTCACAGTTTATTTAACATCGGAGCAACCCTTATCTTACTTCCATTCTCTAAAGGACTTGAGAAAATGGCTTATCTGACAGTGAAAGATGAACCGGAAGATAGTAAGGATGTAAGAGATGAAGCACTTCGTGCATTAGATATCCGTTTCTTAGACCAGCCTGGTTATGCTATGACATTATGTAGAGCAGCAACCATTCGTATGGCAGAATTAGTGAAGGAAGCTATTCAGGATTCTATTGGACTGTTAGAAAATTACGATGAAGAAAAAGCAGCTCATATAGAGGAGCTGGAAAATAAGATTGACCTTTTCGAAGACGAAATTGGTATTTACTTAATGAAGATTAGTGCTAAGGATGTAAGCGAGCAAGACAGCAAGACATTATCATTACTGCTTCATAGCATTGGTGACTTTGAACGTATTTCAGACCATGCTTTGAATGTTTGTGAGTCTGCAAAGGAAAAATACGAAAAAGGTTTGGAATTCTCTGAAACAGCCAAAAAAGAAGTGGAGATTTTCTCTGGAGCAATCAAAGATATTGTTTCTCTTGCAGTGGATACCTTTGTAAATGAGGATTTGCAGGCAGCAAGAGATGTAGAACCATTGGAAGATGTAGTAGATAAGTTGAATGTTAAGATGAAGAGAAGACATGTAGAACGCCTTCGTCAGGGTACATGTACGATTGAATTGGGCTTCATTTTGTCAGATATTACAACTAACTATGAAAGAATTGCTGACCATTGTTCTAACATTGCAGTCAGTGTGTTACAAAAGGAAGATGAGTTCGACAGCCATGAGTATCTTGATACTTTAGAAAAGGGCGAAAACACAGCATTCCGTAAGAAATATCTGGAATATAAAGAAAAATATAGATTACCATAAGAAATGGTTTAAAGGAGCCTGTGCATGCAGGCTCCTCTGCTATATTCGCCCTATATTTGTTATAATTCTTACATGCAAAGGGGATATACTAGATTTTAAATGTGTGGTAAAATGGGTTAATGAGAAAATTGGAAGGAAGAGAACAATGGCTACGATTTATATTGTGGAAGATGATAAAAATATCAGAGAAATAGAAAGCTTTGCATTAAAGAATAGTGGATATTCTGTGCTGGATTTCGAATGTGCAAAGGATTTTTATGATAAGCTTGCGGAAAAGATTCCGGCATTAATTATATTAGATGTAATGCTTCCAGATGAAGATGGTCTTGAAATCGTTAGAACGCTTCGCAAAAAGCCGGAAACAAAGAAGATACCGATTATTCTGGTTACGGCAAAGACTGCAGAGCTTGATAAGGTGAAGGGATTAGATATTGGAGCAGATGATTATATAACAAAGCCATTTGGTATTATGGAACTGATTTCAAGAGTGAAAGCACTCCTGAGAAGAAGTCAGGACATGGAAGAAGAGAAAACACTTTCCATTGGAAACATCAGAATGGATATGGAGAAACACAGTGTTTATGTAAATGAAGAACTGTGTGAACTCACCTTTAAGGAATTTGAGCTGCTTAAGACGCTGGTGCAGAATGCAGGCATTGTCCTTTCAAGAAATGTGATTATGGAACGTGTCTGGGGTATTGATTTTGAGGGAGAATCAAGAACACTGGATATGCACATTAAGACATTAAGACAGAAGCTTAGGGAGGAAGGCGTCAGAATTAAGACGGTTCGTAACGTTGGATATAGAATTGAATAAAGAGATTGAGAGTTTGGTATGAAAAAGAAGATAAGTATTCAGTTTTTAGGAATTACAGCATTAGCTATCTTTCTTACGACATTTTCAACTACCATGCTGTTTTATGATTTTTTTCAGGAAGAGGTGTGGGAGAATTTAAAACAGTATGCAGAGATATTTGCGAATACAGGCGTATTTGACGAAGAAGATTATTTGCAATATAACCATCAGGAGATGGAAATCGAAAATATCCGAATTACCCTGATTGAAGAAGATGGAACCGTTGCGTATGATAATGATGCAGATATCGAGGTGATGGGCAATCATAAGCAAAGACCAGAGGTGGAAGAAGCCTTTCTCCAAGGAGAGGGTATGGCTTCAAGACAGTCTGAAACAATGGAAAAGCGAACATTCTACTATGCAGTTCGCCTGGAAAATGGAGTCGTACTCCGTGTGGCGAAGGAAGTAGGAAGTATCTGGAGTGTATTCCAAAGCGAGATGCCAGTGGTAATCAGTGTTGCCTGTATATTATTTGCAGTCTGTATGGCACTCACTCATTTTATTACGAAAAGTCTGCTACGTCCTATTGAGGAGATGGCAAAGAATATTGATAATGTTGACTCAGTAGAGACTTATAAGGAATTGGTGCCATTTGTAAATATTATACACGAACAGCATGAGAACATTATGCGTAATGCCATGATTCGTCAGGATTTTACAGCCAATGTGTCTCATGAATTAAAGACACCCCTTACCGCAATTTCGGGATATTCCGAACTGATTGAAAATGGAATGGCACAGGGAGAGGAAAAGCGATTTGCCAAAGAAATACACCGAAGCGCAAAACGACTTCTTCGTCTGATTAATGATATCATCCGTCTGTCAGAGTTGGATGCGGCAGAAAAAGAAGAATTGATGGAAGAAGTGAATCTTTATGAAATTGCAACGGATTGTGTGAGCATGCTTCAGATTAACGCAGAAAATCATAAGGTAAAGCTTACAGTTAGCGGAGAAGATGCTATTATTCATGCGAATCGAAGCATGGTAGAAGAACTTCTTTATAATCTGTGTGACAATGCCATTCGTTACAATTATGAGAATGGGCTTGTACATGTAACCATAAAGCCAAAGTCAGACAGAGTGATTCTGACCGTTGCAGATACAGGAATTGGGATATCAGAAGAGCATCAGGACAGAGTCTTTGAGCGATTTTATCGTGTAGATAAGAGCCGTTCTAAGAGAACCGGTGGTACAGGATTGGGACTTGCCATTGTTAAACATATCGTAGCAAGGCATAATGCCCTGTTAGAGTTAGAAAGTATAGAAGAAAAGGGAACAACCATAAGGATTACGTTTTGGGTATAAAAAAGGTGCAGCACATGAGTGCAGCACCTTTCTGCATATATATTCGTATTAGTTATAGTCATGAGTAATATTCTTAAGCCACCCCATTTTTCTCCAACGATGTCTTGTAAATGGAATTTTACACATTTCATCTGCAGTCAGAATGAGATAGACAATCATAGGGTCTAATTTCATTACAAAGGCAGCGATAAAACCAAGTGGAACAGAGCAGCCCCACATAGAAACAAGGTCAAGAATGAGCCCAAAGCGGGTATCGCCACCAGAGCGAAGTACACCAACGATGACAGTTGTATTATAGGTCTGTGCAATGGTGTAGTAGAACATAACGAATAACATGAAAGTCAGATATTCGCTTGTCTGGGCAGTAAAGCCCATAAAGCTGATAATAGGTCCTCTTGTAAGGAAAATGCAAAGTCCGCCAAGGAAACCAAAGATAAGACTTACACGAATCAGTTTGTGGGCATAGATTTCAGCAAGGTCTTCCCTGCCTTCGCCGATAGTCTTTCCAAGGATAATTGCAGCCGCACTGGATACACCATATCCTGCAACTGTTGCAAGCTGTCTTGCTACCTGGGCAACAGAGTTAGCTGCAGCAGCAGGAGTACTAAGTTGTGCAATAATAGCAGTATTGGCAGAAGTTGCAAGCCCCCAGAAGAATTCATTTAACGTAACCGGAATAGCATAGTAAAGGAACTCTTTCATAAGTACCTTGTCAGGGCGTAGCATATCAGCAATACGAACCTTGATTTCTCTGTTTTTCACCTTAGCATAGAAAACAGTAATACTAAGCTCAACACATCTGGCAACAAGAGTACCGATGGCAGCACCACGAATTCCAAGAGCAGGAGCACCAAATAAACCAAAAATCAAAATGGCATTTAATACAATGTTCACGCAAAGCGAAACGCAGTACACAACCGTTGAAATGACAACACGCTCTACACTCTTCATAATGTAGAGGTAAATCATCGTAATACCACTGATGACATAAGATAAAGAAATGATTCTAAGGTAAGCTGCACCAGCTTCAATAACAGCCGGGTCCGAAGAATAAATGTGCATCAGCTTCTCAGGCATAAGGAATGCCGCCAGAGAGAACATAAACGAAAGAATAATCGCTACATCTAACGCAATGGCAATAATTTTTTCGATTGTTCTGATATCACGTTTTCCCCAGTACTGGGCAGTTAATACCGCTGCTCCGGATGTAATTCCAAAGAAGAATAACGTAAGAATATACTGAATCTGTCCTGCTAATGAAGCACCAGATAACACAACCTCCGAAACCTTCCCAAGCATAATCGTATCCGCGGCCGTAACCGCAACGTTAATTAAGTTCTGTAAAGCCAGAGGAACCGTAAGGGAAAAGACCTTGGCATAGAAGGAACGGTTCTCTTCTTTAGTGAGTTGTCTCATAAAGACCTCCATGTATGTAAAATGCAATATTATGGTTAAAAGTAACTGGTACAGTATAGCAGAAAAGGGTGGGAAAGGCAAATGGGAAAAGTGGAATGTTCGTATTGCGTTATGGACATTTTTTTCTTATACTATAAGGATAGTGAGATTATTTCAGAAAGAAGGGAGCAGAATGAGAACTATGTCCTTAATGTTTTTAGTATTAGTAATTGGTGGTATAATTGGATTAGCAGCTATTATTGCTATGATTGTAGTTGTAATGAAGAATAAGAACGATAGAGATAATTATTAAGAAATAGAAGTAACATGGAGGCTAAACATGAAGAAAAACAGAGATAATTTATCCAACCGCATATTTGAATTGGCAACGGCCTTTGTTTTGTTTTTTATGATTGTATCGGTATCCGTTTTCTTTACCTTGCATTTTCGTCCATTATACTACATGGACATTGATGCATTGAACATCGAGGCACGTTCTGGTATGTCAAGGGAAGATATTGTTGCTAATTATGATGTTTTAATTGATTATAACTCCATCTTTGGAGGTATGGATGTTTTGGAATTTCCAACCCTTGCCATGTCGGAGACGGGAAGAATTCACTTTGAAGAGGTAAAGGTGATTTTTGTAGCTTTTCAATGGATGGCTATGGTATGTGTTGTATTGGTGGCTGCGTTGCTGTATTACAATCGTAAAATTGGTAATTACAGATTCTGGAAGTATGCTGGTATTATGTCGGTAGGGATTCCAGCACTTTTAGCGGTGTTCATAGCCCTTAACTGGGATATGGTGTTTGTATTATTCCATAAGATTATGTTTAACAATGACTATTGGATATTTGATGCATCTACAGACCCAGTCATTATGATTTTGCCAGACAGCTTCTTTATGCACTGTGCAATTATGATACTTGGTTGTGTAATTGTGGGAAGTATAGGATGTATGGCTATGTATTTAAAGGGTAAGAGAAAAGACATATAGAAATGTAAAAGCATTAGAAACCAGAGAATGGTGTCTAATGCTTTTAATAAGTTGAATTTTTTTTGTTTTAAGCAGTGTTATTTTTGGTATTTAGCATCTTTCATCTTAGAGGCAAATTCCTCTACACTTAATGAAACTTTTTCAGCCGCTTTGGCTAAAGACATAGAACCATCAGTAACTAATTCCATGAGAATATCCAATCGCCCCTTTTCGATACCACGTTCGATACCACATTCAATACCTTGTTTAATGCCATATTCAATAGCAGAAGCACGGTCACGTTCATAGCGTTCTCTCGCGAGGCACTGCTGACGTATTTTCTCATCTTCACTCATTTCATGTAAGGTAAAAGTAAATTCAGAAATAGAAGAATCTTTTTTAGCTAGCATACGCAATTCCTCCCAAGTAGTGGATTTGAAGAGCTTTGCCCATTGATAAAGACTAGAGGCACGCTCGTTGTCGGTTACATTTTCTATCTGTGTTAAGTTTAACATACGAATAGATAGTTTGTCACTATAAATATAATTGGATTTTGTTTCGCGTAACAAATATTCGGAGTAAAATTGTTTGTTATCAGGGAATGGAGAAAAATCTAAGATACCAATATGCATGACAGGAAGTAAATCGTTGTAGGATTTACCAC
Organism: uncultured Lachnoclostridium sp.; assembly: GCA_964600705.1. GTDB lineage: Bacteria > Bacillota > Clostridia > Lachnospirales > Lachnospiraceae > CAYTGQ01. The sequence goes on along the minus strand of CAZRLE010000087.1, from coordinate 1,500 downwards.
GTTTTAATTGCGCGAAATTTTTACATAGATAATAAAGAGAACGGTTTGACCAGTTACCTTCATTTGCAACCTGCATTTCTAAATTTAGTACTCGATTGTTGTTAAGAAGAATATTTAGGTCTAGCACAATCGTTTTCTCGTCAATGGCATCGCCTAACTTAATGGGATTTAGGATAGTAACAGAAATGATTTCTTTCGTGGGAATATCCAATAATGCAGATAGAAGACCTTTTAGTGCTTTTTCGTTAGATTGTAGAACAGCACGAAACATGTAATCATTGGTTGCAGTAAATTCGATTTCACCAGTTAAATGTTCAAGATTATCCAGTAAAGCTTCAGAAGGCTGGATGTGTGGTTTACGAGATTCTTTTGTAAAGTTTTGTGTCATAGGCTGACCTCCTAAGAATTTTATAATATCAAAAACGGAACTCTAAATGAACTAATAGAAAAATAAGATTAATAGAAATATTAGTATTAAGAACAAAAAGAATTTGTTGATGATGAGGATAGTGTATAATAGATTGATGATAAATGCAAGGGGAATTTATAGAAAATGGGAAAAAATACAGATAATAGGAATATACGTCAGAAAAATCACAATCCCAACAAAAAAATTGACAAACATCCCTTAGAATCGTATAATTGGTAATTAGTGAGAAATTTATATTTTTACAAACATAATAAATGTAACTATTCAGAACCAACCTCGAAAACACTCTGTGTTTCCTCGGTGTGGCAGTATCCATTAAACGTCAGTATGCAAGCATACTGCCTTATTAACAAATAAAATTTTAAAAACAGTCTTAAAAATACAAGTATTTTACGTCTGTTTTATAAAATTTTGCTTGGCTCTGAACAGTTACAAATTAATCCGGAGGTAATCATACATGAAAAATTATGGCGTAAATGAGCTTAGAAAAATGTATCTTGATTTCTTTGAAAGCAAAGAACATTTAGTATTAAAGAGCTTTTCTTTAGTTCCACACAATGACAAGAGCTTACTTTTAATCAATGCTGGTATGGCACCAATGAAGCCATACTTCACAGGTCAGGAAATTCCACCTAGAAACAGAGTAAGTACATGTCAGAAATGTATTCGTACAGGTGATATTGAAAACGTAGGTAAGACTGCAAGACATCTTACTTTCTTTGAAATGCTTGGTAACTTCTCTTTCGGAGATTACTTTAAGCGTGAAGCAATTCAGTGGTCTTGGGAATTCTTAACAAAGAATATCGGATTAGAAGAAGACCGTTTATATCCATCTATTTATGGTGAAGACGAAGAAGCGTTCGAAATCTGGAACAAAGAAATGGGTGTTCCTGCTGAAAAGATTACACGTTTCTACCGTGATGAGAATGGTGAATGTGACAATTTCTGGGAACATGGCGCTGGTCCTTGTGGTCCATGTTCTGAAATCTACTATGACCGTGGCGTAAAATACGGCTGTGGCAAACCAGATTGTAAAGTAGGCTGTGACTGTGACCGTTTCATGGAAGTAT
>CAZRLE010000086.1:0-8616 GCA_964600705.1 uncultured Lachnoclostridium sp. | reverse complement strand
GGGAAATAATCGCAAAGGTTCTTCTTTTTTCTATTTCTTTCTTTAAATCAGCCATTTCTAATCTCCTTTTTATGTTAACTCTGACTTACTGTATACAAGTTCTTATATACGCCATTTCGTTCAAGCAATTCTTCATGGGTTCCCTGTTCTTCAATTCCATCTTCTGTCAGAACAATAATATTATTTGCATTACGGATAGTGGAAAGTCTGTGGGCAATAACCAGTGTGGTTCTGTCTTTTGCCAGCTTTTCCAACGATTCCTGTACAACCTTTTCACTTTCGTTATCCAGTGCAGAGGTTGCCTCGTCAAAAATAAGAATCGGCGGATTCTTTAAAAATACTCTCGCTATGCTAAGACGCTGCTTCTGCCCTCCTGAAAGCTTCACACCACGCTGTCCAATATCAGTATCATAACCATTTGGAAGCTCCATAATAAAATCATGGGCATTCGCATTCTTTGCTGCCTCTATAATTTCTTCTCTTGTGGCATCCATCTTTCCATATCGGATATTATCAAGAATAGTTCCTGTAAACAGATACACATCCTGTTGTACCACACCTATATTATTACGAAGGGATTTTAATGTTACATCTGTGATATTCTTCCCATCTATCAGAATTCTTCCCTCGGATGCTTCATAGAATCTTGGAATCAGACTACACATAGTCGTTTTTCCTACACCGGAGGAACCAACTAAAGCAACATAATCCCCTGCCGGAATATTCATGCTGATGTTGCGGAACACTTCACTGGTGCCACTGTTATATTTAAAGGCTACCTTTTCAAAGGTAATCTCTCCTTTTACCTCTTTCAATTCCACCGCGCCTTCTTTATCTATGATATCAGGCTCAATTTCCAAAATATCCATAAAGCGTTCAAAACCTGTAATACCATTCTGGAACTGCTCTGTAAAGTTAATGAGCTTTTGCACCGGCTCTATCAGGTTATTGATATAAAGCAGGAAGGTAAGTAAATCTGTCAACAAAAGCTTTTCCTTCAGAATAAGGAAGCCGCCTCCAATGACTACGGTAAAGTTAATCATATTTATGAAGAATCCAAGCCCTACATGAAAATCTGCCATAGCATGATAGCTGTCATGCTTACTTGCAAGAAATCTCTGATTGCCTTCACCAAATTTTTCAATCTCAATTTCTTCGTTGGCAAAGGATTTCACCACACGAATCCCGGAAAGATTGTCCTCTATCTGTGCATTGATTTCTGCAATCCTCTCCCTGTTTCTCTTAGAGGTTGTTCGCATTCTCTTTTTCATAATATAGGCAAAGACAAACATAACCGGAATAAAAAGGAATACGATAATAGTCAATAAGGGGTTAATCTGAACCAGAATCAGAAAGGCTCCCACAAACTTTACAATAGAAATTGCCAAATCCTCTGGTCCATGATGACAAAGCTCCGTAATATCAAACAAATCATTGGTGATACGTGACATAAGCTGTCCTGTCTTCTGATCATCATAGAAATTAAAGGACAACTTCTGATAATGCCCAAAAATCTCATTACGCATATCTCGCTCCATCATAGCACCCATGATATGCCCCTTGCAGGTAACATAATAATTACATACTGCATTCAATATAAATAAGCCCATCAGCATAACAGCCAGCTTAATAATTTCTGCTCCTATCTGCTCTTTTGGACAATTTACCAGCAAATCATTGGTAATATAACGTACCACCAATGGATAAATCAGAGTAACTGCCGCCACTACAAATGCGCACAGCATATCTGTCAAAAAGATACCCATATATGGTTTATAAAAGGACAAAAACTTCTTCACACGCGAATTCATCTTTTCTTCTCCTAACTGAAAAATCATTCCTCGTCAACGTATTCCTGTTCTATGTATCTTACACAAAAAAGATACTGTGGCTTTTATCACAGTATCTTTTATCATATCATACTTTTTTACTTTTGCCAAACAATTCTCATTCCGCATACATACGAAATGTATCTGTTATGTAGCTAGTGAAAAGCCATCCTGCCATTTTCTATGAACGTGCTAACTTCTTAGCAATATCATACATATCCGGATCTAATGTTTTCTTCATAGCCAAAGCATCCTGAATATCATAATCTACATATTCACCATGTCTATACGCTACAACACGATTACTCTTTCCTGCAATCAGAAGCTCTACTGCTTTTGCACCCATCATGGAAGCATATACTCTGTCTTTACATGTTGGGTTACCACCACGCTGGATGTGACCAATTACAGTACCTCTTGTTTCGATACCTGTTGCATCTTCAATCTGTTTTGCAAGACGATGAGAACGACCAATCCCTTCTGCATTGATAATAATGTGATGTTTCTTACCAATGTGTTTCTTTTCTAAGATGTTATCAATAATCTTCTGTGGGTCACCATCGTATTTTTCCATGGTAAGAATTTCTTCTGCACCATTAGCAATACCACACCATAATGCAATATATCCGGCTTCTCTACCCATTACTTCAATAACGCTGCAACGTTCATGGGAAGTAGAAGTATCACGAATCTTATCGATAGCTTCCATCGCAGTATTAACCGCTGTATCGAAACCAATTGTATATTCTGTACAGTCGATATCTAAATCGATTGTAGCCGGAATACCAATTGTATTAATTCCTTTCTTTGCCAATGTACTTGCACCACGGAAAGAACCGTCTCCACCGATAACTACAAGTCCGTCAATTCCATGTTTTTTGCAGATTTCTGCTGCCTTTGACTGGTATTCTTCTTCATGAAACTCTTTACATCTTGCTGTAAAAAGAACAGTACCTCCACGGTTAATAATATCAGAAACACTGCGGGCATCCATATCAAAAATGTCTTCTTCTAAAAGACCTGCATATCCTTTACGAATACCTTTTACCTTTAATCCACTGGCAAGTGCTGTTCTGACAACGGCTCTAATGGCTGCATTCATACCTGGTGCATCACCACCACTTGTTAATACACCAATTGTCTTTACGTTATTTTCCATCTTCAAATCCTCCAGTCTATCGTACACCTTTATCGGCATTTAGGAGCAAACAAAAACCCTCTTTGCTCCCAAATCACCTCATAGCTCAATTGATAATATTTTAACCTTTTCGATAGTTTTTTTCAATACTCTTTTCTTGTATTTTGACGTTTTGTGTCAAAAAAACACTGCAAAGCTTCTCTAACAATGCTCCATCTGCCTTAACATTTCGACTTTTAGGCAGTCGTTTTATCGCTTTTTCACATTCCAAATAAATGCAAACGGAATCGTTTCCATCAGATTCACTCAAAATCCCGTATAATTTTTGTTCATTTCTAACAAATTCTTCCTTATCCTTAAATTTAATCCAAATTTCTCTCGGAACCTGGTCAAATGGCAGGATTTTCTGACAGATAAGCTTAGCTGCTTTCTCTTCTTCAACGGCTGCTTTTCCATAAACAAATACTTTACTGTCAATCTCTAATAATGCTTTATTGTTCTCGTAATCTCTTGGGAATATGATGATTTCTGTATTACCAACCAAATCTTCTAAGGTTATAAAAGCCATCATGCTGTTATTTCTTGTAGCTTTAACCGTTTTGGCTGCAATCATACCTCCAAGTATTACCTGCTGACCATCCATAACCTTGGCAAGTCCGGTCTCTTCATCCAGAGCAAAGTCCAGTGTTGTATTGGTGATATTCTTCTCCCACATGCCTCTGTAATCGTCCAGTGGATGCCCACTAATGTAGATGCCCAGCACTTCCTTTTCGAATGCCAAAAGCTGTTCCTTATCATATTCACCCAATTTAGGCATACGAATCTCATACTGTTCCTTCTGGTCATCTGCTGCAAAATCAAATAATGTCATCTGACCTTCCATGTTCTTTTTCTTTTCCTGGGTAATTCCATCAAGCACTGCCGCATATATGGTCATCTTCTCTCTTCTCGTTCCCGGAAGACTATCCATGGCACCTGCTTTAATAAAACTTTCTATTGTTCGCTTATTCACTTCCTTGCCAGAAAGTCTGGAGGCAAAATCTTTCAACGAGGTATAGGCACCTGCTGCTTCCCTTTCTAACACAACCGCTTCCATGACCGGTCTTCCCAGACCTTTAATGGCAGAAAGTCCGTAACGAATATTGTTACCTGCTACAGAGAAGTCACCTTCTCCTTCGTTGATATCCGGAGGCAGAATTTCTATGCCAAGCTGACGGCAGTGAAGACTATATTCAGATACCTTATTGGTATTATCAAGAATAGATGTGAGTAAGGCTGCCATATATTCAACCGGATAGTAACACTTAAGATATGCTGTCTGATAAGCCACCACTGCATAAGCTGCCGCATGAGATTTGTTAAATGCATATTTGGCAAAATCAATCATTTCATCAAAAATCTTGTTTGCAACTGCTTCCTCAATTCCATTAGCTATACAACCCTTAACACCTTCCTCTTCATTTCCATAGACAAAGTTCTTGCGCTCACGTTCCATAACATCAGCCTTTTTCTTTGACATGGCACGGCGAACCAAATCGCTACGACCATAACTATAGCCTGCCAGCTCACGAACAATCCGCATAACCTGCTCCTGATATACAATACATCCGTAGGTTGGTGAAAGGATCGGCTCTAATTCTTTACAATCATAAGTAATACTGTCTTTATTATTCTTACCCTTAATATATTTAGGAATAAAATCCATCGGTCCCGGACGATAGAGGGAAATCCCCGCAATAACATCTTCCAGATTTTCTGGTTTTAATTCCTTCATGAAGTTCTTCATGCCTGCACTTTCCAGCTGGAATACCCCTTCCGTCTTACCGGAGCTGATTAACTCATAAACCTTTTTATCTTCATAACTGATAGTCTCAATATCAAGACTTCCTGCACCAAGACGCTTATTTACCAGTTTTACAGCATTATCTACTACTGTCAAGGTACGAAGTCCAAGGAAATCCATCTTCAAAAGTCCCAGTTCTTCTAAAGTTGTCATAGTATACTGGGTTGTAATCACATCGTCCGAAGAACGTGAAAGTGGTACATATTCATCTACTGCTTCTTTACTGATTACCACACCAGCAGCATGAATGGAAGTATGTCTTGGAAGACCCTCCAGACGCATAGACATATCAATAAGATATTTCACTTGCTCATCATTTTCATACTGGTTTGCCAGTTCTTTATTCACCTCTAAGGCACGTTTGATTGTAATTCCAAGCTCGTTAGGTATTGCCTTTGCAATGACATCCACATAAGCATAGGGAAGTCCTAAGGCACGCCCTACATCTCGTATTACACCTTTTGCCAGCATCGTACCAAAGGTTACAATCTGCACTACTTTTTCTTTTCCATACTTGCGTACGACATAATCTATAACTTCCTGTCGTCTTTCATAACAAAAGTCAATATCGATATCTGGCATAGTAAGACGTTCCGGATTTAAGAAACGTTCAAATAAAAGATTATATTTAATTGGGTCAATATTGGTAATCTCCAAGCTGTAAGACACGATACTTCCTGCCGCAGAACCACGCCCCGGTCCCACCGGAATCCCATTTTTCTTTGCATAGTGAATGAAGTCGGACACAATCAGGAAGTAATCCACAAACCCCATATCATGGATGGTGTTCATTTCATACTGAAGTCGTTCCTCCAGTTCCTGCCAGTTATCCGGATATCTTCGTTTTAACCCGTCATAGCAAAGCTTCTGTAAAAATTCCCACGCTGTATAACCTTCCGGCACATCATATCTTGGAAGCTTATATTCGCCAAATACAATGTCCACATTACAACGCTTTGCAATCTCATGGGTATTGATAAGTGCTTCTTTGGCATACGGAAATAAACGTTCCATCTCCTCCGGTGATTTCAGATAATACTGCCCGCCATCGTACCTCATTCGGTTCTCATCCGTTACAACCTTCTGTGTCTGAATGCACAAAAGAATGTCATGAGCCTGTGCATCTTCCGCATTGATATAATGAATATCATTGGTTGCAACCAGCGTAATTCCTGTCTCCTGGCTCATTCTTAAAAGTCCCTGATTCACAGTTCTTTGGTCTGCAATTCCATGGTCCTGTAATTCCAAGAAGAAATTATCCTCACCAAATATTTCTCTAAGTCTTAAGGCTTCTTTTTTGGCTTCTTCGTAAAAGCCTCTCCTAAGCTGAGAAGCTACTGCCCCCGCCAGACAGACACTTAACGCAATAATTCCCTCATGATACTGAGAAAGTACTTCGTAGTCTACTCTCGGCTTATAATAAAAGCCTTCTGTAAAACCTTTCGATACTATTTTCATCAGATTGGCATAACCAACATTATTTTCCGCCAAAAGCACCAGATGATTGTATCTTTCATCGGATGAACCGCTTTCCCTGTCAAATCGTGAATTTGGAGCCACATAGACTTCACAACCGATAATCGGCTTAATTCCTACGTTTTTTGCTGCACGATAGAAATCAATCACCCCATACATAACACCATGGTCTGTGATTGCAATGCTGTCCATTCCTAATTCCTTGGCTTTGGCAACCAGTTCTTTAATTTTACTGGAACCATCCAACAGACTATATTCCGTATGCACGTGCAAATGTGTAAATTCCATGCTCTGCCTCCTTATCTAAGTATAATAAGAAAGAGTTTCACTTTGGAAACTCTTTCACGTATGTATTGCATATTTAATATATTACTCGTTACTGCTAAGATATTCTTCAATATGATTTACTGCAGCATCTTCATCTGAACCATTTGCTGACACAGTCACTTCTTCACCAGCTGCAAGTCCAAGACTCATCATCCCCATAATGCTCTTAGCATTGATTTTCTTTTCTTCGCATTCAATATAAATGCTGCTTTCATACTGGCTTGCTACCTGAACTAATAATGCTGCAGGTCTTGCTTCCAGACCATTCGGAATCTTAATTGTGATTTTCTTTGTTACCATTCTTCTCTCTCCTTTTCTTCCCTCAGGCTGTCGGCAATCTCTCCCAGCTTTCTAAGTCTATGATTCACTCCCGACTTCCCAATTGGAGGACTCAAAAGCAAACCAAGCTCCTTCAATGAAGCATCCGGATGCTCCAAACGAAGACTTGCAATCTCTTCCAGCCCTTCTGACAGCGTACTCAATCCTACAGTGTCCTTAATATACTGAATATCTTCTATCTGCTTTGTTGCGGCTGCTACTGTTTTATTGATATTAGCCGTCTCACAATTCACCTGTCTGTTTATGGAGTTACGCATTTCTTTCAGAATACGCACATTCTCAAGCTCCATTAAAGCCACATGTGCCTCCATAATATTAAGCAAATCAACTATCTGTGAACCTTCCTTTACATATACCACGTAGTACTTTTTACGGGTTACAATCTTGGCATCAATATCAAAGAAACAAATAATACTTTGTATCTGCTCTGCTTTCTCCATAGCCGTCGTAACTATTTCAAAATGATAAGTCTTGGCAGGCTCGCTCATAGAACCACATGCTAAAAATGCCCCTCTGATAAATGCTCTTCTACAGCAGGCATTTCGAATAATCAGATTATCTGTCAGTGATAATATTTCCCTGATTTCGCCATCCTCATCCAGCAGCTTCGCCGCTTCCAATATCTTCAAAGATACTTCTGAATCCCTCACCACAACCGTATAAACCTTTGCCTTTTTCCGGTTCAAATTACGGCGCAGCAGTATCTCTGGAGATGCATTAAAAGTTTCTTTTATTAAAATAAAGTATTTTCTTGCAACTGTCAAGTTCTCTGTATTAATTTTAACAAAATACTGGTTGTCTGCATTGATACTGATACTGCCACATAAACTGATAATCGCAGCGATTTCTGCTATTTTGCAATGTCTCGCCGAACTAATCTGCTTTGCCAGTTCTTCTTTTACACTCTTTGAAAATGACATAATTTCTTCCTTTTATTTCTTAATATCCCTGTGCTCAAGCTTAATTCCATAATCAAGCTTTTCCATTCTTTTTGCAATAGCTCTTGCCAGCGTAACTGAACGATGATGTCCTCCTGTACAGCCGATACTGACTACCAGCTGATTTTTGCCTTCCACAATATAATTTGGAATCAGGAAGGTAAGCATATCTTCCAGCTTATTGAGAAACTCTTCCGCTCCTTCAGATGCCATTACAAAGTTATACACCTCTTCATCCTGTCCCGTCTTCACCTTTAGTTCCGGAATATAGAATGGATTTGACAGGAAACGTACATCAAATACCAAATCTGAATCAACCGGAATTCCATACTTAAATCCAAAGGACAGAACCGTAATCAGAAAATTGCTATACTTTTTATCACTAAAAAATATCTTATCCACTTCACTTTTTAATTCTCTAACGAGAAGATGGCTTGTATCAATAATATAATCTGCTCTCTTCTTTAAAAAGGAAAGCTTCTCTCTTTCCAGCTCAATACCCTTATCCACTCTTCCAACTCCTGTCAGTGGATGGGTTCTTCTTGTCTCCTTAAAACGTTTCACAAGTACATCTGTTCCCGAATCCAGAAACAGAATTTCATAAGCATACTGCTCTTTGTCAAGATAACCAAGCACCTGCTCCATACCATCTAAAGCATCTCCGCTTCGCACATCAATCCCCAAGGCAACGTTTTTCTTATCTGCGTTCTCTTCCTTTACCCACTG
>CAZRLE010000085.1:2412-8723 GCA_964600705.1 uncultured Lachnoclostridium sp. | reverse complement strand
CAGCATTAAAAGAATCCGTAGCGATTCCAATTGACTTACATACACACTATACTTCCGGTGTGGCTTCCATGACATATTTAAAAGCAGTAGAAGCGGGTTGTGACATTATTGACACAGCTATGTCACCATTTGCACTTGGAACAAGCCAGCCTGCAACAGAAGTTATGGTTGAAACCTTCCGTGGAACACCATATGATACAGGATTTGACCAGAAGTTATTAGGTGAAATCGCAGATTATTTCCGTCCAATGCAGGAAGAAGCATTAAAGACAGGACTTCTTAATCCAAAGGTAATGGGTGTAAATATTAAGACATTAATGTATCAGGTACCGGGTGGTATGCTTTCTAACTTAGTTTCCCAGTTAAAGGAAATGGGACAGGAAGATAAATATTACGAAGTATTAGAAGAGGTACCAAGAGTTCGTAAAGATTTTGGTGAACCACCACTTGTTACACCATCTTCCCAGATTGTAGGAACACAGGCAGTTCTTAACGTAGTTGCCGGTGAACGCTATAAGATGGTTACTAAAGAAAGTAAGAAGCTTCTTTCTGGTGAATTTGGTCAGACAGTTAAACCTTTTGATCCGGAAGTACAGAAAAAGTGTATTGGTGATGTGACACCGATTACATGCCGTCCGGCTGATTTGATTGAACCACAGCTTGCAAAACTTGAGAAAGAAATCGAGCAGTACAAACAGCAGGATGAGGATGTCTTATCTTATGCATTGTTCCCACAGGTGGCAATAGAATTCTTTAAATACCGCGAAGCACAGCAGAGCAAGGTAGATGCAACAGTTGCAGATACAGAAAATAAGGCATATCCAGTATAGCTATTGTAAAGAAATGATAAAAAGATAAGTAAAACCTTGAGTTTTGTAAAAAAGTTCAAAACTCAAGGTTTTTTTTTGCAACAAAATATGGTAAAATGAGCTTTGCAGAGCCCTGCGTGTACGCAGAGGGCTCTATAAAGCGAAAAACTCACGGAGACGATAGTCGACGTGGTAAACTAGAAATAGTACTTTGTAAAAAGAGGGAAAAGTTGGAAGTTTTTATATAAGAGAAATTTGAGGGAGAATGGGATAGGATGAAAAAAGTAATACAAGGATTAAAGAAAATAGCAAGCGTGCTTCTGTTTATGGGAATTGGTGCTGTGTTTGGTTTCTTTCTTGGCAAGTTTGTAGGAACTTATGCAGAGAGTCCGGTATATGTATTTGTGTGGCTTGGGTTGGCAATGGTTTTATATTATTTACAACTTATTGCTCATGAGGCAGGACATTATTTGTTTGGGAGATTAACCGGATATACTTTTGTATCCTTCCGTATCGGGAATTTTACATGGGTAAAGGAAGATGGTAAGCTGGTTCTTAAGAAATTTAAGATTCCAGGAACTGGCGGACAGTGTCTTATGATGCCGCCGGAACAGGATGTTAATGGAGATGTTTTTGTCTTATATCATCTTGGAGGAGTGCTCGTAAATCTGGCGTTTACTTTATTAGGATTGTTGGTATATCTGGTAGGAACGAATGTGAATGTAAAGGCATTTGGAGTAATTCTTGCCTTTGTAGCAGGAGCTACTGCATTAACCAATGGGATTCCGATGAAGTTTGGCGGAATTTCCAATGATGGACATAATGTGCTTACCATTGGTAAAGATAAAGTCGCAAGACGTTCTACTTATATCATGTTAAAGGTAAATGGACTTCTCACTCAAGGGGTGCGAATGAAGGAAATGCCTTATGAGTGGTTTGTGTTACCGGAAGGAGTGGATTTATCCAATCCTTCCAATGCAGCAGTTCGTATTATGGAAGGAAACTGGTTTTTTGACCGGATGCAGTTTGAAGAAGCGAAGACCTGTTATGAAACATTGCTGCATGATTCCATTCAGCTATTAGATGTACATAAAATGGAGTTAGAGTGTGAAGTTTTGTTCTTTGAGCTTATCAATATGCGTAGAGAAGAGGTTGTTAAGGAATTATATACCCGCAAAATGAAAAGTTATATCAAAACCATGTCTTCTGTCAGCGTTAACAAAAAAAGACTTCAGTATGCGATCTGCCTGTATGAAAGAAAGCCAGGATGGGAAGCTGAATTAGATAAAATATATGAGGAAGCCCTCAAGTTAAAGGATACTTATCCTGTGAAGGCAGATATAGAAGGTGAAATGGAAGTATTTGATTTCCTTCGTGCACCAAAACAGATTTTTGCGAGGATGGAAGAGGAGAATAATAATGAATAAGGAGACAGAAACTTTAGAAAAGCTTGTGGAGCTTTCATTATTGTTTGATTTTTATGGAGCTTTATTAAAAGAACAGAAAAGAGAAATATTTGAAGATTATGTTCTAAATGATTTATCATTGGGAGAGATTGCAGAGGAAAGAGGAATCAGCCGCCAGGGTGTGCATGATTCCATTAAAAGATGTAGCAAAGAACTTTTTGAATACGAGGAAAAGCTTGGGTTAATTGCCAAGTTCAATCGGATAAAGGACAAGGTGGGAGAGATTCACACTAATGCGAGCGCCTTAAAAGGGAACAATCACACAGCAGAGTTAGAGAAAATTGTTCAACTTTCCGATGAGATACTCGAAGAATTATAAGTTCCAAAAGAAAAGTACATAATTATTGAACACAGGAGGATTCAATATGAAATTAAATTACAAAAGAACCTTTTTAGTTGGGCTTGCATTTTTGTCCATCAGCTCATTCTGGCAGATGTACGATAATATTATTCCATTGATATTACAGAATACATTCCACTTGAATGAATCACTTATTGGTGCAATCATGGCAATTGATAACGTGTTGGCGGTATTCTTACTTCCAATTATCGGGACTTTGTCAGATAAGGTTGATACACCCTTAGGGAAAAGAACACCATTTATTATTGGTGGAACAGCAGCGGCTGTATGCTTTATGATGATGCTTCCTTTTGCAGATCAGAATAAGATACTGCCATTGTTTGTAGTAGCACTTGGTCTTACTTTGATTTCCATGGCGATGTATCGTTCACCGGCAGTTGCGTTAATGCCTGATTTGACACCAAAGCCACTCCGTTCCAGTGCTAATGCGGTTATTAACCTGATGGGTGCAGTAGGTGGTGTGTATACATTAGCTTTAATTAGTCTTCTTGTTAAAAAGGAGCAGAATCCAAGTTATTTTCCGGTATTTCTTGGTGTGGCAGCAATTATGATTCTTGCAGTGGTGTTGCTTGTTTTTACAATCAAAGAAAAGCCACTGGCAGCACAGATTGCAGCTGAGTATCCGGATGAAGAAGAGGAAGCTGGTGATTCAAAAGAAACAGTATCGACTGGTGAACTTCCAAAAGAGGTAAAGAGAAGTTTAAGATTTATCTTAGCATCTATTTTCCTTTGGTTTACAGCTTATAATGCAGTTACAACGGCCTTTTCCAGATATGCAGTTACTGTATGGAAAATGGAGGGCGGTGGATATGCTAACTGTCTTATGATTGCTACGGTAGCAGCCATTATCAGTTACATTCCAATCGGCTCTCTTTCTTCTAAATTTGGTAGAAAGAAAATGATTATGGGTGGACTGTTCCTTATGTTAATCAGCTATGCAGCAGCCTTTTTCTATACAAGCTACAACTCAACCATTGTTATTTTCTTTGCTTTAATTGGTATGGGCTGGGCTTCCGTAGGTGTTAACTCTCTTCCTATGGTTGTAGAAATGAGTAAAGGTAGTGACATTGGTAAATATACAGGTTTATATTATACGTTCTCTATGACTGCACAGATTTTCACACCAGTTATTTCAGGTTTATTATTACAGTATGTGTCTTATAAGACATTATTCCCATATTCTGTATTCTTTGTACTTTGTGCTTTGTTTACAATGAGTCAGGTAAAACATGGTGATTCTAAGCCGGTACAGAAGAAGAGTATGTTAGAAAATTTTGACGTAGAAGATTAAGAGGGATAAGAAATGTTATCAGTATTTTTAATATTAATTTCTTTAGTGATTTTGTACTTGGTGGCAATTATGCCCCGTATGCGCCATAGACCAAGTAAGAGTAAGTTAAAGGGTTGGCATTATGCACACAGAGGTCTTCATGATAATGAGACAGAGGCTCCGGAAAACTCAATGGCAGCTTTCAAAAAGGCAGTAGATGCCGGATATGGAATTGAGTTGGATGTTCAGCTTACCAAGGATAGAATACCGGTTGTATTCCATGATGAGACTTTGAAAAGAGTATGTGGTGTGGAAGGTAATGTAAGAGATTATACCTACGAACAGCTTCAGGGATTTTTCCTTTGCAATTCCAGAGAAAAGATTCCTAAGTTTGAAAGTGTTCTAAAGATGATTAACGGAAGAATTCCTTTGATTGTAGAAATTAAGATTCATGAAAATGCAAATGTGGTATGTAAGGAAGTAGACAAGATACTTAGTGAGTATCACGGGGTGTATTGTATCGAATCGTTCCATCCCTTTGCAGTAAACTGGTATAAGCTTCATAAGCCAAATATCGTACGTGGACAGCTTTCTTCTAACTTTGTGAAGGAAGGAAGACCAAGAAGAACAGATGAGACACTGGTTCATTATCTTCTGACGAACTTTATCTGTAAACCAGATTTTATTGCATACAATCATCGCAATAAAAATAATATTTCCCGTTTACTTTGCAGACATTTTTATCGTGCGCTTAGTGTAGCATGGACTATTAAGTCACAGGAAGAGCTGGATGCGGCAAAGAAGGATTTTGATTTGTTTATCTTTGAAGGATTTATGCCAGAAAGACCTAAAAAATAAAAGAATAATAAGAGGAATGGCAGAAATGTCATTCCTTTTATAGAATTGGGAGTAATATGAATATTCAGATTTTTGGAACAAAAAAAAGTTTTGATACTAAGAAAGCACAGCGTTACTTTAAGGAAAGAGGAATTAAGTTTCAATTTATTGATTTGAAAGAAAAAGGACTCAGTAAGGGTGAGTTTAACGGTGTAAAGCAAGTGGTTGGCGGCTTGGAAGCTATGCTTGATATGGGATGTAAAGATCAGGATACCCTTGCTTTAATAAAATATATTGCTGATGAAGACAAGGAAGAAAAGGTTCTGGAAAATCAGCAGGTATTAAGAACACCGATTGTAAGAAACGGCAAACAGGCAACAATTGGATATCAGCCGGATGTTTGGAAAAAATGGAATTAGGAGAGTGTGAAATGGCGCAGGGACATGGTAATAAGAAAAAGAAAAGTAATCTCTATTATGCTGTCATAGCATTATTTTTAATCTTATCAGGAGTGCTTGGTTCAAATCAGTCTGATGAGGTAGTAGAACAAAATAATAATATAGTTGTAGAAACAGAGATTGACAACGAATATGCAGATGATAGCCAAACTGAGGAAGTAGAAATACGATATACGTTCCGTTATGAAGATAATTTACAGAGTCACTATGAAAAACATGGTATCGAGATGGGGTTTGACAGTGCAGAAGAATATTTAGCTGCAGCTAACAAAGCACTTGCTAATCCGGATATCCTACACAAAATAGAAGCAGAAGATGGTGATGATGTCTATTATCTGGAGGCAACTAATGAATTTATTGTGGTGTCAACCGATGGATATATCAGAACCTATTATTATCCAAGTGATGGGATAGATTATTTTAACAGACAGTAATGTTTGTTATATAATATAAATATTAAAATCATTAATGTTATTGAATTTCGTTTTTACTATATTTATAATAGAAGAGGCGAACTTTTACAGAATAAATATATAACTAGTATTTTGTTTCTGTTTATAATTTAAAAAGAGAGGTAGATACAATTATGAAATTTATGGACATGCCATACGAAAGAGTCGTATTTGAGGATGTAGAAAAAGAATTCCTTTCCCTTATGGAAGAATTTAAAGCAGCAAAAAGCGGGGAAGAGCAGTTTGCTGTTCATGAAAAATATTATGGATTGTGTGATCGCGTTTATACGTATATAACAATTGCACAGATTCGTCATGACATTGACACATCGGATGAGTTTTATAATGCAGAGCAGGAATATTACGATGAAATTAATCCAAAGTTAATGAATTTACAGGTTTCTTATCAGAAATTATTATATGAATCACCATACAGAGCATATTTAGAAGAAAAAATCGGACCTGTTGCATTTAAGACCATGGAACTTGCCATGAAAGCCAACGATGAAAAATTAATTCCATTACAGCAGGAAGAAAATGCTTTAACAACAGAGTATGCAAAGCTGATTGCATTGCCAAGATTGAGGAAAGAACCGGAACACAGTTCCAGGAAGGTGAAGTGGTTCATACCTTTGGTGATGCCAATAATGTGATCAAG
>CAZRLE010000085.1:0-2402 GCA_964600705.1 uncultured Lachnoclostridium sp. | reverse complement strand
TTGACTGGGAAGGAGATACTTTAAATCTTTCCTTAATGATGCCACATTTAAAGAATAAGGAGAGAGAAACAAGAAGAAAAGCATGGGCCGCTTATTCTAAGTTCTTTGAAGAGAATGCGGATAAATTAGATGAAATCTATGATAAGTTAGTGAAATGCCGTACTGCACAGGCAAAAATGCTTGGTTATGAAAATTATATTGAGCTTGGTTATTACCGTATGAATCGTAACAGCTATGGAAAAGCTGAAGTAGAAAACTTTAGAAAACAGGTGAAAGAAGTATGGGTACCATTTGCAACAAAGCTCCATGAGAGAAGAAGAGAGCGTCTTGGTTTGGAAAAGCTTTCCTATATTGATGAAGGTGTATATTTCAATGATGGTAATCCTGCTCCAACCGGAACACCAGAAGAAATCATGGCATCCGGTCAGAAAATGTATAGTGACCTTTCTCCTGAAACAAAGGAATTCTTTGATTTCATGATGGAAGGACAGTTATTCGATGTACTTGGAAGAAAAACAAAGAGAGCTGGTGGATATATGACATATCTTCCAATCTACCATGCACCATTTATCTTTGCTAACTTCAATGGAACAAGCGGTGACGTAGATGTTATTACACATGAATGTGGACATGCATTCCAGGGATATTTATCTGGATTTGATAAGATTCAGGAACACAGAGAAATTACAATGGAAACAGCAGAAATCCACTCTATGTCCATGGAATTCTTTACAGAAAAATATATGGAAATGTTCTTTGATAATGCAGATAAATATAGAACACTTCATTTAGAAGATGCTGTATTCTTTGTGCCTTATGGAACTATGGTAGATGAATTCCAGCATATCGTATATGCTAATCCAGACATGACACCGGCAGAACGCCATGCAGCATGGAAAAAATTAGAATCAGAATACAAGCCTCACCTTGATTACGAAGATAATGTTTTCTTTGGAAAAGGTGGATTCTGGCAGAAGCAGCTTCATATTTACCAGATGCCTTTCTACTACATTGATTACTGCTTGGCTCAGACTTGTGCATTACAGTACAAAGTATGGATGGATGAAAATTACACAGAAGCATGGGATAGCTACTTAAAGCTTTGCCGTTTGTCTGCTTCTGATTTCTATACAAATATGTTAAAAGCAGTGGGTCTTGACTGTCCATTTGAAGATGGCTGTGTAGAAAATATTATCAGTAAGATTGAAAAGAAGCTTTAGTTTAGCCATGTAGGCTTGGGTTCGCAGCTACGCTGCTTTTCCGTTGCTGCACAACTAAACCCTCGCTTATGGAAAAACGCCATATACAGATTATGAAATAAACTGCTTAGTGAGCAAGCTCCCATGCAGTTATTTCAATAATCTGTACATGGCTAAATTTTTTGTAAAAGTGTAAAGAAAAATACTTGACACCATACGTAGAATATGGTAGACTATGACAGTCGGTTAAGAAAAGACGCTATTTTTATGCGTAAATACAACAAAGGAGGTTGTGAGTATGGCATTTGACAGCTTAACAGAGAAACTGCAAAACGTATTTAAGAACCTTCGCGGAAAAGGAAGCTTGACCGAGGAGGATGTTAAAACAGCACTAAGAGAAGTTAAGATGGCGCTTTTAGAAGCGGACGTTAACTTCAAAGTAGTTAAGAACTTTGTAAAGACAGTTCAGGAGCGCGCAATTGGTCAGGAAGTTATGAATAGCTTAACACCTGGTCAGATGGTAATTAAAATCGTTAACGAAGAAATGATTAATTTAATGGGTTCTGAAACAACAGAAATCGCATTAAAGCCTTCCAACGAAATTACAGTTATCATGATGTGTGGTCTTCAGGGTGCTGGTAAAACAACAACAACAGCGAAATTAGCTGGTAAGTTCAAGCAGAAGGGCAGAAAGCCTTTATTGGTTGCCTGTGATATTTACAGACCTGCTGCTATTAAGCAGTTACAGATTAACGGTGAAAAGCAGGGTGTACCGGTATTCTCCATGGGAGATGGACATAAGCCTGTGAATATTGCGAAAGCAGCGATTGAGCATGCACAGAAGAATAATTACAATGTAGTTATTCTCGATACTGCCGGTCGACTTCACATTGATGAAGATATGATGGCAGAGTTGATTGAAATCAAAGAAAATGTGTCTGTATACCAGAGCATTTTAGTTGTAGATGCCATGACAGGTCAGGATGCGGTAAATGTATCAGAGATGTTCAATGACAAAATTGGCATTGACGGAGTAGTTCTTACTAAGTTAGACGGTGACACCAGAGGTGGTGCAGCACTTTCCATCCGTGCCGTAACAGGTAAGCCAATTCTTTATATTGGTATGGGTGAAAAGCTTTCTGATTTAGAGCAGTTTTATCCGGAACGAATGGCTTCCCGTGTTGGAGGTATGGGAGATGTGAT
>CAZRLE010000084.1:0-8738 GCA_964600705.1 uncultured Lachnoclostridium sp. | reverse complement strand
TGTTTGACTTCGGTTGTGCAGCTCGTGACGAAGGTGGCGTAGCAGGACGTAACAATAAAGGTCTTGTTACAATGGATAGAAAGACTAAGAAAGACAGCTACTATATTTACAAAGCATACTGGAATCCAGAACCAATGGTACACATTGCTGGCAAACGTTATGCTCAGCGTGCCGGTGAAACTACAGAAATCAAAGTTTACTCTAACCAGGAAAGTGTTGCACTTTACTTAAATGGTGAATTAGTAGAAGAAAAAGCTCCAGTTGATAAGATTGCTATCTTTACAGTAGCATTAAAAGACGGTTCTAACATCCTTCTTGCAAATGCAAACGGAGTAAAAGATTCTGCTACAATCGAAAAAGTAGAAGTTGAACCAGAAATCTATGTTCTTCCAGGACAGGATGAAAGTGAAGGCGGTGCAGCTAACTGGTTTACAGCAGAAGGAAGCGTTGATTTAGATCCAAATGCAGTAATGGAATTCCCAGAAGGCAAGTTAAGTGTTAAGAGTACACTTGGACAGGTTGTTAAGAACCCAGATGCAAAAGCTGCATTTGAAAAACTTGCAGGTAGAGAATTTGGTCCAGATATGCCAATGTGGGGTATGCTTGAAAACTTCCAGGTAGAAATGATGATGGGTATGCAGGGCAACTTACCGGATGGTGCTATGGCTGCAATCAATAAGATGTTAAATGCTTTTGATGTAGTTGAATAGCACGCGATAGGATTTTGCTCACTTGCAAAGGTAAAATCCACGCGAGATTATGAATTGATTTGTATTCATAATAGAATAGAAAATTGAAGCATATATGAAAAAGTGATAAAATACTCCCATAGGTAAATACTTATGGGAGTGTTTTGTTTTTGTTCAGAGTCAGGCAAATTCATAGAAAATGTACGACAAATGTTTGCATTTGCGAGTATATTTTTATATGAATTTATTTGACGGCTACGTCACATCGGGGAAACACAAAGTGTTTTCGAGATGGCTTTGAGCAAAAGACAAGGCGCTAGAATACAGCAGAGAAGGAGCAGAGGAGAATGAAATACGATTTTACAACAATCCTGAACAGATACGGAAAAGACGCCATTGCAGTGGATGGTATAGGAAATATGCAGGGATTTGCACCAGATGCACCAAAGGAAGGCTTTGATGTGATTCCAATGTGGATTGCAGATATGAACTTTCCGGTAGTTCCAACCATTCAGGAAGCAATTATTGAACGTGTAAAACATCCGGCATTCGGATATTTTAATCCTACGGAGGAATATTTTAATTCTATCATTAACTGGCACGAAAAACGTAATGGTGTAACTGATTTAAAGGCAGAATATATCGGTTATGAAAATGGTGTTCTTGGTGGTGTGATTTCTACGTTGACAGCCTTTGCTGCACCAGGAGATTGTGTACTGTTACACAGTCCAACTTATATTGGCTTCACTCATTCTGTAGAAGATAGCGGATATAAGATTATTCATAGTCCGTTAGTGAAGGATGAAGAAGGAATCTGGAGAATGGATTATGAAGATATGGATGCTAAGATTAAGGCACACAATATTCATGTAGCTATTTTCTGTAACCCACACAATCCATGTGGACGCGTTTGGGAACGCTGGGAATTGGAAAAGGCGTTGGAAGTATATAAAGAAAATGATTGTGTCGTTATCTGTGATGAAATCTGGTCTGACATTATATTAAATGGCAATAAACATACTCCAATGCACACTATTAATGAAGATGCAAAGAACCGTGTTGTAACTATGTATGCACCAAGCAAGACCTTTAACTTAGCAGGGCTGATTGGAAGCTATCATGTGATTTACAACAAATATCTTCGTGACAGAGTACGTGCCAAATCAGCAAAACCACATTATAACTCCATGAATGTGCTTTCTATGCACGCACTGATTGGTGCTTATAAGCCGGAAGGACATCAGTGGGTAGATGAACTTTGCGAAGTCATTAGCGGAAATATTAATTATGGCTATGATTATGTGAAAGAACATTTTGAAGGTGTAGAAGTAAGTAAGCCACAGGGAACTTATATGTTGCTATTAGATTGTGAAAAATGGTGTAAAGCCCATGGAAAGACAATTCTGGAATTAGAGAAAATGTGCTGGGATGTAGGAGTTGCCTGTCAGGATGGTCAGATGTTCCATGTACCATTCGGACTTCGTATTAATCTGGCATTGCCACTTTCCAGAGTGCAGGAGGCCTTTGACAGACTGGATAAGTATGTGTTTAATGCAGAATAAATGATAATTGCAAATAAAGAAGATGAAAATTATTGATATTATAAATAATGGTGCGAAGATACTGAAAACTCTTGAAAAAATGTAGAATTGTGATAAAATTAACGTGGGTATATTTATAGAAATATCAGATAAAGCAGGGGAGACCGTGTATGAAATACTTGCAGAAATTATTTGTTCATTCGATGAAAGAACTTTATACCGACATTATGAGAATTGAAATAGACACATTGAGATGTTACCATGTGTCATTAGAAAATGAGAAAATGGAGGAGTATAAGATTCCCTTTGAATGGGAAGAGATAAGACAGATTTTGGTAGATTCGATTTGTCCGGATGATCAGGAGAATGTAGTAGAGAAATGGAGAAGTTGTGTCAATGAAGATGCCAAAGATGGAGATTCCTTCACTCTGACGTATCGTTCTGCTGATTCTTATAAGAGAAATGATAGTGGACTTCGTACCATGCATGTTGCCATTGTAGAAGAGGAAGGACATAAGGTGGCATGGGTTTTTAGTAAAATAGGAGAAGATGGTACTGAAACCAGCGACAATCATGTGAGTTTAAAGATTCGTGCGGAAATCGATGATTTAACCCAACTTAATAACAGAATTAAGCTGGATGCCATGGTAGAGGAAGAATATGCAGATGTGGAATCCTGTGGAGTTCTTTTCTTTGACTTAAATGATTTGAAGGCGATTAATCAAGTGTTTGGAAGAACAGCTGGTGACAGAGCGCTTCGTAAAGCAGCGGACAGTATCAGATGTCTGGAGAATGACAGCGTGAAGGCATATCGTTATACTGGAGATAAGATGTTGCTGGTTGCTAAGAATTATAGTAAGGATGAGTTGCGTCATCTGATTGATATGTGGGTTCAGAAGTGGACAGAGATTTCGGAACAAAGCGAGGTAAACTGTTCGGTTGCTCTTGGTACGGCATGGGATAGTGCTCCGGTTGCAGTTTTGGAGTTAATTGCAAAAGCAATTACAGAAATGCATCGTAATAAGGAACTGATGAAAACAGGAGTTCCATTAGAATATTATATTCATGGGGAGATTTCCTGTTCTTATGGTCTTAGAAGCCGTAAGCAGTTTTTTAACATGGTGGATTTTAGATTACAGAGTGAACCGGGAGAGTATTGTCTGGTTGCTATTGATGTGGAACACTTTAAATTATATAACAAATGGTATGGAAGAAAAGCCGGCGATGAGTTTTTGGCAGAATTTGCAGCAGAACTTAAGAAATACGAAGAAGAATATGATGGAATTGCTTCGTATTTTGGTGGTGATAATTTCGCCATTCTGTTACCTGCAAAGGCGAAGGTATTAGAAGGGTTAGAAAAAGATTTAAGTAAGATTGCATTGAGAAGAGGCGATTCTTTAGGTTTCCTTCCAGGACTTGGTGTATATTACATAGAGGAAAAAACTCAGAAGGCAATTGAAATGTATGATTATGCCGTGGAAGCGTTGTCTTATGTACAGGGTAACTTTGAAAAGAGAACTTCCTATTATAATAAAAACATGACCAGTAAAGCCGAAGAGGAGCTTCGTGTTTTGTCAGAAGCAAGAGAGGCACTGGAAAAGGGGCAGTTTATTATTTATCTCCAGCCAAAATGCAGAATTAAGAATAAGAAAATTGTCGGAGCAGAAGCACTGATTCGTTGGAAACATCCGGAAAGGGGATTGGTTCCTCCTGGATTGTTCATTCCGGTTCTTGAGAAAAATGGTTTTATCAGCGATGTAGACCGTTATGTATGGGAATTGGTATGTAAACAGATTCGTACTTGGATGGATATGGGAATTGAACCGGTTCCAATTTCTATTAATGTGTCTCGTATTGATATTTTGTCGATGGATGTGGTAAAGACAATTGATCATCTGGTTGAAGAATATGGTATTGATAAGAAATATCTTAAAGTAGAGATTACCGAAAGTGCTTATGTAGAAAACAGCGACAAGGTAGTAGATGCGGTGCACCATTTGCGCGAAACCGGATATACATTGTTGATGGATGATTTTGGAAGCGGATATTCTTCGCTCAATATGTTGCAACAGATTGACGTAGACGTTATCAAAATGGATATGAAGTTCCTTGATATTGATAAGGAAGATATGAAGAAGGGACTCAGTATAATCAAGTCTGTAATCAGTATGTCCAATGAAATGGATGTTCCGTTGATTGCAGAAGGTGTAGAAACAGAAGACCAGGCAAGCTTCCTTGGTGACATGGGAGTGCGTTTTGCACAAGGATATTTGTATTACAAACCAATGCCTGCAGAAGATTTTACGAAGCTGATTGAAGTTATGGACAATGTTGACAATCGCGGTATTTTCAGCCGAAATATTGATACAGAGCATTTAGAAGAAATTATTGATAAAATTATTGCAGAACGTATGCAGCGCTATGATAAGGTTGATATCCGAAAGACCAGAGGTGGATTTATTTCGTATAAAGCGAAGGGAAATCAGGAATTGATTGGTGTCAGTAAGTCGATTGTGGATATGTATGAATGTGAAAACGAGGAAGAATTTAGGGAATATGTAAATAATTCCTTTATTGGAATGGTACATCCGGAAGATCGTTATCGTATTGATGGAGAAATCAATGAGCAGATTCCGGATACCAAGTGGAAGATGGACTACATCGAGTATAGAATTATAACCAAGGAAGGTAAAGTTCGATATATCAATGACTACGGACATCTGGAAGAAGATCAGGTAACCGGAGAACCGGTATTCTATGTATTGTTATTGGATGTAACAGACCGATTAGAGAAAATTTAATAAAATGCAAAACTGGGAAGCGGTAATGCCTCCCAGTTTTTATGTTATATAGAATTGTAAACAAAGGCGTTAAAAAAGCAGGGATTATTGTGGAAAATTACACAAAGAAAAGACCTGCCAAATTAGAATAATGGCAGGTCCCCGAGTAGGTAAATTTATATCCATCCTCCATCTAACTGGATGACTTGTCCGGTTAGATACTGATTTTTGTGGGTGACAGAATAAACAAAGTCAGCCACTTCCTCGGCTCTTCCTAGTCTTCCGGCAGGTATTTCATCGGTTAATGCTAATAAATCTTCGTCAGAAAGAAAACGATTCATTTCTGTGTCGATGGCACCGCAGGCAACGGCGTTAACCTGTATGTTGGAAGGCGCAAGTTCTTTGGCAAGGGCTTTTGTAAAGGCATTGATGCCTCCTTTTGTGGTGGAATAGGCAACTTCACAGGAAGCACCGGTAACACCCCATACGGATGAAATATTAACAATCTTTCCACTCTGATTTCGTACCATATCAGGAACTGCTAAGTGGCAGCAGTTAAATACAGAAGTCAGGTTATTTTGGATAATCATATTCCATTCGTCAGGAGTCATATCCGTTAAAAGTCCGATGTAAGAGATACCGGCATTGTTTACAAGGACATCTAATGAACCGAATGTCTTCTTGATTTCACGGAATAGCTGCTCGCAGACCTGATAATCTCCAACATCGCCGGTAAAAGCAAGACAATTTGTCTGGTAGCCTTCAATTTCATGTTTTACCTTTAGGAGCAGTTCTTCATTTGTTCTGCAGTTAATAACAACATTATAGCCCTTTTTGGCATATTTCATGGCAATAGCCTTGCCGATTCCACGGGAAGAACCAGTAACCAAAACAGTTTTTTTATTCATAATATCCCCTCCTGTAAAAGAATGATTCAACTTAAGTTTACCATAGAGAGGTGGACATATCCAGCAAAGATTAAGAGGGATACGGAACTTTAGCTGTAGGAAGCGATTTCAGAGATTATGTGTTGTCAGTCTGAAAAAAGTCTGCTATACTGTGAAAGATTGAGGTTTTTGCCGAATAAAAAAGTGGATATACATAATGGGAAAGTGATTAGTAGTATGAGAAATACAAGAAGTCCAAGAAAGTTGGAAGAGCCGGGAAGAAGGGCGCGGGAGAGGAAAAAAAAGAAAAACCCCTTTGCAATGTTTGTACATAGATTTGTAGTGTCCACATTCTGGCTGATTGTCTGCATCTGTCTTAGTGTTGCCAGCTATAAGATTACCATTGCTTATTATGACAGCACAGGTGGTCCAAAGAATGAAAGAATGACGGAACTATTAGATGAATATTTTGGTAATGACGAGGTAATTGGACAGATATCAAAAAATCTGATACTTGGACAGAACGCGAAAGGCGAGATTAAGCATATAGTGCTTGGGATTTTTAATCCCATAACAGGTAATTTAGATTATGTTACAATTCCAATAGACAGCCAGTTTACCATTTCTAATGAGTTATATGAACGACTCTGCAATGCCGGAAGTGATGCACCGCAGATTATTCGTTTGGAGGATGCAGATGAATATTTTTCGGGAACTGCATTGTATGGTTATATGGTAATTCTTTTGGAAGATATGTTGGATATGGATATTGGCTATTATACCGTAATTTCGAAAAAGAGATTTGAAGAGGTATTTACAGAGAAAATAGCCGGAGATGGTCAGGTTATTTATACGATTAGCCAGAGTTTTCTGGAGGAGACCAATGAACTGGTGGATGAAGAAAGCTTGGAAGGATTTTTAAAAACGGAGGCAGAAAGTTATAAATCCAGTCTCTCTTTGCAGGGAAAATATAAATATGTGCCAGATTATCTTAGGGTGACAGAAGACTGTATTTACACACATGGATTATACGGTGTCCAAAAAGCAGATTCTTTTGAAGTAGATGTGGAAGAATCCAGAGACTTGCTTTTAAATATAGAAGATAATCCGATGCCTTATGCCAAAGGACAGGAAGACCTGGAAGAAATAACGGCTCCCAGTTCAAAAGGGTATCGCATAGAGATTTTGAATGCCAGTGGAATTAGTGGGCTGGCAGCGCTTTATGAAAAGCAGCTGTTGGAGGAAGGGTATACAGTGACACACATTGGAAATTATACCTTGGGGACCTTGACAGAAAGTAGAATTATTGTAAGAAGCAATGGACTGGGAAAAGATTTGCTTGGATATATTGGAAAGGCTAATGTGGAAACAAGTGAACTTCCGGAAGGAATTGATATTCAGATTTTGTTGGGAACAATGGCAAAACAATAATCGACAAGCACAAAAGGTATAAAAGGGTATAAAGGTGTATTAATATACAGAAGGGAAACGGAAAAAGTAAGATGAAAGTTGTAAAGTCAGAATTTTGGAATGATATCATATTTGAAGTTGTAGGTGCATTTTTAATGGCGATTGGAACGAACATGTTTTATGACCCATGCAACATGGTAACAGGCGGGGTAACTGGTCTGGCTATTATTATTAAAGGATTAACCGGCCATATTGTTTCCGGAGGAATTCCTATCTGGTTTACCAACATCTTTGTGAATATTCTGTTGTTTATAGGAAGTTATAAGATTTTGGGAAAAGAATTTCTTCGAAAAACAATATTTACAACAGTTGCATTTTCGGTTGCACTCTATATCGTGCCGGTAGTAGATGTGGCAAAAGGAGATTTGTTACTTGCTGCGATTTTTGGAGCGGTATTTGGTGGAATCGGAATTGGTTTTGTGTTCTATGTGTCTAGTTCAACAGGTGGAACAGATGTACTTGGTGCTATTTTACATAAATATCTGCGTCACTATGGGATTGCCCAGATTATTATGGTAGTAGATGGTATGGTAGTAATTCTTGGCGCTCTTGTTTATGGTATTGAAGTAGCTTTATATGCCACAATTGCGGTATTTATTACTTCCAAGGCGATGGATGCAGTGCTTGAAGGTTTCAAATTTGCCAAGCTTGCATTTATCGTATCAGACAGTTATCAGGAAATTGCCAACACTGTTATGACAAAAATGGGAAGAGGTATAACGGGATTACAAGCAAGAGGAATGTACTCTGATAAAGAGAAACAGATGCTTGTATGCGCTGTGTCTCAGAAAGAAATTACAACCCTTATGGACATAGTAGCCAAAAAAGACCCTCGTGCTTTTATGATTGTGACAGATGCTAGAGAGGTACTTGGAGAGGGTTTTATCGAATATAAACAGTAAAATTTCATAATATGGAACAAAACATAGTAAAAAGTAACCAAATAGACCAAGGACAACAAATTAAATTGTTTCTTGGTCTATTTTAAAGTGTGCAAGATAGACAAAAGAAAAGAATATATTTGTTAAAAAGGAATATGGTGATTTGGAAGTAAATAGTGTATTATTGTTGTAGAAATTAGAAACGGACATATTTTGTTCTGTTCGAGTAGGAGGATGTAAAATGGCAAGTTTATCATTAAAACATATCAACAAGAAATACCCAAATGGTTTTGAAGCAGTTAAGGATTTCAATCTTGAAATCGCAGATAAGGAATTTATCATCTTCGTAGGACCTTCAGGTTGTGGTAAGTCCACAACACTTCGTATGGTTGCCGGCTTAGAAGAAATTTCCGGTGGAGAATTATGGATTGGTGACAAGTTAGTAAATGACGTTGAACCAAAAGACAGAGATATTGCGATGGTATTCCAG
>CAZRLE010000083.1:0-8921 GCA_964600705.1 uncultured Lachnoclostridium sp. | reverse complement strand
CAAGTGGAAGATATATTTGAATATGCAAAAGATAATGTATCTAAATTTCAAAAGAGTATGATAGAAAGAGAGAATACCACCAGAGGAGCAATACAGAGTGTGACAGTTACAGATTGGTTTTACCAGATGGTGACTAGTGGAAAGTATTGTCCTGATTATGAAATCCAGTATACATTAACAGGAAAGTATTCATATAATGCAAATACGGGAAAAATTACAAGTTATTCATCACCTAAAATTGAATTAGTGTGGTGTACATTAACTGGAGTTTGGACAGGCAGTATGGTTTCTGCATCAACAAAGGCGAATGTTGCAAGTGATAAGTATAGCATTACATTTACAGGGAATTTTAAAATGGAAACATCTTGTTCATTTCCAATTGGTGATATTGGGATACCAGGGGGAGCAGAAACACAAGGACCGTTTTATGCAACATTAGTGTCATATGGAAGCTAAAATATATTTTACTAAAATGGAAGAACAGAATATTGGGGAGTATATGAAGTGTTTTGTAGTTTATGAAGTAGGGCGAAAAAGTGATGAATAAAATGAAGAAGAAAGATTTGAAAAGATATTTTCAGATATTATGTTTACAAAATTTTATATATGGTCTTTATATTCTTGTAGGCAACTATATGCACAGTATTTTAGGAGTGAAGGATACAATAAGGATTAAACAAGTAATGGGTTGTGCGGAAAAAATATTTTTTGTGTATATAGTAAGTATTATATTAACATCTGCATGGATTTGGTATAAAAATGAAGAAAAATTAAGTGTGGTTATAGGAATTATATCTGTATACTATGCTATTCATTTTATGGTTACATATACATTAGAAGTAATTTTGAATTATATTTATCATAAAAAAATGTCGTACATGATTCAAACAGGGGTTTTGGTACAATTAATAATTGTAGAAATACTATTCTTAAAGTTGAAGAGCTTTGTGATGAAAAATAATGGTTAATATTATAACAGGTTTGAAGTAACAGATGCTATAGAGTATCATTTGGAAAGGAATAAGTTTTATTGCGGTTCGGAGTAAAGTTGCCTTACTCCGAACTTTTATATACTGTGCAAGGAAGTGATGCACTTCAAGATAGTTTGAAATACGGAATCAAATCGTATAATCAATTAAGAAGTATTTCTGTTGCTGGTTATGATGCACATCATATTAGGTGAGGAAAGAGAATGTTGGAAATAAAAGAGATTATTGATGGATTAAAAAATATAAAACTAGATGTTTCTGAGGATATGCTAGAAGATTATGCACCAATTGAAGTGGCTACATTAGAAGAGATTGTTGATTTTGAAGAAAAATCTGGAATTATTCTTCCAAATTCCTAAAAAGAGTTTTTGACAACTTATTCTAATGGTGAAACATATATTTTGGGGATAGAGCCATTGTATGGTGTAGGTATTAACCATAATACATATAATTCATTTGGATTGCTTAATTTTGTTAATTCGAAAGAAGAGATAGAACATATTGAAGAAAAAGTATGGACTGAGGGCTGGGAAAACGAACAGCTTGAAAAAAGAAAACAATGGTTAAGAGAAAAGTGGGAACAGAAGGTTCAAATATTACCGGAAAATAGAGAAGTTCATCTGAAACACTTAGTACCAGTTACTTATGCAGATTACTATGAGTGTTCAAGTGATCATTGGGCATTTATTTGTGATAAGGAGTATGAGAATCACGATTATCCGATGGGATTTGTAAGCCAGGGGACCGGAAATATTATCTATGTAGTTAAGAATTTTCAAGAATGGTTGAATTTGTTTTGGGAATATAATAAAAATAGAACAGACGACTTTTTGCCAGTTATACATGGATTGATTCCTGACGAAGATGAAAGAAGAGATTTGTTAGAATGCGGAATGGAAGAATAGGATAACACCCCTTCTTAAGCTTTTAGTAACACTTACATTTTGCACAAAAATCTCTCCGATTTTTCTACGTTCGAAAATTACGAAAACGTCTAGATTGATTGACATAAATATATCAAAATGCTAAAATTTAAGCATGAGTTTCGATAAATTTCGAAAATTGTAGGAGAATATTATGGCAAAACAGAGTATAAGCACAACAAGAGGTGCCGGAATTTTACTTCCGGTCAGCAGCTTACCTTCCAACTATGGTATTGGTACTTTTGGTAAGGAAGCTTACAATTTTATTGATTTATTAGTAAAAGCAAAACAGAAATACTGGCAGGTTCTTCCTATCGGACCTACTAGCTATGGGGACAGCCCATACCAGTCTTTCTCTGCATTTTCTGGTAATCCTTATTTTATTGATTTAGATACTTTAATTGAAGAAGGTTTACTTACTAGAGAAGATGTAGAACAGTATGAGTGGGGCAGCAACGAATCTTATGTTGATTATGCAAAGGTATTTGAGAGTCGTTTTAAGGTTCTTAGAGTTGCTTTTAATAACAGTAACCACATGGATACTGCTGAGTACAAGGATTTCTGTAAGTTAAGCAAGTTCTGGTTAGATGATTACAGTCTTTATATGGCTGTAAAATGCAAGTTTGATAACAAGGAATGGTCTGAATGGGATGAAGATATCCGTAACAGAGAACCAGAAGCAGTAAAACGTTATGCAAAGGAATTAAAGGAAGACGTTGATTTCTGGAAGTTCTGTCAGTTTAAGTTCAGACAGCAGTGGACTGAATTAAAGAAATATGCAAATGAGAATGATATCCGTATTATCGGGGATATTCCTCTTTACGTTGCAATGGATAGTGCAGATGTATGGGTTCACGGAAGATTATTCCAGTTAGATGAAAGAAAGAATCCAACTCACATCGCAGGAGTACCACCAGATAATTTCTCTGCAACTGGTCAGCGTTGGGGTAATCCTCTTTATGACTGGGATGTAATGGAAGAAGAAGGCTTTGGCTGGTGGAAAGAAAGAATGAAATCCAATGCGGCTCTTTACGATATTATTCGTATTGACCACTTTATTGGTATTGTACGTTACTTCAAGATTCCTGCTTCCTGCCCAACGGCAGAAGAAGGCGAATGGGTAGAAGGACCAGGTAAGAAGCTTACGAATGCAATTAAGAAAGCTATCGGTGATAGTGAAATCATTGCAGAAGATTTAGGTGTTGTAGTGGACAGTGTTCGTAACTTAATTAACGAAACTGGCTGGCCAGGAATGAAGATTCTGGAATTTGGTTTTGATGGCGGTGCATCCAACGATAACTTACCACATCACTATCATAAGAACTGTATCGTATATGGTGGAACACATGATAATGAGACTTTAGTAGGTTACTTTGAGGAACAGAATCCATGGCATACACCATTTACTTTAGATTACCTGAATATCAAGGATAAAGAAGAAATCCCTGGGGCGATTGTTCGTGCTGCTTATGCAAGTGTTGCGAATACAGCTATCTTCCAGCTTCAGGATATCTTAGGACTTGATAATTCTGCAAGAATGAACTTCCCTGGAACTCTTGGCGGTAACTGGGAATGGAGAATGAGAAAAGGTCAGTTTGAAGAGTGGCATGTAGAATATCTTAAGAAATTAGTATATGTTTACGGACGTGACTAAGAAGGTTTTGAGGCTACATAATTCAAATGAATAAATAATAAATCAGGGCTTTGGAGGAGTAATCCTTCAAAGCCCTTTGTGTATGCACATAGAAATGCAGACTTCCAGATTAAGCGTTAATGGAATTCTGAAGCAGTGTAACGACTTCGTCTGCAAGGGTATTCCCTTCTGCACCGGCTTCCCAGCTAATTGTAACGTTATCGTTTGCATAACGTGGAATTAAATGTACATGAAGATGGAATACAGTCTGTCCGGCTGCTTCACCATTGTTCTGTAAAATGTTCATTCCATCACAGTGAAGAACGTCTTTTAATACAGTTGCCACTTTCTTTGCAACTAACATAATTTTAGAAGCATCTTCGTCTGGAAGTTCGTAAAGGTTAGCAGCATGATTCTTTGGTAAGATAATGGCATGTCCCTTGGATGCAGGGGAAATGTCTAAAATAACACGGAAAGAATCATCTTCGTACAAGGTTTTGGATGGGATTTCTCCATTTGCGATTTTACAAAAAATACAGTTTGCGTCTGTCATAATAAGCCTCCCTATAATAGAAATGATTAAACTAAAACTATCATACCACAAATAAAATGCAAAAAAAATACAAATTTTTCCTAAGAATATTTCGACAAAGTGGGAAAAAATATATCTAACCGTGTCGAATGCTGTCGTAATATGGGATTTTATGCGGTTTGTGTCGGTTTATGAAGATGAGATTTGATTGCAGAAAAAGGGCGGACTTGATAGAATATAGTCAGAAAATGAGACGAAAGAGGAGGTATTATCAGTATGGCAAATGAGAAAATGTTTGTTTACATGATGCACAGATTGGGAAGTCATTTGGCAGTAATGAAAAGTACAGCACAGATTATGGAGGAGAAAAATCCGGATTTACATCAGGTGGTACATTGGGATGAGTTGAAAGCGGATATTGATACGCTGGGTGACTGGTTTCTTGATTTTTCGCTGACAACTACCGTACCGGATGAGGCATAGGTGCCTGGTCCCCTTCTTTACTTTTGGAATAAAATCCGCTATACTGATACATATTTAATTTGAATCCGTGTAGAAATGAGGTATTTTATGTTCCGAATGTGGGGAAAAATCTGGAAGGACAATCGTTTGGTAAAGGATGTTGTGATTGCCAACGATGACGATAACCTGAATCGTACCAAAAAGGTATTTGACAGTCTGGATAAGATTTGCTATGAGTTTGACCTGTCAAAGCCAATCTGGCTGGACAACACGGTGGAAGATTTCAAGCGTCACGATAAGACCAGATTTTATCAGGATAATTTTATCGAAACCATCGAATTTGATTTTTTGGAAATACAGGTTATTGAAGAGTAGAGGAAGGGAAGAACCCTTCCTCTATGATTTTTTGTGGAAAAATCCTCTTTTTCGTTTTTCTGCCCTTTCAAGTTCCATCTGAGTTGCAGCGGCTTCTGCGCGGTTTCTTTGGATTTCGCGAATTAATTCGTCTAAACGCTGATACCTTGCTTCTTCTTTTTCTTCTTTTTCACGAACCAGATAATCCATTTCTTTTACAAGATGTTCGCTGACACCAGAGGAAACAGACACAGACAATTCCTGATTGTTCTCCCTAAGTGCCTGACCGATAATTTCACTCATAATCATGCGAAATTGTGCCATGCGCTCTTCTCTGTCCACATCCTTTAAGTCAGCAGTTTCAACGGCAGCCGGAACGGTTTCGGCAGAAGCTTGGGGAGCGTTAGTATTAGTAGAAGCAGAATGGCTCTGCTCCAGTGCATCTACCTCCATTTTAATGGCTTTTAGCTGAAAGCCTTTATCTTTTAGTTTTTTCACCAGTTTTAACATCTCAATATCTTTTTCACGATAATAGCGGTGCCCCATTTCATTTCTTGGAATTTTAAGGTCTAATTCCTCTTCCCAGTATCTTAATACATGAGGCTCCACAGCTACTTTCTTAGCAGCATCAGAAATTATGTAACGTACTTCATTCATATTTTTCATCCTCGCTCTTTATTAAATTTGATGTGCCCTTATCATATACTAGTGTTGTGAGAGTTTGCAACTAAAAGGCATCGACGGAAAATACATCGATTTTACAGAAAATAACAGGGTTTGACAGCAGGTGAGATGGTTCTGCCTGCTTTGTCGTTTTTAGGAAATTAGTAAATTTATAAGGGTATTCTTGCGAGGATTACTGATGTGGGTTATAATAGGGATATTGATATTAAGAAATATTGTTATTTAGGTAAGAGTCTGAGTAACTGGAGAGAAAAGGAAGAGAAGGTGACACACCATTATGATGAGAGTAAATATTTACTATGGAGGAAGAGGGTTAATAGAAGACCCGACCATTTATGTAATAAATAAGCTGACAGAGGTGCTTAAGGAGCTTCGAGTTGAAGTAACCCGTTATAATCTTTATGAAGAAAAACACAGCATATCTGCCCTTACCAGAACTTTAAAGGAATGTGAAGGTGTTATTCTTGCAACTACGGTGGAATGGCTTGGTATTGGTGGATTGATGCAGCAGTTTTTGGATGACTGCTGGCTTTATGCAGATAAGGAGCACCTTGCAAATGTCTATATGCTTCCGGTTGTGACTTCGGTAAGCTATGGAGAGAAGGATGCCGAATACAGCCTTATTAAGGCATGGGATATGTTAGGTGGTATCTCCTGCCGAGGAATTAGTGCCTATGTGGAAAATCATGTAGAATTTGAGACTAACCCGGAGTATGGTGTTTTGATTGAAAGAGAGGCAGAAAGTCTTTATCGTGCCATCAGCCAGAAGAGAATCACATTCCCTTGCAGCAGCAATGCGGTGAAGAAGAATGTGCTTCGTAAGAACACACTTGATTTGACACCACAGGAAAGTGAACAGCTCTCTGTGTACGCTTCTAATGATTCTTATGTGAAGAAGCAGAAGGAGGATATTGAGGAACTGGCACAGCTGTTTAAGGAAATGCTTGGCGATGTAGGGGAAAAGAGCCCAGAGCAGGGAGAAGGTGCAAGGGCAGTAACAACGGCACAGCCTTTTGCACAATTAGGCAGTACATCCGCCCCGGTGGTAAAGGACAGAGTATTAAACCAGCTTCAGAGCCGATTCCGAAAAGGCAAAGGAGTTACAGCGTCCTTTGCAATCAGGTTTACAGATGGCAGTAAGAATCTGGTTGTAGATGTAAAAGAAGATGTGCTGACCTGCTACTATGGAGAGAAGGAAGATGCAGATGTTATTGCCAAGACGACAATGGCAGTAATTGACAGTATGTTTGATGGGGACATGAGTATGCAGAAGGCATTTATGACAGGTGCGCTGACAGCGAAGGGTAACTTTAAGACATTGCGAAGTTTTGATACATTATTTAATTTTAGTTAAAAATAGAAGCGGCTTTTTGGGCCGCTTCATTTGTTTATTCGCTTAATAATTCATCTAATTCATCAATTAAAGAACCGAATAACTTAAGGGCTTCGTTAATTGGTTCTGGGGATGCCATATCTACCCCTGCACCGCGAAGTAAGGAGATTGGGTCCTTGGAGCAGCCGCCACTTAAGAAGTTTAAGTAATCCTTAACTGCAGGTTCTCCTTCTTTTAAGATTCTCTGAGATAATGCAATGGCAGCAGAGAATCCGGTTGCATACTGGAATACATAGTAATTGTAGAAGAAATGAGGAATTCTTGCCCATTCCATTGCGATTTCATCATCTACAATAATATCTTCACCATAGTATTCTACATTTAACTGGTGATATAACTTGCAAAGGGCATCAGCTGTTAATGCTTCACCATTTGCATACATTTCATTAATTTTTAATTCGAATTCTGCGAACATAGTCTGGCGGTAAATCGTTCCCTTAAACTGGTCTAAGAAATGGTTGATTAAGTATGCACGCTGCATCTTATCTTCTGTATTTTTCAGCTTGTGCTGCATCAGTAAGGCTTCGTTACAGGTAGAAGCTACTTCAGCTACGAAAATAACATAGTCTGCATTAATAACAGGCTGTGTACGGTTAGACAGATAAGAATGGATGGCGTGGCCCATTTCGTGTGCCAAGGTAAATTCGTTGTCTAAAGTACCCTTGTAATTTAATAAGACGAATGGGTGAACCTTTACACCGGCAGAGTAAGCACCGCTGCGTTTGCCGATATTTTCATAAACGTCAATCCAGCGATTGTCAAAGCCTTCTTTGATGTAAGACTGGTATTCTGTGCCAAGAGGTGCAACACCTTCTAATACATGCTCTTTTGCTTCTTCAAAAGGAATCTCCACTGCTACATCAGATACGATTGGTGTATATAAATCGTACATATGAAGCTCCTCTTTTTTGAGTAATTTTTTACGAAGAGCCACGTATTTGTGCATATAGTGCATGTTATCGTGGATAGTCTTGATTAAGTTGTGGTAAACTTCAGTTGGAACATTAGTTACGTCTAAAGCAGCTTCTAAAGTAGAGTTATATTTTCTTGCATTAGCGAAGAAATGAAGCTGTTTTACCTGCGCAGATAACATTTCTGCTGCTGTATTTTTGAAACCTGCATAAGTGTGGTATAAGGCTTCAAAGGTGTTCTTTCTAAGTGTTTCATCGCTGCTTTCTAACAATGGAACGAAGCTTCCGTGTGTAACTTCATGCTCATTGCCCTGACTGTCTTTTGCAGGAGGGAAAGTCATATCTGCATTGTTAAATAAAGAATAAATATTACCTGGTGTATCTGCAATTTCTCCCGCAGATGCCAGTAATTTTTCCATTTCAGGGTTTAAAATGTGTTCTCTTCTTCTTCTGGATTCCATAATGGCTCTCTTGTAAGTAAGAAGTGCACTTTCTTCTTCAAAGAACTTGTCTAAAGCAGCATCTTCAATACCAAGTAATTCAGATTCTAAGAAGGATACAGAGCTGTTGGTCTTAACATAAAGACTCATTGCCTGGCTGTACATAGC
The DNA here is from genome assembly GCA_964600705.1 of uncultured Lachnoclostridium sp. Lineage (GTDB taxonomy): Bacteria > Bacillota > Clostridia > Lachnospirales > Lachnospiraceae > CAYTGQ01. Next base: position 432 of record CAZRLE010000083.1, on the reverse strand, counting down.
CTGATAAGTGGAATTCTTAGTATCTTCATCTTTTTTTCTGCATGCGTAGTTGCCGATATTTTCAACCAGTGAAATAATGTCTTCGTAGAGTCGGAAAAACTCTAACATAACATTAGCGCCTTCTCCTAATCTGCCTTCGTAAGAAGCAATTGTTTCAAGCATTGGAGCTAATTTCTCCGTATCCGCTTTCCAAGCCTCATCATTTGCGTAAATATCTTCCGTTGCCCATGTGTATTTAGGGTCTACCTCACTGCGGTGAGGAATTTTCTTGTTATCTTCCATAATGGTCCTCCTATCTGTCATCTTGAATTTTGGTATCCTGTGACTTCGCATAACAAGAATTATGCAAAGACAATTTTAGTGGATTTTTTCACAACCTTTTTGTGAGGCGGGCTTTGTGATAGTAAATTTTACGTTAGACAACATAGGACG
>CAZRLE010000082.1:0-9021 GCA_964600705.1 uncultured Lachnoclostridium sp. | reverse complement strand
AGTAGTTTTTGTATTACTCGTAATATTAAAGGTAATCTCCGAAAAAAGAGATATCATCTAGAATGCCAGACTAATCCTGATGGCAGCATGATTATCCGTATGTTTGAGTATGATGCCTTAATTGCACTAAAAAATGGAGAAAGAACAGAGGAAGGACTCATTGTTCGTTTTCCACAATCAGCCATTCTATATTTGCGCCATACCAGAAACACACCAGACAGCTTAACCATTCGAATTGAAACACCTGAGGGACAGCTAAGTTATTCTGTTCCTATTCTAAAGGTCAAAACTTACACTATACAAGAGATATTTGAAAAGCATTTATTATTTCTAATTCCCTTTTATATTTTCTGTTATGAGGCTGAGTTAAAAGAACTATCATTAAATAGCAAAAAGTTAGAAGCATTAAAGTCTGAATATAGCATGATTCGAGATCGATTGGATTCTCTTGTTTCAAGCAATGAATTGACGGAATATGCAAAAAATACTATTTTAAATGCTACTAAAAATGTACTTAACAGTCTTACAGCAAACTATGCCGTTATTTCGAAAGGAGTGAATGATAGTATGTTTGGCGTATATGAACTAATTGATACTCCCGAAAGACGCCTCTTACAAACAGGACGAGAAAGAGGCCGCCTGGAAGGACGACAAGAAAATCTAGTTCAAAATATAAACAACCTTATGAAAAACCTTTCTATCAGTCTTGACGAAGCTTGTCGTATTCTTGAAGTTACTCCTGCTGAATATGAAAAAGCAAGCAAAGTTAAACAACATTAATTCTATTACAAAAAATGCGTGTTTTACAATCATATGCAAAACACGCATTTTCTTTTCTATTCGCTTTTTCCTGCCAGATAGTTAATAAACTGTTGAGCTGTTCTTCCAGAAATACCACCATGGCTTAACTCCCATGCATTGGCTTTCTGACACAATTCTTCTTCTGTCAGTGTGATATTTGGATATTTCTTTGCCAGTTCTTTTACAATGGTGAAATATTCCTTCTGGGAAGGCTTACTGTAGCAAATACTGATACCGAAACGATTTACCAATGATAACTTTTCCTGCATCGTATCAGAATGATGCATTCCATCATCGTGCTTCATATCGGAACGGTCGCCCCATGTTTCACGAATCAGATGTCTTCGATTAGAGGTTGCATAAATCAGCACATTGTCCGGTTTAGTTTCCAGACCACCTTCGATGACTGCCTTTAAATATTTGTATTCGATTTCAAATTCTTCAAAGGATAAATCATCCATATAAATAATAAACTTATAATTGCGGTTCTTGACCTGTGCAATCACATTGGAAAGCTCTTGAAACTGATGCTTATAAATCTCAATCATTCGAAGTCCTCTGTCATAATATTCGTTAAGAATTGCCTTGATACTGGTGGACTTACCTGTACCACTGTCTCCAAATAAAAGTACATTATTGGCAACTCTTCCTTCTACAAAAGCCTCTGTATTTTCAATCAGCTTCTGCTTCTGTAATTCATAACCAATTAAATCATCAAGACGAATCTCCTCTGTATTAGTAATTGGACGAATGAGCTCTCCATCCCCACCCGGGAACAGACGAAATGCCTTATTAAGCCCAAATTTCCCAACTCCATAGGCTCTATAAAAATCTGTTACAATAACGAAAATCTCTTCCTCGTCCTTGGCATCTGCAATCTGATCACTAAGAACACGCACCTTATCGCTGACACTCTTATTGTATCTGCGTTCCTTTTTTGCTACCGCCTGATAATTAGAAATTACACTAAAGCAGTTAATTCCAAGTGCATCTTCTATTTCACTGAAATCATAATCAAACAATGCCTTAAATATACGGAAGTCACTTTTCGCAAACTGATTGACAGTTCCTTCGTTAGCACCAATTTTTTCACAAGTCATGCTAAATGGATTTTCGGTCGTTGCAAGCAAATATGCCAGATAATTGTGCCACAAGTTTTTATCAAAACCATATTGGGTTGCCACATCTAACAGCTTATTGATTTCCACATAAATTTTTGTAATTAAATCTTCTTTTACATAGTTACCGCCATAAAATTCTTCGCAAATATCTGCAAGAGCAAATAAAATATTTTCTTTTTCTAATTTGCGGTAGATGACTAGTTTGGATATTTCTCGAAACATAGGAGTTCCTCCTTTATGCTAAAAAGGTAGAAGATGGGAATCTTCTACCTTTTGTTTCTATACGGTTGTGTCAGACTTCAGAATCTGTTTGCTACGCAAACACCGTAGCACTTCGTGCTACTCACCGATTCTGTCGTTAAAGCATCGCCCAAAAGTAAATACTCCGCTTCGCTCCGTGCTTCCTTTGTGGGGCGATACTTTACATCCTATCAGGTGCCTCAATTGCTAATAAATCAATACACTGATTTAACATATCTAATGTATAGCTGATTAATGCAATCCAAGAAGCCTGTTTTGCTGCATCTTCTTCTGCAATAATCTTATTTCCATGGTAGAAATGGTTAAATGCATTTGCTAAATCATATACAAACTGACATACCTTATTTGGTGCATTTTCTTTGAACGCAATGTCAATCATATCACTGAATTTAGTAAGCTCTAACATAAGTTCTGTTTCACTTTCTGTCGAAGGTGCCTGTAACTTAATATCAGCTACGTTTACATCACCATGAAGTTCTTTGTACTTATTAAGAATGGACTTAATACGTACAATTGTATAAAGGATGTATGGACCTGTGTTCCCTTCGAAAGCTGTGAAACGATCTAAATCGAATACATAATCCTTAGAAGGCTGGTTAGATAAATCACCATACTTAATAGCTGCAACTGCAATTTTCTGTGCTGTAGCTTTTGCTTCTTCTTCTGGAATTTCGCTACGATTTTCTTTCATCTTATCGTATACGTTCTTTGTTACGTCTTCGATAAGATACTGAAGACGCATTACGCCACCTTCTCTTGTCTTGAAAGGCTTGCCATCTTTACCATTCATTGTACCAAAACCTAAGAATGTTAAGTCAACATCTTCTCCTACCATCTTAGTCTTTCTTGCACAACGGAATACCTGTTCAAAGTATAAATCCTGACGCTTGTCTACAACGTATTTGTATGCCTTTGGCTGATATAACTTTTCACGTTCTACGATTGTTCCAAGGTCTGTTGTATTATAAAGGGCAGAACCGTCTGCTTTTAAAATCATACAAGGAGGAATTTCCTTCTTATCTGTTTCTTCTTTAACATCTACAACTAACGCACCGTCACTGTAGTATGCGTAACCATTGTCCTTTAAGTAATCAACCATACCTGGAATGTGTGGTTCTGCGTCACTTTCACCATTCCAAATTTCAAAGTGAACATTTAATTTATCGTAGTTCTTCTTTAAGTCAGCGACAGATACGTTACGGATGTGCTTCCATAATGCTGCATATCCGCCTTCGCCCTTCTGTAAACGATAAGTTGCATTACGGGCTTCTTCCAAGTAATCCGGATTTTCCTTGGAAAATGCACTTGCATAAGGATAAATTTCTTCTAATTCACCAATTGTAAATGGTGCTTCTTCTGGATATTCTCCTGTAAAGCTTTCATCAAAGTATGGTAATTCAGGCTGTCTTTTCTTTAATTCTGTAATGATAAGACCCATCTGAAGTCCCCAGTCACCAAGGTGGATATCACCAATTGCGTTGTGACCAACAAATTTACAGATTCTCTTAACACTTTCACCGATAATAGCTGCACGAAGATGTCCAACGTGAAGTGGCTTCGCAACATTAGGTCCGCCGTAATCTACGATGATGTTAAATGGTTCTTCTACCTTATTATAGCCAAATGTATCTGTTGCTCTCATACCATCTACATAGTTAGCAACAAATGCATCACTTAAGTTCATATTAATGAAACCAGGATTAATAGCACTGATTTCTTTGAAGGTTTCACTCTTTTCTAAAATAGCAACTACTTCATTGGCAATCATAATTGGAGCCTTTTTGTATTCTTTTGCAGCTGCCATTGCTCCATTACACTGATACTGACATAAATCTGGTCGGTTAGATAAACTTACCATTCCATATTTTGCATCATAACCAGCTTCTACAAATGCAGCAGTTACTTCTTCTTTGAGTAAGTTAAGTATTGTCTTCATTTTGCTCCCTTCTTCCTACTTTTGCAGGAAAGATATATTATTAGTCTCAATTATACCCATTATAATGACTATCCCCAATTATTGCAAGACTTTAATTGCAACAATTGGGAATAAATTCGTTCTAATTCATTTATTTTTTTCTATACATAAGCCAGTAAACTAATGCTACACATACAGAACCGCCAATAATGTTTCCAAGCGTAACTGGTACCAGATTATTAACTGCAAAGCTCACCCAGTTTATCTGCTCAATTGCCTCTGCAGATACTCCAAGAGCAATGGCCTGTTCTGCATAAGCACCCTTTGCAAAGATTCCAATTGGAACATAGAACATGTTGGCAACACAATGTTCAAATCCGGAAATAATAAAAATCCAGATTGGGAAGAATATTGCTAATACTTTGCCGCCAATATCCTTTGCTGCTGTTCCCATCCATACACCAAGTGCAACCAACCAGTTACAAAGAATACCCATTACCAGTGCCTTTCCAAATGAAAGGGTTACCTTTCCTGCCGCAATTTTGACTGTAATTGCACCAAGAAGTCCCGCACCAGTTCCTAAGCTTCCGGAATAGTTGATACACCATGCCACACAACATGCGCCAAGGAAATTCCCAATATAGATAAAGAGCCAGTTTCTTAACATTGCACTAACGGATATCTTCTTATCATAAACGCCTGCCGCCATCAGACAGTTACCTGTAAAAAGCTCACCGCCTGCAATCAGTACCATCATAAGACCTCCTGCAAATATAGCTCCGGCCAATGCTTTTCCTAATCCGTATGTATTGGCATCTGCCAAAAGACCATATGTTGCCAAGTTCGAAGCCCCACCTGCAAAAGCAATAAATGCACCTGCCATAAATCCTGAAAGTAACATTTTATATATAGGAGATGCCGCTTTCTTCTGTGCAATCTTAATTGTTTCCTGTAAAATTTCTGCTGGTATTAACATCTGTTTTTCTTCCATATTCAGCCTCCATGATACGACTATTTATCATTTCTAACATCTTAATTCTATTATATTAGTTCCATTCAAGCATTCAAAATTAATGATTTACATTAGAATAATCAATTGTTGTTGTCTTAGCACTCTGTTTATGGAATACAAGTAATAATCCAAGCATTACAAATAATGCAACTGCAAATGGAATTGCAAATCCACCTACAATACCCATTAACAGATATCCTAATGCACTACAACCTGCCACTACTGTTGCATATACAAGCTGTGTGGACACATGGTCTAAATGGTTACATCCTGCTCCTGTAGAGGAAAGGATTGTTGTATCTGAAATTGGTGAAACATGGTCTCCATATACTGCACCACCAAGAATCGCTCCAATAATTGGAAGTGCCAGATGACTTGTCTCAGGTGAAGTACAAATTGTACCTGCAATCGGAATTAAGAGCGCCATCGTTCCCCATGATGTCCCTGTTGCAAATGCAAGGAATCCTGCCACCACAAAAATCAGCATTGGAAGGATGAATACTGGGAAAGAACCATTTGATACCATGTCACCAACAAATAAGCCTGTGCCTAAGTAGTCAGAGCCACAGATTCCACCAATCGTCCATGCAAGAATCAGAATAATATCTGCTCCTACCATGGATTTTACACCCTCACTGATACATTCAAAGAAATTCTTAAAGCTTAATACTTTTCTTGGAAGGTATAAAGCTGCTGTTGTCACTAACGCTCCAAAACTTCCAAGAACCAATGAAAATGCAGAATCACAGTTTCCAAAGGAATCTAACACGCCTACTTCACCGCTAAAACCACCACCGGTATAAATCATCGCTAAAATTGAGAATACAATAAGTGCAAGGATTGGAACAATAAGATCAATTACCTTACCATTTTTATTCTCTGCCTCTATTGTCTCTTCTTTGGCTTTCTCCGGATTAGAGAACAAATCCCCAGTCTCGATGGCATTCTTTTCAAACTTAGCCATAGGACCAAACTGAAGCTTTGTTACAGCGACAATAAACACCATAATAATCGTTAAAAGTGCATACATATTATATGGTACTGCCTTTAAGAAGGTCTCCATACCATTTCCAATCTGTGCTTCCTCAATATAACCTGCTACAGAAGCCCCCCAGCTTGATACTGGTGCAATAATACAGATTGGTGCTGCTGTCGCATCCAACAGATACGCAAGCTTTGCTCTTGAGATTCTATGCTTATCTGTTACCGGTTTCATAACTGTTCCAACTGTTAAGCAGTTAAAATAATCATCAATAAATATAACACACCCAAGGGCACCTGTTGCTAAGGCTGCACCTTTTCTTGTCTTAATTTTCTGTACTGCCCAGTTACCATAAGCAGCGGAACCACCGCCTTTTGTAACAACCACAACCAGTGCACCTAAAAGTCCGAGGAATATTAAGATATTCACATTTGCCGCCATTTTATCTCCCATAACTGCAAATGTTGTTTCTATCATTCCCATCAAGTTTCCCTGTGTAAAAATCAAAGCTCCTGCCATAATTCCCACTAACAAGGAAGAAATAACTTCCTTTGTCACTAATGCAAGTATAATCGCAATCAGTGGCGGAATTATTGATAACCATCCGAATTCCATCTCTTACCTCCATACAATGCTACGCTTTAAAGCGCGAACGCATCTAGTATAACTCTATTCTGACAAAAATTCAACAAATTTTTGAAATGCAGATGTGCCAGCTTCGTTTCGTTTATAAACTCCCGCATGCTCCAGTACTTTGGAGAAAACCTTACCAATCTCCTGTTTAAGCACTTCTTCCACATTTTCTTCTGTTAAGGAACTATGATTTTTTCTAATTTCATTGACCCATGTATTATGTTTTTCAATTACTTCGCAGGAAGAAATATCCTTTCCCTCCACAATATACTCTGCCAAAAGCTTCATTTCTTCTTTCAGACGAGCCGGTAAAACTGCAAGCCCCATGACTTCAATCAGACCAATATTCTCCTTCTTGATATGGTGGAGCTCTGCATGTGGATGGAATAATCCAAGGGGATGTTCTTCCGTAGTTCTGTTATTGCGAAGTACCAAATCAAGCTCGAAGCTCTCACCCTTCTTTCTTGCAATCGGAGTAATGGTATTATGTGGTTCCTCTCCGGAAAAAGCATAAATATCTGCTTCTTCATCACTATAACCTCTCCATTTTGTCAAAATCAAGTCTCCAAGTTCAATGAGACGGCTCTCATCTCTACCACGCAGACGAATTACAGACATTGGCCATTTCACTCTTCCTGCTTCAACATCTTCAAATCCTTTTACTACAAAATATTCTTCTATTTCAGCCTTAGCCATTGGGAATTCATAGCTGCCTCCCTGAAAATGGTCATGACTTAAAATCGAACCTCCTACAATTGGTAAGTCTGCATTAGAACCTACCATATAATGAGGAAACTGAATGACAAAATCAAACAGCTTACGGAATGCTGCTTTGTCAATCTTCATCGGTGTATGTTCTGAATTGAATACAATGCAATGCTCATTATAATAAACATAAGGTGAATACTGGAATCCCCACTCCTGTTCATTAATCCTCACTGGGATAATTCTGTGATTCTGTCTTGCCGGATGATTCATTCTTCCTGCATATCCTTCATTCTCCTTACATAACAGGCATTTTGGATAACCACTCTGCTTTGCAAGCTTAGCTGCTGCAATTGCTTTTGGATCTTTTTCTGGTTTGGAAAGGTTGATAGTAATATCAAGTTCACCATATTCCGTTGGCGCTTTCCACTTCATATCCTTCTTAATACGGTATCGGCGAATATAATCGCTGTCCTGACTTAACTTGTAATAGTAATCTGTGGCTTCCTTTGGACTTTTTGCATACAGACTCTGGAATTTCTTAATTACTTCACTAGGTCTAGGCATTAAAAGTCCCATAAGCTTTGTATCAAACAAATCTCTGGCAGTAATATTGTCTTCAATAATACCTGCCTCACACGCATAATCAAGAAGCACCTTTAGAATTTCTTCCAAATTCTCTCCTGTTGCATAGAATGGCTCCTTAATCACAGTTCCATTGTGGCAGTTTTCATACTCTTCCATCTGTAATGCTTCCAGCAACTGATTGGTTGTATAAATTCTGTCTTCTATTTCTACCAGACCAGTCTGTATTCCATACAGAACCAGATTTTCTATATTCTCATACACTTGTTTTAGATTCATGATGTACATTCTCCCGTCATTCCGCTATAATACATTCTCTGTTTTATAAAACACAAGGACCTTCACCAATTTCAACTACATAGAAATCAGCATTATATCCTATCTTCTCTTTATAAGCATTACCAACCTTCTCAATAAAGCTGTCCACATAAGATGTTTCTACGATACTGACTGCACAACCGCCAAATCCGGCGCCAGTCATTCTTGCACCAATGACACCCTCCTGCTTTAATGCTTCCGCTACCAGTGTATCTAATTCAATTCCTGTTACTTCATAATCATCACGAAGGGAAGTATGGGAAGCAACCATCAGTTCTCCAAATAAAGCAAGGTCATTTTTCTTTAACGCTTCTACCGCTTTAATGGTTCTTTGATTTTCATAAACGGCATGCTTTGCTCTTCTCTGTCTTATTTCACTTGCAATCAGGTGCTTGTTCGCTTCAAATTCTTCTTCTGTAAGCTCACCTAGCGATTTGATAGAGAGTTCCTTCTGAAGTTCAGCTAATGCTTCTTCACATTCACTTCTTCTCTCGTTGTACTTAGAATCACCCAGACCACGCTTTTTATTAGTATTTAAAATAACAATTTTTGCATTATCTAATTTAATTGGTGCATATTCAAAAGACAAATCTGCTGTATCAAGGAAAATTGCATTATCCTTTTTACCCATGGCAACTGCAAACTGATCCATAATACCACAATTAACACCATTATAATTGTTCTCTGA
>CAZRLE010000081.1:0-9024 GCA_964600705.1 uncultured Lachnoclostridium sp. | reverse complement strand
GGCACAAATTCAAGAAATTGGAACACTTCTATAGAAAAAATGGTTTCGAAGTAATTAGAGAAGTGGAAATAGAAGAAGGAATTGTTTTGGTAGCAGAGAGACAATTATAATATGTAAAACAATTAGATAAACTTGACGAGGTGAGAAAATGCTTGAATTATATAAGCCTCATATTGAGGACTTGTGGTTTAAGGAACAAATGATGAGCGATGAGCAGACGATGGCATACAACCATGCCTACGGAGGTACAATTCCATTTCCTAAAGAACATTGGGCAGATTGGCATGACAGATGGATAACAAACCACAATAACAAACGCTTTTACAGATATATCAAGGAGAATGATACTTTTGTTGGCGAGGTAGCATATCACTTTGACAGGGAAAGGCAGATTTATATTGCTGATGTGATTATTTATGCTCCGTTCCGTGGAAAGGGATATGGTTGCAATGGACTATTGCTTTTATGCGAAATGGCAAAAGAGAATGGTATCATGGAACTCTATGACGATATTGCTATCGACAATTCTTCTGTTGCACTATTCCTTAAATGTGGGTTTGTGGAAGCACTGCGAACCAGCAAATATGTATTAGTTAAAAAGAAATTGTGAGTTTGACCAATTCCAATATATTGAACAGTTTGAGAAAATGAATTTGTAGGTGAGAAAAGATGATTGAACCAATGGTAAATTGTTTTGTTTTGTGAAGGAGGCAATTGCAATGGAATATATGGGAGATGAATCTTATTGGAACCATAAATTTAAAAATAGGATTGAAGAACTTTTACAACCAGAAGAACTATTACTAAAAGATATAGAGTATTTTCAGTTTGGTGATTTTGGATTGGAATTAGCATGTGGGGACGGAAGAAATATAATTTCCTTAGCGCAGAGAGGATATGTAATGACGGGCGTGGATTTTTCTGAAATAGCAATAGAAAGACTTAAGCACTTTTCAGAGGAACAAAGGGTTAAAGTTGAGACTTTCCAAATGGATTTATCTAAAAGATTTTTCTTAGAAAACTTACCCAAATTTGATTTCATAATTATCAATCACTATAGGTTATGTCCAGATTTCTATTTAGACTTGATTGAACATTTGAATGAAGGTGGGTATTTATGGGTAAATGGTTTTAGTACTTTACCGATAAATAATTCAGATATTACGGAGAAGGATTTAATTAGAAATAAAGATTTTGAACATATTCAAAATAGGTTGCTGGACAAAAAAGAATATGAAAATGGGGATAGAAAATTTGTAAGATATTGTTTTAGAAAGTAATTGAGTTAAGGATTGTAAACAACAAATGTTGATAATTTATTTCAAGAGGTTAAAAATGATAAGGATAGAAGAAATACCGATAGAGAGAATAGATGAGTTTTGGAATATTCATATTAAATACTTAATTGAGGATGAAATCATCGTAGATGAGAAAGATATCGACTATTTTAAAAGTGAAGAGTATCGTGGCATTTTAGAAAAACATATGGTACGAGATAGGGATAAACAGCATATGGTTTACTTTGTTCAAGATGGACGGAGGATAGGCGCCGCTTCATATTGTACATATCAAAGTGAAGACGGAAAGTGTTATATTTTGGATTACTGGGTTTTACCTAAATATCGAGGCAATGGAACTGGACATAGATGCTATGAGGCATTAGAACAGTATACAAAGGTGGATGGAGCAAAGTATTATGTACTGAATAGTGCAAAAGAAAACTCTATTCATTTTTGGGAATCACTTGGGTTTGTTGAAGTTGGAAAAGACGAGTATGGTATGTTGTTACTAATGAAGCGATAGATTTGAATTTGGTGGAGGAAAAAAGTATGAGTGATATTATTAGATTAGATGTTAGCGAAGATATGGCACATTCTGGAATTATTAAGGCGGGAGATTTTTGTTTCTTGAATTACTGTGTTGGTAATGTTGGTGGTACAGTTGAGGAGCAGATTAATGGTGCATTTGATGATATGGAAAGAAGATTGGCTATGTTAGACTTGACTCTTGAAAATGTGGTTCAAATGGATTGTTTGTTCAGAGATGTTTGGAACATTCCAATAATGGAAAAAGTTATTCATGAAAGATTTAATGGAAAATATCCTGTACGAAAATCTATTCAAACAGAATTTGCTCATAAAGGTGGAAAAAGTGGCTTGCAATTCCAAGTTGATGGTGTTGCATATTGCAAAAAATAAATTTGACAAAAAAGAAGCACCTGTACCAGAGTGGGTAGACAAACTAAGGAGGGGTATTTTTAGAGATGAAAGATGTATTTCTTATATATGATACAAGCTGTTTTTATGAAATTGTGATATTGAATTATTTTATGAACTTTTCTAACTGCGATATGGTTTTCTGCTCATTAGATGGAAAGCCGGTCAAGGCTATGGAGGGATTTTCTGTAAATGTTGATATGTCTTTGAAAGAACTTGATAAGGAGCAGATTAGAAGTTTTGTTATTCCGGGTGGAAATATTTCTGTAATTGATAATTCAGATGTTAAAGAGTATCTGCAAGACTTAAGGAAAAGAAATGTTTTAATCGCAGGAATTTGTGCGGGTGTTGATATTTTAGATAATGCAGGAATATTATGGGATGTAAAATCGACACATTCGACCGATGAAGATTTGGTAAATGATAAAAATGTAATAACAGCAAGAGCAAATGCGTATGTTGATTTTGCAATTGAAGTTGCAAAAAAATTAGATTTATTTGTGAGCGAAGACGACTTGCAAGAAACAATAGATTTTTGGAAGAATTATAATAGAGTTCAATAGTATAAATGGAATTGGTGGAGGAGTGTAATTGTATGAAAAAAATGATAGCATTAGTTTGGGTATTGGTTTGTATTCTTGGCTTAGCTGGCTGTAATAACAACAGTATGAACAACATTATCAAGACAAAACCAAATGTAACAGGAATTGTGAAAGAGGTGCATAACGATTATGTTATTATGTACTCCGACACAGCGGATGGATATCCTAATGGTTCTGAATGGCAAATATCTTTGAATGTAGAAAACAAAGACAGTTATACAGACCTTGCTATTGGTGATGAAATTGTTGTATATCACGATGGAAATGTTATGGAAACAGATCCATTAAAAGTGGGTATAGTATATGCCATTACATTGAAAACTCCTGCTGATAGAATAGAGAACGATAAATTTTATCTCACTATTGGTGCAGATAATGTTAAGCGTATTGAACTTATAATGCAAAATGAAAGTGGTGGATGCGAGCATGCAGATGGTTCTTTATTCAAGAGAGGCGAACGTGTTTGGTTGGAGAGTTTAGATGGATACAATGACCTGCGTGGAGTAACTATAACTGCCCTTGATGAAAAAGATATAGTCATCTGGTCTGTGTCCATTCCTAATGGAGAAGAAAACATAGGTTTTACCCATTTGACACAAGACGGATGGGTAATCACTAAAATCGAATAGTTTGTCAGATTATTATTGGATTTTACCACGAGGAGAAGATTTGACTTGGACTGATGTGAATTAGTAGATATAGATAAAGCAGATACAGACTTTTCTATTTATGAAAAAGATATTTTGGAGCAATATGTAAGAATTCCAAAATTGAAAGAATTGTACTATCGAAAAATGGAGTTGTTGCATTCTTTTCAAAAGGGGAAAGATATAATGAAGAAACACTTTTACCACGCAAATAAATGGTTGGTGTGGTGTGAGTGAATTAGCTGCTTCTAGTGTATTAACAATGGGAAAAACATTTGTGGATACTACATTGAATAAAAATGTAATGTATATCTATATTTTTGAAGATGCTGTGCCAGTGGCAGTGACTTTTACAAAGGGAGAGGATAACACAGTATCAGCAAGTGGTACATTTGTTATGTATGATGCATTTAATGGTGTATCCGCAGAGGAAATCGAAACCGCTTTAAGTGAGTTTGGTGTAGAAGTAGAGGAAGTAAAGTAAATAGAAAGAGAAGTGTACAAATAGTATAAAAAAATGGATAACTAAATCGTATGTGGTATAAAAGGCATAGGAAACAAATGGTTTCTTATGTCTTTTGCTATATAAAGTACTTTTCGGATAAACTAAAAATTGAACAAAAGAGCATTTATAACGTGTGATAATTATAATTCATCATTGTAATATGCCCATAACTTTTGTATAATTCACTTAAAATACTGTTTTATTAAAATTAGGAGTGGTGTTATGAGAAAATTTGGTGAAAAATACACTTGTTGTCTGTTGATATTTGCGTTGTGTATTGGAATGTTTGCTCCATATACAGCGGTTGTGAGTTCGGCGGAATCTAATAAAACCATTGCAAAAGCATTAACGGATAAAACCTATAAATCAGAAATCAAGTATACGAAGTCGTCGTGCTTTATTCCTGATTTTGGTGCTTTTACCAATTATGAGTTTAAGTTAGAGCACAGAAAGAATCCGGAAGAAGTGAAGTATTCCAAAATGTATGAATACTGGGAAGTGTCAGATGAGGTAGCAGATTCTTACATTACTGCATATCTGAATCTTCTTAAAGATAGTCGTTTTCAATTGAAATTTACATCGGAGGAACATGATTCTTCTACGGATAGTTATTATTTTACATACACTGGTTCTGCAGATGTAACGGATTCTACGATTGAAGTTACTTATAAACCGAGAAAGGATAAGTTGTATATTTATTATTCGAAAGAGTTTAATGTTATTGACAGTCTGGATCGCTATGGAGGAACAACCATTAAAAACCCAACGATTCAGGGAACTTCTGCCAGAGAAGCAGTTGTTAAGACTTCAAAAGGGATATATCAGACTTCCGATAAGCGATTATCGGTTAAAGCTGGCTATGCGGATGTTATCGTAAATGGTAAGCATTATGCACCAGAGGTTTCATTTACTTCTTCTTTTACGAATAAAGATGGATACACAAGGGATATTATTACGCTGGAAAGTGTCTGGGGTGATAATGATATCATTCTTGATTTTGATTACAATACGGCACAGACAGGTAGTCTTTATGACATGCGAGATGCTATGATTTATGGTTCAAAATCAGATATTGTTTTTGAGGTTGGAAATACATCTGCGAGAAAAGGCATTTCACCGGAATATGGTGGTTCATTTGAGTATTTGACAATTCGTGTTCCAAAGTGGAATATCAATGGTGTAACGGTTGTATACTTTGCTGCAAAATATACAGATGTTTCCAATAATGTAAACACAATAGAAGGTCTTATTGCTGCAAAATATAAAGACCCATTGGCGGAGTCCTTGGAAACAATTACAATTTCAAAAGGCAGCACACGTGATATCACCTATTCAAATACAGTTGTATTTCCGAATTATCAAACTTATGACTGGACAATCGTATCTGGAAAGAAAAAAATTTCACTTGATAAAAAGACCAGTAAAACCTGTAAGATAACAGCTAAGAAAACAGGAACAGCAGTGATTCGTGTTACTTATGAATATGGTGTTGATGAACCAGATGTTCTGACAGGAATTGAAAGAAACGTACATCGTGCTAAACATAAGCTTTATCAAATTCAAGTAGTAGATTAACAAAAATATTGATATTGTGGAAAAGAAGAAGTATAATTAAGACAAATTTTTGTTGTAACCATACTGTAATTGTTTACAGTACGTCTTATGACTATAAGGAGGAATGTGGTTTATGAAGAAAAGTAAACGAATATGGAGTTTTTTACTGGCGTTGTGTCTGATTGTGACCCAGTTACCGGCAACGGCGTTGGCGGAGAGTAATACTATTAAGGTGGCAAATACAGAATTGACGGTAGGTACACCTTACCTAACAAATCAAAATGGTGACATTACAACAGATGGAGCCGATTTTTCTAATTATAATGTATATTTAGAAAAAAATGATGAAAAATATACACTTACGCTCAACGGTGCCTACATTAAGGGGCAGATTAATAATCAGCCAGGTATCAATTATTATGGCAATGAAGGACTTCCGCTTGAAATCGTACTAAAAGGAAATAATGAAATATATGCAAGTGATGAATTTAGCAATGGAGTTGCGATTTTATCAACGGAAGACTTAATTATTAGTGGTGATGGAGCTTTAATAGCTTCGGCTTTGGAAGGCAGTAGTATAGAGAATACTTATACTAGTTATGGTATTGAGTGTACTTCTCTTACTATTCTAGGTGGAGAAATTACAGTAATTGCCGGAAATGTAAATGGTATGCAGTCTGGTAGTTGTAGTGCTGCTGCTATTAAGTCGAAAGGTGAAGTTAACATAAAAGGCGGAACCATATATGCAAATTGTAGTTTTGAAGAAGGTGAAATTGTTCCAAAAGGTGGAGAAGTGGCAAGTAATACTCTGGGATTTGGTATTTATGTAGGAGATGGTGGAGACCATATAAATATTACTGGTGGCACTATATATGCACATGGCTTAAACGGAGGACATACTTCATATGGTATATATACTGACGGTACAATTGCTATTGGAGGAGATGCCAAGGTAACTGCTGAGGGTAAAGCAACGACTGATAACTCAATTGGTATAGGTGCAGGTTCCAATGTGGCAATCACAGGTAGTGCGACTGTAGTTGCAAAAGGTGGTGCTGCTTCGAAAGGAAATAGCTATGGTATTGCAGCACCTGCTGGTGTTGATATCAGTGATAATGCAAATGTAACAGCTGAAGGCGGTGAAGTAACAGAAAATTATGGAATCAGTCATGGTATTGGTTCCCAAACTTACATTACAATTAGTGGTGGAACAGTGAAAGCTACCGGAAAGGCTGCAAAAGGAACACCTGGATTTAGCTATGGTATTGGAGCTGTGGGCGATATCACAATCAGTAATGGTGCCAATGTAGAAGCAACTGCAGGAACAGTTACCTATGGATATAGCTATGGTATCGGTACAAGAGGTAATATTACTTTTGCTGATGCAGCTACGACGGTTACTGGCAAAGGTGGTTATGCAGAAGCAGGAAATAGCTACGGTATTGGTACAACAGGAATGGTAACTATTCATGATGGAACTATTATAGGTGAAGCTGATGCAGCACCAAAAGGACACAGTTATGGAATTGGAAGCGGTGCAGAAAAAGGTAATGATGATACAGAAACTGTTTCTCTTATGTCTGTTGCCGAGACAGGAGCAAGCTCCGGTTATGGTATTGTTATGATTGGTGGAAAAGTCACTGCAAAAGGAAAGGATGCCAAGGGTTCTGTTGGTCTGACTACTGCCGGTGATTTTACAATGCAAGGTGGAATAATTACAGCAGAAGGTGGTACAGCTAATTCAGAAGGTGAAACTGGTGATTTGAATGGTGCCAAGATGGCAAATAACAGCTATGGTGTAGGAATTGTAGGAGATGCAACTATTAGTGGTGGAGAGATTAATGCCGATGGTGGTAAAGCAATTGGTGGAAACAGCTATGGTGTTGCTGTTGTGAAAGATATTCAAATTACAGGTGGAAAGATTGATGCAGATGCGAAAAGTGCATCGAATGGACACAGCATTGGTCTTGGTGCCGGAAATGCGATTGTTACATCTGGAGAGATTGATGCAACAGGTCAGACTGCAACTGGCGGAAACAGTTATGGAATAGGTACAACTGGCAGTTTTGATATGGATGGCGGAAATGTAACGGCAACCAGTGGAAAGGCTACTTCTGCGACAGAGACACAGTTAGTTAGCACAATGAGTATAACTAGAAGTGGTGAGGATACCATTACCAGTGGACTTAGCTGTGGTATTGGTTCTTTGGAAGAGATAACACTTGATGGAACTGGAACATTGAAAGCAAAAGCCGGCAGTGGCGACGTATACAGCTTTGGCTGCGTTTCTGAGAAAAAGATTAGTGGAGACATTACTGACATGAAGTTAGATATCAGTGGTGATAGTTCAGCGTTTTCTACATCTTCTGGTGGAGCTATTTTATTAAAAAAAGACGGTGAAGAGATAGATGTAACTGGTAAAACATTTAAGATTGGTGTTACTTCTACACCAGGATATACTGGCGGTGGTTATTATACTCCTACTTATAATGTCACAGTAACAGCCGGTGAAGGAGGAACCATTACATCAACCGGAAATAACATTGTTTACATGGGACAGAGTAAGACTTATACCATTACTCCTAATGAAGGATATGTCATTGTAGATGTATTAGTAGATGGTGTCAGCGTTGGTGCAGTAGAAAGCTATACCTTTGAAAATGTACAGGCGACACATACAATTGAAGCTATATTTGCAAAAGAAAAGAATGATGCTTCTACAGATGAACCAGAGAAAAACGATAAATCTTATATGTCAATGCAGTTAAAGTCACAAAAGTCTACAAAGACTTCTAATAAGTTAAAATGGAAAGCAGTAGAAAATGCTGATGGCTATATTGTAAAATATGCAAAATACAATGAAGAAAAAGGAAAATTTGGTTCATGGCATAAAGAAATTATTGAGGATGGAGATGCAGTTTCTTATAAGGTAGAAAATTTAAAAGAAGGAAGCTATTACAAATTCGTAGTGAAGGCTTACAAACTTGTCGATGGCAGAAAAGAAAAAATTGCCAAAGCTAAAGCTGTTTTAGCAGCTACTAAGGGTGGTGAATATGGTAATGTAGTATCCGTTCAGCTAGCGTCCAAAGAAGCTGTTTTGGAAACAGGCAAGACATGGGGAATTGAAGCAGCTGTAACAACAGAAGAAGGCAAAAAGTTCATAGAGTATAGAGCAATTAAGTTTGAATCTGATAATACCAAGGTAGCATCAGTAGATAAGAATGGTGTGGTAACAGCGAAAAAAGCAGGTACCTGTACTGTATATGTATATGCTCAGAATGGTGCATGTAAAAAGGTGAAGATAACAGTAAAATAAGAATAAGTAAAAATAGGCATCCGGTTCATTGATTGAATCGGATGCCTAAAAAATGACAATCAAAAAAGCACCTGAGGGAAGGTGCTTTTTTGATTATAAAATGAGTTTTTGAGGATGGAGTAATATATTATGCACCCTAATGATAGGGAGTATAACCGATTTGTTAATTGTTGTTGCTTTATGG
>CAZRLE010000080.1:0-9078 GCA_964600705.1 uncultured Lachnoclostridium sp. | reverse complement strand
GCTGTTGTCTTCTGGTTAATCATTCCAATTGCCATTTCGTCTGCAATAATACCAGAGATAGTAGTTGCCTTTGTATCCCCTGGAATTGCAACCATATCAAGACCTACCGAGCATACACATGTCATAGCTTCTAATTTTTCTAATGTTAAAGCGCCTGCAACAACGGCATCAATCATATTTTGGTCTTCACTGACAGGAATAAATGCTCCGCTTAATCCTCCAACATAAGAAGATGCCATAACGCCACCTTTCTTAACCTGATCATTAAGAAGCGCAAGTGCTGCTGTTGTACCTGGTGCTCCGGCTCTTTCTAATCCCATTACTTCAAAGATTTCTGCAATACTATCGCCAATTGCAGGTGTTGGAGCTAAGGATAAGTCAATAATACCAAATGGAATATTAAGACGTTTGGAAGCTTCCTGTGCTACTAACTGACCTACACGTGTAATCTTAAATGCTGTCTTTTTGATTGTTTCACAAAGAACACCAAAATCCTGTCCTCTTGCTTCTTCTAAAGCAACCCTAACTACACCAGGACCACTGACACCAACGTTAATGATTGCATCTGCCTCTGTTACACCGTGGAATGCACCTGCCATAAATGGGTTGTCATCTGGTGCATTACAGAAGATAACTAACTTTGCACAGCCTAAGGAATCTCTTTCTTTTGTTTCTTCTGCTGCTTCTAAAATGATATCACCCATGAGACGAACTGCATCCATGTTAATACCGGTCTTAGTAGAGCCTACATTAACAGAACTGCAGACACGTTCTGTCTGTGCAAGAGCCTTCGGAATAGAACGGATAAGATATTCATCACTCTTTGTCATTCCTTTAGAAACTAACGCAGAGTAACCTCCGATAAAGTTTACACCAACCTTTAATGCTGCTTCATCTAATTTCTTGGCAAGATATACGAAATCATCTGAAGATTTACAACAGCTTGCACCTACAATGGCAATTGGTGTGACGGAAATTCTCTTATTAACGATTGGAATACCATATTCTCTTTCAATCTCTCTTCCTACCTTTAACAAATCCTTTGCTGTTTCAGTGATTTTCTTATAAATCTTATCACCGGTTTCTTCAACCGATGAGCTGGCACAATCAAGAAGACTAATACCCATAGTAATAGTTCTTACGTCAAGGTTTTCCTGCTCAATCATTTTATTGGTTTCAAATACTTCTGTAATATTAATCATTTCTAATCGTCCTCACATTCTAAATCTGTAATTATTCAGAGCCTACTCTCGAAAACACTACGTGTTTCCTCGATATGGCGTATCCGCCATATAAAATTTTAAAAACAGCCTAAAAATTGCAAGCATTTTACGTCTGTTTTATAAAATTTTGCTTGGCTCTGAATAGTTTAAATTCTGTGCATTTTATTGAAGATTTCTTCTCTCTGGGCTTTGATTGTACAGCTGATTTCTTCTCCAAGCTGTTCTAACTCATTTGCAAATACTTCAAATTCCTTTGGCATATTGTCTAAACTTACAATCATCATCATATTGAAAAATCCCTGACGAATTGTCTGAGAAATATCACAGATACTTACGTTATTATCTGCAAGATAAATCGCTACTTTTGCTAAAATACCTGCATCGTCTTTTCCTACTACCGTTACAATTGCTCTTTTCATACTATTTAGTCTCCTTATTCTGTTTCTTTCATAAAACACTGATTCGCTATCCGTTTGCATACTTGCTTGTACACTTCTTTCACTCTATGGACGCATAAGTCGAAATCTCATCTCTGGCTGCAATTTCCAGATGAAACTCATATTTCTCCATAAGTCCTTCTTTTTCCAGCTCATACTTTACCGTTTCATAGGCAAGCTCCGGATAATTATTCTCCTTACTTAAATGACCAAGGAAAATATACTTTAAACCCTTATGCATAAGCTTTGTCAAAAGTCTTCCGGAAGTGTCATTGGATAAATGTCCATTATCCCCCAAAACTCTTCGTTTTAAAGAATATGGGTAGCTGCCAACCTGCAGCATATTCACATCATGATTGGCTTCCAAAAGAAGGATTTCACAACCTGTCAGATTCTCAATGATATAGTTATCATAAGTACCTAAGTCTGTGGCAATTCCTACTTTATGCCATTTCTGACTGAATGTATAACATACCGGATTCTTTGCATCATGGAAAGAAGAAAAAGGTCTTACTTCAATATCTCCCAAAAAGAAGGATACATCCGGTTCAATCTCGTGATATAATGTCTCATCAATCACTCCAAGACTGCTTATATTCTTAATTTCATAAATTGTCTCTCTTGTTGCATAAATTGGTATCTTATACTGCCTTGCCATAACTCCAAGACCCTTTACATGGTCTGAATGTTCATGGGTAATTAAAATTCCCTCAATGGATAATGGGGAAATTCCTATTTGCTCTAATCCCTCCACAATCCTTTTTTTGCTGATACCAACATCTACCAGCAAATTGGTCGTTTCCGTTCCAACGAAAATACAATTCCCACTGCTTCCGCTGGCGATACTACATAACTTCATACTCAAAAACTCCTACATATCTCCTTTATTATAGGTATGCCAGAACAAACGGACAATATCCCCGTCTTCAATGGCAGATGTAAAGGAGGCCGTTTCTCCATTCAAAGTAACTACAAGTGTATCACCCTTTGCTTCCTTTGTATCAAATGGATAGAAATCCAGGATATCTACTAAAATATAGCTCTGCTTATTAGTAAGCATAACCTCTGTATCATTTACCATAACATAAATGTTAGCAATTGGCTTTTCAACACTTACCTTACTACTAGAATCCTCAACTTTTACGCCGTCTTCTTCTGTTCCCTCTGCCTTTGCAACCTCAGCCCTTACATCCAAATGTTCGTCATTCCCTGCAATCTCACTGGATACAGTAAAGTTTTCATAAACCTTTTCGTATAAAGAAGCCTTTACGTTATTGACATAAATCTGCCCTTCGTAAGGTAAATCCATAAAATCAAGAAGCTGGTCCAGCGTATAATAATTTAATATCTGAATTTCGTCGTTTTCTTTAATACTATAGTATCCACTTACAAGTTCGCCATTTACCGTTGCAAACTTAGGACACACAATCTTCTTCTGATTGAAATAGAAAGAAATCGTTCCACTGTATTCTGGAAGTTGGCGAATTTCGCTGGCTGCTTCCTTACCTTCTGTAGAAAATTCTATTTCAATCACATCGTTAGATACAATTTCACTATTGATTCCGGCAGGTTTACCATTTAAGGTAACAACTGCAGCTTCTCCTAACTGCCCTCTTACAAAACGCGGTTTTCCATCTACTGTAAAGTTTAGTGCCTTACCTCTTCTTGGGAATAACATCTCATTCTGAATCCCCATCTGAATTGCAGCATCCACAATAGTCAACTTGCTATTGTCATATAACTTAATTCGTTCTCCGTTGACATTAACAAAAATAAAGTTGTTCTTCTGCTCGTAATAGTTAAGACAGATACCAACCGGAGTTACAAGAAGCGAATCCTTCTTTACATCCTCTTCTAAGAATTCTACAAGTCCAAGCACCTCTTCCCCTCGAAGTGCTACACGTTCTCTTGCAATCTTTAGATAATCCGCCAGTAAGTCTGTAAATCCCGGAATCTTACCGCCACCACCAACAACGAATACAGCACTGACAGATTTACCGCCATTTAATTCCTGAATCTTATCGGCTATCTGACTTGTAATACTTTCTACAGTATCCTTTGTTATTGCAAGAACATCCTTTGTTTCAAGTACATGGCTAAGGCCCATAATATCCTGATAAGTGACGGTATCACCTAAGCCTAAATCACGTTTTAACTGCTCTGCTGTCTGGAAATCTGTTAAATATTCCTTAGCAAGAAGTTCTGTTATCTCATCTCCCGCCTGGGGAATCATGCCATACGCAACAATACTTCCATCCTTGGTAATACAAATATCGGAAGTACCTGCTCCAACGTCTACAAGCGCAATATTAAGCAAACGGAACTTTTCCGGAATTGCCACGTTAATCGCAGCAATTGGTTCCAGCGTAAGATTAGCAACATAAAGTCCTGCACGCTCTACTGCACTATATAAACCATCAATAACTTCGTTTGGAAGGAAAGTTGCCAAAAGCTCTGTAGCAATTCTATATGCCTTATGCCCTTCCAGATTTGAAATCACATTATCATTTAATTTATATCTGACTACTGTATAACCAACACAATAGAAATTTATCTCTTCCTGGTTGTTCTTACTCTCATCTCTGATGATTTCGTATGCCTTCTCTACACCGAGCATATTAAGAGAATAAATGTGCTCATCTGTTATTGTAGTTTCTTCTGTAAATTCATGCTCCACAGAAACTGTAACCGTCTTTAATACACGACCGGCAGCTGCAATACATACGTCATTCAGCCTTCTGCCAACTTTTTTCTCTAATTCCCTTTTTACGAACCCAATGCTTTCTGACACCTTACCAATATCGTGAATTTGTCCATCCAGCATGGCTCTGGTATCATGTTCTCTCACCACATGGGAAATCACCTTAAAATTATTGGTATTTTCCTTATATCCAACCGTACCAACAATACTTCTGGTACCGATGTCTAAACCAAATACTAAATTATCCGGATATTTGCTTTTCTCCATGAAGATTTCCTCCATTTGTATATTTTTCCTTATCTTATTAGTGTACCACACTTAGTATTTTTACACTAGTAGTAAATCCAGTTTTCTTTGGACATTTTCCAAAGACTCGTTATTCTCGATAATCTGATCAGCATGCTTTAAAAATTCCTCATCCGACATCTGTTCCTTCATAATTAAAGTTATCTTTTCATCCGAATAACCTCTTGATTCTTTCAAACGTTGTCTTCGAAGCTCTTCTTTAGTCATTACCACCCATATCTCATCACAAATGGGCTGATATCCTGTTTCAAGGAGAATCGCTGCTTCAACAATGAAATACCGGCATTCTCCTTTTGCTCTTTCTGTCTCAATGGCATTTTCTATATACTGGCGCACAAATGGATGTATAATCCCATTTAATGCCTCCAGTTTGCTGTTATCTGAAAATACAATAGTCGCCACCTTTTTGCGGTCGATGGTCTTATCCTCTTTTAAAATATCCGCACCAAACAATGTCACTATATCATCATAGCTTCTCTGCCCCGGTTCCATGGCAAGGTGTCCGATTTCATCTGCCTTTACAGCCTTTACATAAGGCTTTTCTTCTGCTAGAGCGACCACGCTAGACTTACCGGTTCCTACTCCGCCTGTTAATCCAATTACTCTCATCTATTTTGCCTCATACCAGTTATTACCCTGGTTAATCTCTATTTCTAAAGGTACACTCAAATCCGCCGCATGGTACATCTGCTCTTTTAATATTTCACGCACAATTTCGATTTCATCCTTGTGTGTTTCAATTAAAAGTTCGTCATGCACCTGTAATAGCAGCTGGGATTTAAGCTGTCGTTTCTTCAATTCCTGATTTACACGAAGCATGGCAATCTTAATGATATCCGCCGCAGTTCCCTGAATTGGGGAGTTCATGGCAATTCGTTCTCCAAAGGAACGCTGCATGAAATTGCTGGAAGTTAATTCCGGCACTGGTCTTCTACGATGGTAAATAGTTTCGACATAACCATTTTTCTTACCATTTTCCACTAACTCATCTAAGAATTCCTTTACTCTTGGATAAGTTTCAAAATACTTCTTAATATATCCTTCTGCTTCTTTTCTTGTGATATTCAAATCCTGTCCCAGACCAAAAGAGCTGATTCCATAAACAATACCAAAGTTAACTGCTTTTGCGTTACTTCTCTGAGCACTGGTTACCTCTTCAAGTGGTGTATGGAATACCTGGGAGGCTGTAATCTTATGAATATCCTGATCCTCCCTATAAGCATTGATTAAAGTTTCATCGCCTGACATGGAAGCCAGTACACGAAGCTCAATCTGCGAATAATCCGCATCTAAGAACACATAATCCTCTCTTGGAATAAATACTTTACGAATCTGTCTTCCAAGCTCCATACGAATTGGAATATTCTGAAGGTTTGGTTCTGTACTGCTGATACGTCCTGTTGCAGTAATGGTCTGATTAAACTTACCATGGATTCTCTGATCAGCATCGCTAATATAAGCCGCCAATCCATCCGCATAAGTGGATTTCAGCTTAGTAAGCTGTCTGTATTCAAGAATCATACCTACAATCGGGTCTTCACTGCGAAGCTTCTCTAATACATCTGCAGATGTAGAATATCCTGTCTTTGTCTTCTTACCAAAAGGAAGCTTTAATTTCTCAAATAAAATCACGCCAAGCTGTTTTGGTGAATTGATGTTAAAGGCTTCTCCGGCAAGTTCATAAATATTTTTCTCAAGAACAACAATCTGCTCTTCCAGCCTTTCACCATATTCCTTTAATTCCTGACGATTTACCATTATACCTCTGTATTCCATATCATATAAGGTATATACAAGAGGCATCTCAATATCCCAGAACAAAGATAACATCTCTGTCTGTTCCAATTGCTCTATAATCGGCTTCATACCCTTCCCTGCCACATAAGCTTCGTAGCAGGCAAATACAGCCAATTCATTTTTCTGCTCTGCAAATACATCTTTTAATGTTCTTTTACCAAACAATTCCGCAAAAGATGGCACCGTAATTCCAAGATAATCTCTTCCAATATCCTCTGCCGTATAGGTGTCCTTCAATGGATTCAAAAGGTACGCTGCCACGGTAATATCCATAACTTTACTTTCTTCCTGCACGGGTAGGATTTCCAGCTGGTCTTTCAGTCCAAACATACCGATATGAGCATTCTTCTTTACCAGATATGCCAACTGTTCTAACAATACCTCTTCTGTAATATCATTATCAGCAAAAACAGCCCATGCCTTTTCACCGTCTGAAACAGCAAAGCCAAGCAGACCTTTTTTCTCCGTAACCGGTGCTGCAAACAGACTGTACTGTCCGCTTTCCTCCATGGCAAACTTACTCTTGTTATCAATTGGAAGCTTCATAATAGAAAGCCCGATTCCGGACTGCTCCATAATCCCCCCATGTTCACAAAGCTTCTGCATAAAAGCCATTAAGTCTTTTTTATTCTCAATCCGCTCAAACTTTCCTTCCAAATTATCATCATGACTCATTGGTGTTTTGAAACGTGTGAGCATATTTTTAAATTCCAGCTTTTTCACCATCTCAAAGGCTTCTTTTGTATAGAAATCCTGCATAAGTAAATCTTCTGTGTCATACTCAAGGGGTGCTTCCGTACAGATAGTTGCCAGCTTCTTACTAAGCAGTGCCGTGTCGTAATATTCTTTTAAGTTTTCTCTTGCCTTTGGTGGCTTTACTTCCTCAATATGAGCGTATGCATTCTCCACCGAACCAAATGCACTGATAATATCAGTTGCCCTCTTTTCACCAATTCCCGGCACTCCCGGAATATTGTCAGCTGTATCCCCCATAAGCCCCTTCAAATCAATAATCTGAATTGGCTCTACACCATACTTTTCAATAACATCCTCTCGGTTGTAATCTTCAATCTCTGTTCCACCACGCTTTGTCTTTGGAATGCGGATTTTAATCTGTTCAGAAGCAAGCTGCAATAAATCCCTGTCACCAGATACCAGTGAAACATTCATTCCCACCGCTTCACTTTTCTTTGCAATGGTTCCAAGAATGTCATCTGCCTCATAGCCTTCCAGTGTCATAACCGGAATCTGCATTGCTTTTAACAATTCCTGTAATACCGGAATCTGCTGGCTAAGTTCCTGCGGCATCGGATTTCTTGTGCCCTTATATGCATCAAACATCTGATGACGGAAGGTTGGCTTTTCCTTATCAAATACAATTGTGAAATATTCTGGCTTCTCTTCCTCTAAAATTTTAAACATAATGTTCAAAAAACCATAAATAGCATTCGTATGAAGCCCTTCTGAATTGCTCAAATCTGGTACTCCATAGAATGCTCTATACAAAATACTATGTCCGTCAATTAAAACTATCTTTTTACCCATTCTCTTCCTCCATCAAAAAATCAGAATACACGTTACCACCACTAAAAATACAAAAAGTATATTTTTCTCAATTCGTCTTCTTCGAAATCTTTTGCACTTTTCTCTGGCACGATATAATTCCTTATACAAATCAATCTGCCCTTCTGCTCCCATATGTGCAGGATTATCCTCAAGCATCTGCATTGCTATATGAAACGTATAATAAACCTCTAGTTCTTCTCTACAGGTTTCACAACGTTCAATATGTTCTAAGAACAGTTCAAGCTGTTCTATTTCTAGTTCATCCTCGAAAAATAGCAGTATCTTACTTTGAACTTCTTTACAATTCATAAAACCAGCCCCTACTATGTCTGCCAATCCTATTTCTACCCTAAAACTACTACAAGTAATTCTACACCAAACTCCAACTTAAATCCACTTGTTTTTTTATACCTACAGGAATTATTTTTCAGTGTTTTCACCTCTTTTTATTAAATATTTCATCAAATTTATTTTTTTTCTATATTTTCAAAGTTTTTGCTTTACAAACAGCCTTCTATCTCTTATAATACAAAACGAATTACATGCGGAAGAACTTTGCTGAAAATATTTTATAATAGCCGAAGGAGAAAGGATATGGAATGCCAGTCCACATCTGAAGCTCTCAGGTTTTGACAGCAAACGGACGCAATTCTGGAGAGAGCGTTTTTATATGCCACCGAAGATGAAATTTATCATCTTAATGATCCCACTTTCTTATTAAGATGACAAAGAAGCTTTCAGGTAAAAGGACAGAAAATTGGCACAATAAAATACTGCTTTTCTGTTTTTTGCGTTTTTTTAAATGATTAATCACATAATTATTGATTATTTTTATAATTATTGCATACACAGATTAAAGCGTGTTACACTAAAAAAAAATAATGATAAGCGAGGTAAAAATTATGGTATTTATCAAAGGTATTGGTGCTTTAATTATCACATTAGCACTCTTTTCCGTGTTCACACTCAAATGCCCAAAAGGTGACTCTGCCATGGGCGGTATGGCTGATGCAGCCGTTGCTACTTTCTTAGTAGAAGCTATCTTCAA
>CAZRLE010000079.1:0-9290 GCA_964600705.1 uncultured Lachnoclostridium sp. | reverse complement strand
CGTCCTATGTTGTCTAACGTAAAATTTACTATCACAAAGCCCGCCTCACAAAAAGATTGTGAAAAAATCCACTAAAATTGTCTTCGCATAATTCTTGTTATGTGAAGGGGGAGAATATGGTGGTGAAGATAGAAGAAAATGTTGTTAGTTTGGTGAAAAAGTGGTATTCTGATAAGGTAGAAATAGTAAGTAAAGTGGTTTAGGAGAAATATATGCACAAACGTATTTACAAGGTAATTGTATTAACCTTTGTTTTTATTATATCTGTAATTTTGATGAGCAGTAATATTAAGGAAGAACAGCTTGCTGTCAAGACAACGGTGGAGATGGAAGATGCCAGTTTGCCGCTTCTTTATATTACAAGTGGTGGTTATGAAATGAATCGTTTGCATGGTTACAGCAGCAACATTGATGCCAATGTGGTTCGTGAAGCGATGACTCCGATTCATGTGGATAAGTCGTTGGAAGTTCGTTTTGCTGAAAATGGTCAGCCGGTGCGTAAGGTTCAGTATGAAGTAAGGGAATTAAAGAACAACGAACTCCTGGATTCTGGTGAAATTAACGCTCTTGAACAGGTAAATGGCGGGAAAGCGACAAAGATTAAGCTTGGTACGGCACTGACAACGGGTAAGGAATATGCCATGAAGGTGACGGCCTGTTTAGAGGATAGCTCGAAGATTTATTATTATACAAGGCTCAAGTATTATGAAACAGATTATTATCTGGATGAAAAAATGGATTTTGTTATGGATTTCCATAAGAAGAGCTTAGACAAAGAGCAGGCAGAAGAGCTGAAGAGGTATCTGGAAACGGATTCTAATACGGACAATTCTTCTTTTGCAAAGGTTACCATTTATTCTAGTTTTGATAACTTTAGCTGGGGTACATTGAAACCGGAAGTGATAACAGAGATTGTGCCGACGATAAAGGAATTTGCGACGGAAACGGCATCGGTGCAGCTGGATTACTATGCGAGAGCTAATACGGAATCAGGTACGGAAGTTTATCTGGTCAAAGAATTTTATCGAATCCGTTATACCAGAAACAATGTTTATCTGTTGAATTATGAAAGAACGATGGAATCGGTTTTTGATATTAACCTGACCAGCATGGCAAAAAGTGAGTTTAAAGTTGGTATCACAAAAGAAACTAATATGAAGCTGTTTACAAGTGGCGAGAATGACAATTTGGCTTTCGTACGTCAGAATGCCCTGTGGTATTATGATTTGGAACAGAATCGTGCTGTCAGAGTATTTTCATTTCTTGATGAAGATAAGGATTATGTAAGAGAAGGTTATGACCAGCATGCAATCCGTATTCTGGATATGGATGAAGAAGGAAATATTGATTTCACGGTTTATGGTTATATCAACAGTGGCGATTATGAAGGGAAAGTGGCACTTATTTTATACCGCTTTACTGCAGCGACCAATCAGGTTGAAGAACTTGTATATATTCCTTTGGAGACCACATATCAGATGTTAAAGGAAGAGGTAGAAGGATTTAGTTATGTCAGTATCAACGATATGTTCTATTTTACGGTCAATTCTACTCTCTATGCCTATGACATTGTTGCCAAACAGTTAGAAACAGTGGCAAGTGGTGTAAATGAGAATAATTTTGCCGCCATGATAGAGGCAGGTGGTCATGCAGCAGCCTGGGTAGAAGAGGTTAATGGCAAGAGTGTCATGACAATTCTGGACCTTGAAAATGGGGCGGAAACAATAGTAGAGGCAAAAAGTGGTGAGTCAATACAGGTATTTGGTAATATTGGTGCAAGCCTGATTTATGGTTACGTAAAAAATACAGATATAACGGAAACCAAAGAAGGAACTATTATTACACCGGCATATTTGGTGGAAATTGCAGATGGGGAAGGTAATGTCCGTAAAACTTACCAGAAAAATGACATATATATAATTGACGTGGAAATAAATGAAAATATTGCAAGACTTCTCCGAGTGAAAAAGGAATCTGGTCAGTATAAAGAAATTGAATTTGACAGTATTTTGAGTCAGGGAGAGACAAAGGAAACGATTATCAATCTGGAATCCCGTATAACAGAAGCAACTAAGACAGAATGGTATATTTCGCTTCCATATGGGTTTGTGATGCAGGAATTTCCAAAAGCAGAGTCAACCAAGAATGCTGTTCTTAGGGAAAATACAACACTGTTCCTGGATTTAGAAGAGCAGAAGAAAGAAAAATACTATGTCTATGGATATGGAAAAATCCTTGATTGTATGGAAGATGTTGCGGATGCAATTATGTTAGCAGATGCTAATGTAGGTGTGGTTGTGAATCAGGATAATCGTCTGGTGTGGGAAAGAGGCGGAAAGCTTAATTATAAAACACTGTCACAAGTGAAGAAGGTAGGTGTGACAGAGGGCGTAGACAGTATTGGTGCATGTCTTTCCATGGTGCTTCAGTATAATCACATCAGTGCAGATGCACAAAGGTTGACGAGAGAGGGCAAATCCATTTATAATGTATTACAGGAGAATCTTGATTCGCCAGTAAATCTTACCGGTTGTACATTAGATGAGGTTTTATATTTTGTCAGCAGCGGAAGTCCTGTGATTGCAATGAAGGACAATACCCATGCAGTATTGATTACAGGGTATGATGAGACTTCCGTTACCGTAATTGACCCTCAGGGACAATTATCCAAACTGTCGATTAAGAATGCGGAAGCTTTGTTTGGCAATGTAGGGAATATTTATATTAGTTATATTAACTAATTAATATATTTTAAGATTAAGAGGAGGAAAATGATATGACAGGTTTAACACCACACAATAACGCACAGAAAGGTGATATTGCAAAAACGGTATTGATGCCAGGAGATCCATTAAGAGCTAAGTTTATTGCAGACACATATTTAGAAGATGTAAAATGCTTTAATACCGTTCGTAACATGTTAGGATTTACAGGAAAATATAAAGGAAAAGAAATTTCTGTAATGGCACATGGAATGGGTATCCCATCTATCGGTATCTACACTTATGAATTATTTAATTTCTATGATGTAGATAGTATTATCCGTATTGGTTCTGCGGGAGCATTACAGGATGACATCAATTTAAAGGATATCGTAATCGGAATGGGAGCTTCTACAAACAGCAATTTTGGTGCTCAATATAACTTCCCTGGAACATTTGCTCCAATTGCAGATTTTGGTTTATTAAAGAAAGCAGTAGATATTGCAGCAGAAAAGAATATTCCGGTTAGAGTAGGTAATATCATGTCTTCTGACAACTTCTATAATGATGACCCTACAGCAGCAGAACGTGTTAAAAAGATGGGCGTATTAGCAACAGAAATGGAATCAGCAGCTCTTTACATGAATGCAGCAAGAGCAGGAAAGAAAGCGCTTTGTATCTTAACAATTTCTGACCATGTATTCAGACATGAAGAAATGTCTGCAGAAGACAGACAGACAAGCTTCCGTGATATGATGGAAATTGCATTAGAATTAGCATAAGACCGACAGGACAAACAGAGGAGACAGTAATGACAAATCAGGAATTGTTTGAAATAGCACTGAAAGCAAGAGAATTTTCGTACTCTCCATATTCTAATTACAAAGTGGGAGCTGCATTATTAGCGAAAAATGGTACAGTCTATACAGGTTGTAACATTGAAAATGCAGGATATACACCATGTAACTGTGCAGAACGTACTGCGTTTTTTAAGGCAGTTAGTGAAGGGGTTATGGAATTTGAAAAGATTGCAGTAGTAGCTGGTAAAGACGAAATAGACCAAATGACAGCACCTTGTGGCGTGTGTCGTCAGGTTATGATGGAGTTTTGCAATCCAAAAACATTTACAATTATTATGCCAGTAGGAAAAGACGAGTTAGGTGAATTTACACTGGAACAGCTTCTTCCATTCGGATTCGGACCAGCGAACCTGAAATAAGGGGTATGCATTATGAGAATGTTTGATTTGATAGAGAAGAAAAAGCAGGGCTTGGCACTGACAAAGGAAGAAATTACCTTTATGATTGAGCAGTACGTAAAGGGGGACATTCCGGATTATCAGATGTCCGCAATGCTTATGGCAATCTATTTTAAAGGTATGGAAACAGAAGAGTTAACCAACCTTACTTTAACCATGGCACATTCTGGTGATATGGCAGATTTGTCTCCAATTGAAGGTATTAAGGTAGATAAGCACAGCACAGGAGGTGTTGGCGATAAGACTACTTTAGCGATTGCGCCTTTAGTGGCGGCATGTGGTGCCAAGGTTGCCAAGATGTCCGGAAGAGGTCTTGGGCATACAGGTGGTACGGTAGATAAATTAGAGTCTATTCCAGGATTTAGAACGGATTTGCCAGAGGATGAATTCTTTAAAGTAGTAAATAAAACAGGCGTGAGTGTAATTGGTCAGTCTGGCAATATGGTACCTGCAGATAAGAAGTTATATGCACTTCGTGATGTAACAGCAACCATTGACAGCGTTCCACTCATTTCAGCATCTATCATGAGTAAGAAGCTGGCAGCAGGCAGTGACAAGATTCTTTTGGATGTAACAACGGGAAGCGGTGCATTTATCAAGGATTTTGAACAGGCGATTGAGCTTGCAAAGACTATGGTTTCCATTGGTGAAGGTGCAGGCAGACCTACGGTAGCACTGATTACCAACATGGATACACCACTTGGCCATAATATCGGTAATATTATGGAAGTAAAAGAAGTGCTTGATTTATTAAACGGAAATGGTCCTGATGATTTGAAAGAAGTATGTCTTCATCTGGCAGCCAATATGCTCTATCTTACTGATAATGGCGATATAGACCAGTGCATGAAGTTGGCAGAAGAGACGCTTACATCCGGTAAAGTTCTTGCTAAATTCAAAGAAATGGTAGAAGCACAGGGTGGAGATGTTTCTTACATAGAAGATCCGGAAAAGTTCAAAAAGGCAGACTATTTTGTTGATGTTGTTGCACCGGCAAGCGGATATGTTACTCACATGAACACAGAACAGTGTGGCATTGCATCTGTAGTGTTAGGTGCAGGAAGGGAAACTAAGGAAAGTGAAATTGACTTTGCAGCCGGAATTAAGATTATCAAGAAGACGGGAGATTATGTTGAGGTAGGAGAACCAATTGCAACCTTATATTCTTCCAGTTTTGATGGTTTTTCACAGGCGACAAGAATTTTATTAGGTGCATATACAATCGGTAAAGAAAAACCGGCATCTGAGAAGTTGATTCTTGCAAGAGTAACCAAAGATGGTGTAGAAATGTTCTAAAAACAACCATACATAAAAGAATGAGATAAATAATAAAAAAGACGCCGATTCTTATGAATCTGCGTCTTTTTTGTTATTCTTATTTATCGTGACAACGTCTGCTTTTTCTCTTCTGTCTGTCCATTTCGCGGTCTTCAACGAGTGTCTGAACGATAACAATACATTTTTCACGATCTGCGTCAGTAAGTTTTTCGAAATATCTCATAATTCTTGCTTCTGCGCTGTTAGCGTCAGG
Source organism: uncultured Lachnoclostridium sp. (assembly GCA_964600705.1). Lineage (GTDB taxonomy): Bacteria > Bacillota > Clostridia > Lachnospirales > Lachnospiraceae > CAYTGQ01. The sequence goes on along the minus strand of CAZRLE010000079.1, from coordinate 3,799 downwards.
AGTCTGAACTACATGGTCAATTAATGAATCGATGGATACATTAAAATGATCAGCAATTTTTGTTAAAACTTCTACGTTAGGGGAAGATAAATCCTTTTCGTAACTGCTTACCATCTGCTGTGTAAGTCCAAGAACTTCTCCTAATTTAGCCTGACTGATTTTTTTGTCCTTTCGGATACGCTCCAAATTGCTTCCAAATGACATATTAAAGCCTCCTCTTTTGCTCCAAATTCAGTTCAAATAAATTGGTAGCCACCCCGTATACAGTATCACTGCCAATTAGTTCTAAAATAGTATATCATAAAATGGGACAAGAAACAATAGAGGTATGTGACTAGATTTAAAAAAATGCACTTATTTTGAGTTTTTTGTGGTGGCTTTATTGATTTGTTTGTAAAAAAACATAAAATTTCATTGTGAAAAACTATGGTAGTTTGTATAATAAAAACAGAAAATAAAGATGTTGGGTTAAGTATTTGTTTAAGAGGTGACTTGATGGAAATACAGGAAATTGGGAAAATGATGTATATTCTACGGACAGAAAAGAAAATTTCACAGGAAGAATTATGCCGAGGAGTTTGTTCTGTGGCAACTTTGTCACGCTTGGAAACAGGGGAACGCAGACCGGATATTCTTATTTTTAACGCCCTTTTGCAGAGACTTGGAAAGTCTGCGGATTACATTAATACTGAATTGACAATGGAAGAATTCGAATATTTTGTAAAAAGAAGAAATATAGAAATTGCACTTTCTACAAAGGACTTTGAACAGGCTGAGAAGGATTTGCAGGAATTTGAGAAAGAATTATTAAAAAAAGGAATACCTATGCAGAGACAGGATATTTATCGTATTCATGCTCTTTTATACATTTATAAAGAAGATTATTATGAAATGGCAGAAAAATATATACATAAAGCGTTATTAGAAACTCTTGTAGAATTTGATAGATTAAGAACTTCTTCCAGTTATCTGGCAGATAATATGTGGCTTAGTGAAGCGGAATTGCAGTTACTTTTATTATATATATATGTAAGAGAACGTGTAGGGGAAGAAGAAACACTGTTGTTAGAAGGTATTCTTGGATATATCCGTTTAAAAATAACAGATGAAAAGGCTCAAAACAAAGCTTTGGCACAAGCTCTGCATATACAGGCATATTTGTATAAGAAACAGAAGCTTTGGGAAAAGTGTTATAAATGTTGTGAGGCAGTTATTGATGCGGAAGTAAAAAATGGGACAATTGCTATTTTATATCAAGCTTTGGAGTTAGAAATGCTGTGTTTGCAAAATGGTATTATAATACAGAATGGAGAACTTCGTAGAAAAGAATACCAATGTTTGAAAGAGGTTATAGAGGAATATGGTGAAAATATAGATTTGGATAATTATGCTTTTTTTCAGAGTAATGGTTCTCAGGAAAAAGGCTTGATAGATGAAGTGATTCGTTTTTCGCGTTTGCGGGAGGGATATTCACAGGAAGAATTAAGCGAGGGAATATGTAGTTCAGAAACGATATCTCGCGTTGAATTAGGGAAGAATAGTCTGACAATTAAGAAATTCTATGCCATAATGGAAAAGTTAGGGCTTGGCATAGGATATTATAATACAGAGTTTGTTGTAGAAAAATTTGAAACGTTGCAGAAAGTGAATAAATTAAATCAGTTCAATTTTTTACGAAAATATGATGAAGCAGAGCAAATATTAAAAGAAATTGAAAAGGAGATTGATATTGAGGTTAATAGGCAACAAATAGAAACGTATTATGTAGTATTTGATTATCGACAGGGAAGAATATCTTTGGAAGAAGCTATGGAAAGAACAGAAGAATTATTACAATTGTCTATGAAAAAAATAAATGAAAAATATGAAATGCCATGCTTTCTTTCGTCAATTGAAATTTCTCTGTTAAATCAAGTTGCTGTATACTATTGGGAGGTGGGGAAACTAGATAAAACTATAGAAGTATTGAAGTTATTATATGAATATTTAAATCAAAGTAAGGTAAATGCTCCAGAACGTAGTAAAAAATATTTTTTAGTAATTACGAATCTTGCTGCATTAATTGAAGAAACAGGTGATTTAGAATCTTCTATTAGATATGCAGGTGAAGCGTTAGTAGAAAGTATTCGTTATAATAATGGGATTCGAATGGGGAAAAATGTGGCTACGAAAGCCTATGCACAAGAGAAAATGAGTGATAGCGAGTGTATAAATAATTATAGGAACGCATACTATCTAAGCGGTTTACTTGGGGACTTTCGTAGTCAGGATAAAGTGCGACACCATGTACAGGTGAAATTTGGAATTAGATATGAAGATTAGTATATTTCGTCAATATCAACAAATGCCTGAATTTGAATAGAAGATGAGTCATTAGTCGCGTTTGGTTGATTATCGAAAAGCACCAAATTCGCTAATAATAAAAGGGTGAATGCAGTAGTAATAAGTTTTTTGGATGTTTTTTTCATAATTAGTATCTCCTTTAGATTAAATATTTTTGTTACTGATAAAATATATCAGTTATTTCGACAAAAGACCACAACAAAATTGGAAAAAATTCTTTTCCAGTTTTGTTGTGGTCTTTTGTTAATATAGGGTTTATCATAAAGACAGTTTTTACAACAAATGTTTACGGAATGAGATAGTATCGTTTGGGGGAACAAGTTGTTAAGTAAAGACAAATATTACAAGGGAGGAAAAGACATGAAATCATTAAATCAGAACAACAAAGAAGTAAGAACAGAACGTACAGTTTGTCTGTATGGTGGCGGCAGATAAGTTATATTAATTGATAACTTATTCAGACATGCTCCTTGAGTGAGTTGGTGCACTTTAAGGAGCATGTTTGTATGTCAAAGTATAATTTTGTATGTAAATGAGGAAAGAATAATGGTTTTTATAAAAGAATATGAAATTGTGGAAATAGATAATGATAACTCTATTATAATAAATTTAATGAATGGGAATGCAGACTTGTTGGATAAAAATGTTGTTTCGAAAATTAGAGGTAATACATTGAGTGAAATATCAAAGGAAATATGCGAATTGTTAGTGGAAAGAGGATATCTATTTGAAACAGAAGAAAAGTATCTGGATTATTTGACGAATTTTAATAACACTTTATTAGAAAAATCTAAGAGATGTGCACCCAATTTTATTTATATTCCTACCTATGGCTGCAATTTGAATTGCTATTACTGTTTTGAAAAAGCATATGAAAAAAATGCAGATAATACAGATATTAATATAAATAGAAAATTAAACATTTTTTTTGAAATGGTTGAAAAAGTAAGAGGTAAGTTAGAAAGTGAAAATAATACTCGGTATAAAGATGAAGAAATACTAATTACATTAACAGGAGGAGAGCCACTACTTATTAGCAATTATCAAGTTATAGAAAAATTTCTGCAAATATGTAACGAAAAGCACTATACGGTAGCAGTTGTGACTAATGGAACAACTATTCAAGAGTTTGCAAATTTGTTGATTAAATATAATGTTAGAGATATACAAATTACTCTTGATGGAAGTAAAGAGATTCATGATTCTATCAGAAAATATCATGATGGAGCACCATCGTTTGAACAAATAATGAGAGGGATAGATTTACTCAGCAAATATTCTAATGAAGTTTCGGTGAGAATAAATGTTACAAAGAAAAATATTCATTCACTCGTAGATTTAGAAAATATCATGGAAAAATACAAAAATGTCATGTTTTATGTATATTTGTTGCAGCAAGAGTGTATATTCCAGCCAAACAGCATGACAGTCCCGAAAGGACTGCATGCCATTCCGC
>CAZRLE010000078.1:0-9314 GCA_964600705.1 uncultured Lachnoclostridium sp. | reverse complement strand
TCCTTGAAAATATAAGGTTTTTAAAATAAAAAGAGGTAGTAAATTTGACACTACCAGAATAACGGAGAGAGTTAGAAAATGAAAAAAATTACTAGAATAATTGCGTTAGTGTTAATGGTTGTGCTGATGGTAACAACTATAACCGGTTGTCAGAGGGAATCAGAGCAGACGAATTCTGGTCAGACCAGTGTGGAAGGAGATGTGTCTGAAGAAAAAGATGAGAATAAGGATACAGATTCCAATGCTGGTGAGTCAGAGAGTTTGGAGGAAGAAGAAAAGGGTTCTTATGTAGTAACGGATGAAGCTGCAATTATGGGAATGGCAAGGGATATCTTGAAGAATATGACTATAGAAGAAAAGGTTGGTCAGCTTTTTATGGTCAATCTGGAGCAGCTTGACAACAGTGAAGGTAATTATTATGAACACACAGTAGTTACTAAGAAAATGCAAAAGCTTCTGGATAAATATCATGTTGGCGGTGTAATATTGTTTTCCAGAAATATTGTAACTACAGACCAAACAAAGGAACTGATTGAGAATTTACAGGCAGCTTCCAAAGTGCCGCTTTTTATGGCAGTAGACGAAGAAGGCGGAGAGGTAGCAAGAATTGCTAATAACGACAACATGCGTACTACTAAGTTTCCGACTATGGAAGAAGTAGGGGCAATGAAAGATAAAGAATATGCCTATAACATGGGGGCAACCATTGGAAAAGAGATTAAGGAGTTAGGATTTAACCTGGATTTTGCTCCGGTTGCAGATGTAAGAACGAATGAGCTGAATACAGAGATTGGAAGTCGTTCTTTTGGAGATGACCCGGATTTAGTTGCAGATATGGTTGTAGAAGTAGTAAAAGGGTTACAGGACCAGGGGGTAAGCTCCACTTTAAAACATTTTCCGGGACATGGAGATGCATCGGAAGATTCACATGAAGGTGCGGTAGATGTAGAGAATGATATTAATCGTTTGAGACAGATAGAATTAGTGCCATTTAAAGCCGGAATTAAAGCAGGTGCAGATTTAATTATGGTGTCTCATATTTCTGTCAGTAAGCTGACAGGGACTACAGAGCCAGCTTCTTTAAGTTCCCTTGTTATGAAGGATATGCTTCGTACGGAAATGCGATTTGATGGAATTATTATAACAGATGCCATGGATATGAAAGCAATTACTGATTATTGTGAAGCTGGTGAAGCTGCGGTGACCTGTATCTTATCAGGTGCCGATATCTGCCTTATGCCAGAAGATTTGCCTGCTGCTTATAAAGCTGTGTTAAAGGCAGTAGAAAGTGGTGTGATTTCAGAAAAGAGATTGAATGAAAGTGTAACAAGAATTCTGGAGTTGAAAATTAAGCGTGGAATTATTTTATCGGATACAGAGCTGATTGCTAAAGCAGATGACAGTATAATGCCAAAGACAGAGGAAGGCGTTGTAGAAGCTGAAAGTACCAGTGAAGAGTAAAAAAAGCGTAATAAATAGAATAAGAAAAAATAATAAATAAAATTATTGCCAAACAGTAGAGTACAGTTTTAATATAAAAAAGGAGTGATGAGTTCAGAGAGCTTTATCAGCGAAAATGAGATATGAGAAAGCCGCAAAGCGGAAGAATGTGAGGATAAGAATGAATACAAATCAGAATAATTGTGTACAGAGAGAATTACATGAGGAATGTGGTGTATTCGGTGTTTACAATTTAGATCATACAGAAGAAGTGGCGTCTTCCGTATATTATGGGTTATTTGCATTACAGCACAGAGGTCAGGAAAGCTGTGGTATTGCAGTAAGTGATACAGAAGGTCCAAAAGGTATTGTAAAATCCTGCAAAGGGATGGGGTTAGTAAATGAAGTTTTCAATGAAGAAAAGCTGGAAGAACTGGTTGGTAACATTGCGATTGGTCATGTAAGATATCCTAGTGAAAGTACAAGAGGGGTAGAAAATACATTACCATTGGTTTTAAACTATATTAAAGGAACACTTGCCCTTGCCAATAACGGAAGTCTTTTAAATACAAAGGAATTAAAGGAAGAGCTTTCTAAGACAGGTGCGATTTTCCAGACTACATCTGATACAGAAATTATTGCTTATCTCATTGCGAGAGAACGTTTGAATACCAGCTGTGTAGAAGAAGCAATTCAAAACGCAATGAAGAAAATCAAAGGTGCATACTGTCTTGCTATTATGAGTCCAAGAAAGTTAATTGGAGCAAGAGACCCATTTGGCTTTAGACCGCTTTGCATTGGTAAGAGAAATAATACTTACTTTTTGGCATCAGAATCCTGTGCCATAGATGCAGTAGACGCAGAATTCATTCGTGATGTTCTTCCGGGCGAAATCGTAACCATTGACAAAGACGGAATCCATTCCGATACATCTATGTGCCAGTTAAAGAAGACACCATGTATTTTTGAGTATATTTATTTTGCAAGACCAGACAGTATTATTGATAATGTAAGTGTTTATAATTCAAGAATTATGGCTGGTAAAATTCTGGCAGAAAACCATCCGGTAGAAGCGGATATCGTTATTGGTGTTCCGGATTCCGGTACAGTAGCGGCTATGGGTTATGCATTAGGTTCAGGTATTCCATTTGGTGTTGGTTTTATTAAGAACAGCTACATTGGAAGAACCTTTATTAAGCCAAAGCAGTCAGCAAGAGAATCTGCAGTTAAGATTAAGCTAAATGCAATTAAAGACGTTGTTAAGGGTAAACGAGTAGTTATGGTAGATGACTCCATTGTTCGTGGTACTACAAGTGAAAAGATTGTTCGTATGTTAAAGGCAGCAGGTGCGACAGAGGTACATGTACGTATCAGTTCACCCCCATTCCTTTACCCATGTTATTATGGAACAGACGTACCTTCCCGTGACCATCTGATTGCATGTCACCATACAACAGAAGAAATCTGCAAGATTATTGGTGCAGATTCCTTAGGATATTTAGATGGAGAACGTCTCCATGAGTTGATGGATGGATGTACAGAATATTGTGAAGCATGCTTTACAGGTGTATATCCGGAACCACCGGTGGAGGAGTAAAAATAGGTTCAAAAATAGAACAAAAAGTGAACATTTCGTGAATAAGCAGGAAAAATCTTTGATTTTTCCTGCTTTTGTGTTAATATACCTGTATAACAAATTTGAAAAATGGAGGTATAGGTATGGATTTTTTCAATAGAATGAATGAAGAACTGGATAAGGTTTGTGGGGAATTAGCTAATATTGGTTCAGAGTTTGCAAAGGTAACAAAGGATGCCACAGAAAATGCAAGTCTTCACACACAGATTATGAGCGAAGAAGCTAAAATTAGAGAGCAGTATCGCATTATCGGAGAAATTTTCTACAAGGAATGTGAAGGAAATGCAGAAAGAATGGAAGTGCTTTCCGATGCGTATAGAGAAGCATTTGAGAAGATTTCTGTATCTCAGTGGAAAATTGACAATGCCAGAGAATCCATTGCCAAGAATAAAGGCACAGTATGCTGTCCAAAATGTGGTGTCAATGTGGATAAGAGTGCAGCATTCTGCAGTAAATGTGGAAACAAGTTAAGAGAAGATTAGAGGCAAAGTTATGAGGTTGGCAGTAATTGCGAAAGCTAATTTGGCAAAGGTATATAAAAGAGGAATTAGTTTCGTACTTGCTGTTAGTATAGTAGCAGGTACGATTATTTCTCCGACAGAAGCAGCTGCTTATACGAAGGATACTTTTAGCAATAAGCAGTGGGCATATTACGGCAATTATAATATCAATGTAGAAGAAGCATGGAATGCTGGCGTCGGAATGAACAAAGAAGTGGTTGTGGCAGTGATAGATGTGGGTGTCGATTACAACCATGAGGATTTAGCCAATGTTATCTGGATTAATGAGGATGAAATCTTAGATGACGGAGTAGATAATGATAACAATGCCTATGAAAATGACAGATACGGATATAATTTCTTTGATGATAACGGAATTATCTGTAATTATGCATATTCAGAGACGGAAAAGCAGTATGTGGATGATCACGGAACCCATGTTGCCGGAATTATAGCAGCAGTGGCAGATAATGAAATGGGAATTGCCGGAATTGCCTCCCATAATAATGTAAAGATTATGTCACTAAAGGTTTTAAGTGATGAGGAAGATGGCAGGGGAATCCAGGGAACTGTAAGTAATATGATAGCTGCAATTAAATATGCCGAAGCAAATGGTGCAACTATTTGTAATATGAGTCTTGGATATGTTGGGAAGGATGAAAGACTTTATAATGCAATGAAAGAGTCCAGTATGCTTTTTGTCTGTGCGGCAGGCAATGGCACGGAGAGTACAAGCTGGTATGGCTGGAGCATTGATGAGAAGCCACAATATCCCGCGGCATTTGATTTGGATAATATCATCACGGTAGCGAATATGAATGAGACAGGGTATCTGGATAGCAGTTCCTGTTATGGAGAAGTCAGTGTGGATATTGCGGCGCCGGGAACGAATATTGCAAGCACCGTTGTGACTGCACCGGATGCAACATATCGTCAGAGTAAATATATGCTAATGACGGGGACATCCATGGCAGCACCGATGGTAACCGGTACTGCAGCACTTTTGGCATCTTATTATGAAGGCTTGACTAATCTTGATATAAAGGAAGCAATTTTAAATGGCGCAACGGTAAATCCTAATTTTTCTAATAAAGTAGCCGGCAATCGTATGTTAAATGTTTTCGGAGCACTGAATTATTATAAAAATCGTACAGTAATTGAGACAGAGATAGATTCTGCATCGGAGACAACAAATAACAAAAAAATTACAGTAAAGCTTTCTTATAACAGCAGTCCGATTAGAGCAGCATCCTATATGGAAGGAGAGCAGACAGTAGAGAATTTTGTCGGAGGCTTTTCAGGAAATGCATTACAGTGGGGCGAAAATCAGGCTACATTTGAAGTCAATCAAACAGGTATTTACACCATTTATGTACTATGTGAAGATGGGACAGAATGGACAAAACAAATATCAGTAGAAGTTCCAAGTGTGAAGAAACTGAAATTATCTGCAAAAGAAAAGAAATTAAAGTTGGGTGACACATACCAACTGGAAACAGTGGTAAAACCATCGGACTTATATGTAAAACTGGTCTTTAAATCCAGCAATAAGAAGGTTGCAACGGTCAATAAAAAAGGTAAAATAACGGCTGTGGGTGAAGGAAGCGCAAAGATAAAAGTGATTGCAAAAGATGGAAATACCAAGAAAAAGGAAGTATGCAAGGTGGTTGTGACTCAGTAATTATAAAAAGATAAGGTAAAGTACATAAATAGCAGGCGGTATATTCTTGTGTATAACATAAGAATATACCGCCTGCCTGTTTTTGGATGAGTATTTTTAAGCAAGTACTTCCAAAATAGCATCTACCAATTTATCATTTTGTTCTGGTTCCATAAAGCAGAAACGGATGTAGTGATTGTCCAAAAATGGGAAAGTAGAACAGTCACGAATCATGTATCCCTTTTGAATAGCAGCTTCAAATAAATCCTCGGAAGTAATTTCTTCTTTCAGGATGCGTACTAGAACGAAATTAGCAGAGGCAGGATATACCTTTAAATCCTTGCAGTCAGCCAGACGCTTACAAATACGGTTACGTTCTGTCTGGATTAAAGTTTTGGTTGCAGTCTTATATTCTTCATCTGAGAACATGATTTCTCCGGCGATGGAAGCAAGACTATTAATAGTCCAAGGATTTTTCTTCTGATTGATTTCATTTAAAAGCTTTTGATTACCACATACAGCATAGCCAAGACGAAGTCCGGGGGCGGCAAAAAACTTGGAAATGCCTCTTAAAATAATAATGTTATTATAATAATCAGTTAATGGAATAGCCGTAATTTCTTCCATGTTGTCTGCAAATTCCACATAAGTTTCATCCACCATAACAAAGATGTCCCTCTGCTTGCAGATGTCAAGAATTTTTCTCATATCAGAACGGTTGATATGGGTCGAGGTAGGGTTATTTGGATTACAGATAACCAGTAAATCCACATCAGACGCCAGCTCAGCAGATAAGCTGGCTAAATCTAAAAGGAAATCATCAGTTTCCTTTAATGGGAAATAGTAGCAACGTCCGCCGCCAAGAGATACCTCGCGCTCATATTCAGAATAAGTAGGTCCGATAATGCAGGCTTTTTTAGGACAACGAAGCTGAATAAACAGGGAAATAAGCTCAGTAGAACCATTACCTACCAAAATATGCTCAATTGGAGCATTTACATACTGACTGATAGCAGTGCGAAGCCCAGTATACTCTCTATCTGGATAAGTTGTAATAGCATCGATGTGGTTTGCAAGGGTTTCTCTTAAACGAAAGGAAACACCCAGTGGATTTACATTAGCTGCAAAGCTTATAATCTGGTCTTTGGGAATACCATAATACTGTTCTATTTTCTCTAAATCACTTCCGTGAAATTGTTCTTTTGGTTTTGACATGGTCTGACAAATTCCTTTCTAACATAGTTGAATATTCACACAAAAGAGTGGTATAATAATGTATTATTATACTGTATTTTGGGAAAAATGCAATGGCAAACCAGGATGAACAAAGGTGACGAACCATGAGAGAGAAAATCACACAACTGTCAAAAGAGAATTTTCAATATGAATTACCTGAGATTATATTATCGAAGGATACAATTGAACTTTCTGTAGAAGTAGGAAAGTTATACGAAGACAGCCTTTTCATTAGAAATCAGGAGAGCAGCAGAATGAAAGGGCTTATTTATTGTACCTGCCCTTATGTGAAGGTAGAGAATAAGTCCTTCTCAGGCAGAGAATGCCGTATTGGTTATTCAGTCTGTGTGAGAGGCGGCAAAGTAGGAGAAACGATTACAGGTGAGCTTTGTCTGGTAACTGACTGTGGAGAAAAGAGAATTCCAATTGTTTTAAAGGTTGTAAAGGAGTATGTGTTAACCTCTCTGGGAGAAATACGCGATTTGTTTCAGTTTGCCAATCTGGCAAAAATGTATCCAAAAGAAGCTGTGGAGCTGTTTGCTTCACCGGAATTTAAAAAGGTGTTTTTTAAAAAGGATGCACCGGAGTTTATGCTGTACCAGAGTCTGGTAAAAAGCACCTCGAAGAGTCATGCCATGGAAGAATTTCTGGTATCCATTCACAAGAAAAGAAAGATTAACATAAAAGCGGCAAAGGATGTCATTACTTATGACAGACCGGAAATAGCATTTTTGGATAAAGTGCTTCTTACAAAGGATACATGGGGATATGAAGAAATTGTGATTCATTCCAATGCAGCCTTTTTACGTTCTACGGTAGATAGAATCTGGACGGATGAATTTGCAGGCGGAGAATATGAATTAGAATACATTATCGATCCGGAATATATGCACGCAGGAATCAATTATGGGCGATTAGAAATTGTAACTGCCAATGAAATCTATAAAATTGATGTGGTGGTTAAAAATTCTGAAGTCAGAGATAAGAAACATCAAAGGAGACAGATGGGGATTCTGGGGCTTATGCATAATTACCTGAAATTCCGTCTCGGACAGATAGACGCAGATAATTATGTAGCAGAAGGAAGAAGAATTTTAGAGAGTTATACAGAAGAAATAGAAGAGTTCTGGCAGGAACTTTTATCCTTGCAGTTTGCATTTGCAAATGGAGTCAGCAAGGGTGTTTCACTTGCTGAGGACAAAGAATGCAGGGATTTGTTAGAAAAACTGCAAAGCAGGGAAGATGAGCTTAAAGAAGGTCCTGAGATGAACTACTGTGCTTATTGGTATCTGAAAGCTTTGGCAGAGGGCACTAAGGAGACACTTGAACAGGCAGCGGCAGTAACAAAAGTCTGTTATGAGCAGAGTGGAAAGTGGCAGATTTTATGGATGTTGTTTTATCTGGATAAGGAATATGGGAAGCCAGAAGTAAAACAGCGTGTTATTATAGAAAAATTAAAGGAAGGTTGTTATAGCCCGGTTCTTTATTATGAATTATGTACCCTGTATAATCAGGAACCAACAAGATTAAGGGAATTAACAAGAGAGAATATTGCGGTCATCCATTGGGGCATTAAGATGAACTATGTCACAGAAAAGCTGGCACTGCAGTATGTAATTTTAGCATCCAAAATGTCAGAATTCAGGAGAGTTGTATACCATGATATGGAAGTGCTTTATGGTATTTATGAAATGGATGATATTTTGCTCGGAATCTGTACGTTACTTGTACGTAATGCAAAAGCGGGAAAACAGTATTTTCCGTGGTATCGTGCAGGCGTAAGAAGGCAGCTTAAGCTGACGAATCTTTATGAATATTATATGTATTCCATAGAGGAGAATAAAAGAATTCTTCTGCCGCAGAATATATTACAGTATTTTCTGTATGACAGTAAGCTTCAGGATAAAAAGAGAGCATTTCTTTATGCCTATATTGTGAAGAACAAAGAGGATAATGAAGCTGTTTTTGAGAATTACGAAAAGCAGATTCGTCGTTTTGCCCTGGAGCAGATGGAGAAAGAGAATAACGATGAGAATTTAAGTGTTTTATATGATGAGGTCTTTTTGGAAGATTTCTACAATGAAGCACTGTTACATAAAATGGTTAAAATTATGTTTCAGTACCAGATTTACTGTCATGACAAGGGCATGAAGGGTGTGTGCATTTTGCACAGAGAACTGGAACAGGAGGAATATGTACCATTAGAGAAGAATAAGGCGATTATCAGCCTTTATACAGAAGATGCCCGGTTTGTATTTATTGATGAGCAGGGCAGAAGATATGCCAATGTGGAGAATTATACCGTAAAGAAATTAAATCATTTGGAAAAGCACATGGAGACCTGCTATCAGATGGGTGATAGAAGTACGGGGTTACTAATTTCGTTATGTGAGAAGATTGCTAACTATCATAAGCAAAAGGAAGAAAGCGAAGCGATTCAAAAAGAGACCATTCAGCTTAAGACCATAAACGATGCCTATCGCAGAAATCTGTACCGCCAGTTGATGGAATATTATTATGATAATATGCAGAATGAGGAACTGGAAGCACTTTTACAGGATGAGAATCTGATTGTGCCAGAGGAAGCGCAAAGCAGAGTAATAGAGCTGTCCATGATATATTGTCTGGAAAAACAATCTATGGAAGCACTTAGAAAGCATGGATGGGAAAATGTTCCGGTAAACCGTATTCAAAGGTTTATGACATTGTTATTCATGCAAAATGGCATGGATGAGAAGGACGAGCAGTTATTGGAACTGGCATATCATGTATTTAACAGTGGTAAATGCAATAAGACGTTATTAAAATATCTGGCTATTTATTATCAGGGACCGGCTTCGTC
>CAZRLE010000077.1:0-9331 GCA_964600705.1 uncultured Lachnoclostridium sp. | reverse complement strand
CATAGAATAGATGGATAAAGTTTAATTTGACAACACACTGGAAAATTTCAGTTTGCACATTACTTTGAATTAAACATAAGCAGTCGTCCGGTTATCCGGTCGGCTGCTTTTATGATGGAAAAGAATAGACTTCTATGATATAATGCAAATCGTGTAGAGTCACTTTTTGATGATGAACCCCCTTGTAGGTAAGTTCCTAAAATGAACCCCCTTAGGGCAAAAAACAGAGTAGTATGAACCCCCTAGTTTTACTACGATTTTACTACTACACAAGGAAAAGATGTGCAATGATATGCCTCTTTATGACAAAAAGTGTAGTAAATAAACAATGAAGTATGATTGCCGGAAAGTGCGATAAAACCTAGCAAAACAGAGCATTTCTTGGCATTTAAAGATAGGAGAATATTATGATAAAAGTTTTAATGGTATGCCACGGCAATATCTGTCGTAGCACAATGGCTCAGTGTGTATTAACTCACATAGTAAAAGAAAAAGGATTAGAGGACTGCTTTGAAATCAACTCTGCGGCCACTAGCCGCGAAGAAATCGGCAACCCTCCCCACAGAGGAACTGTTGCCAAGCTCCGTCAGGAGAATATCCCAGTCATCCCCCACCAGGCGGTGCAGATGACCAAGGCGGATTACGAATACTATGATTACTTAATCGGTATGGATACTGCCAACATCCGCAACATGAACCGCATTGTTGGTAATGACGATGAGGAGAAGATTTACAAGTTATTAAGCTTTGCTGGTTCAGGAAGGGATATTGCAGACCCATGGTATACTGGTAACTTTGATGATACCTTCAATGATGTCTGGATGGGGTGCGAAGGCTTCATTCGCTTTTTAAAAGAAAAAGGCGAACTTTAAAAGCAAAGCGAATCTAAGCTAAAAGAATTTATAAAAGATCAGAAAAATATAAAATCTAAACTAGAATGGAGCGATGACTATGAAAACAATCTACCTGGCAGGTGGCTGCTATTGGGGTGTTGAAAAATACATTTCCCTTATCAAAGGCGTAAAGGAAACTTGCGTTGGATTTGCTAATGGGGATACAGAGCATCCAACTTATGAGCAGGTTCGTTATGAGAATACAGGACATGCAGAAACTGTAAAAGTAGTGTATAATGAAGAAGAACTCCCATTAAAGCTGCTGCTTAAGCTTTTCTACCGCATTATTGACCCTGTTTCTGTGGACAAGCAGGGAGAGGATGAAGGACATCAGTACCGTACTGGTATTTATTTTTCGGATAGTGAAGATGAACCAGTCATCATTGAATCTTTGAAAGAGTTAGAGCAGAAGGTCGGTGAACCTCTTGCAGTGGAAGCTTGTCCTTTGGAGCATTTCTATGATGCTGAGGAGTACCATCAGAAATATTTAGACAAGAATCCAAATGGATACTGTCATGTTTCTGTTGAGCAGATTTGTTGGATTCGAAGCATTGAGAATCCATTAGAGCTTAATTATGACGAAATATAAAAGTATATAGATATACTTTGGTTCAAATGAAGTCATAAAACAACGATACAGTAAGATAAAATAATATAATTTTTGATGCCTAAATGGCAGATTGTGAGGCTGACTATGACACTAGATTATAAAAAACTAGAAATTGCCGCCAATCTTGGCGACCTTTCCGCAAGGCAGACTTTAGACAACCGTGCAGCAAAGCTTGTAAAGCTTCCAATCCGTGATGCACTGGGTTATTCCCTTACATGGTGTCCGGAGGATATTCCCCAGCAGAAGATGTCTGCCATCAACCAGATGTATGACATGATACATATTATTGAGAATAATATTGAGGTTCATTTGGAGGAAGAATCCTTCCACAGTTGTCAGATTGAAGGTGCGAATACCACTTTGGAAGAAACCTTTGAGATTTTCAGAGCCAAGAGAACTATGACTAAGGGAGAGAAAATGGTTCTGAATACGTATCGTGCGGTGAAATTTTTGAATATCACCCAGAAGCGTAATCCGGATACTTTGAAGAAGTTATGGGAGATTGTGACCCATGAGGTGTGTGATAATGAACACATTGCCGGGGATGGTAAGAATCCTTACCGTACTGGGGTTGTGCGAGTAGGAACTCATGATGCGCCGGAAGTGGAATTGCTCGATTATTGTATGAAGCAGTTTTTTGAGTTTTATCACGCAGAAAGCGATATGTCACCATATGTCAAAGTGGCGATTCTTCATTTTTACTTTGTATATATGCACCCATTCTGTGATGGAAATGGACGTATTGCAAGACTTTTGACTTCGGACTTTTTGATTCGTTCCGGGCTTCAGAATTTCTGTGCCCTGACTTTAAGTAAGACTATTAATGAGCGCGTTCAGGAGTATTATATAGCAATTGAAGCCAGCGAAAATAGTCTTCATGATGTAACACCATTTATTCTTTATCTGATTGATTGTGTTTATATCAATCTTCATGAAGTTCTGGAAAGACAGAATCGCGATATCTTACAATAAGAATTCTTGTCTCACCGACAAAAGAGCGTGGATAGAGTCATCGGATAAAAGAAAGGAGAGACGGAGTTGATTTCGTGGCTTAAGAAAAGAAAATGGGAACTTATATCTCTGGTTTTATCAATGTTGCTTGCTGCTTCCTGTGGCGCAGTTACTTATTATGAAACCTTTGAAAATATAGATAATCTGCTAATTGATGAAATGACAGAAGGAATTGAGATATATAAAGAAAATGCGCCAATTAGCATCATTGCTATTGATAAAAAGACAATAGAAGAATTAGGGGTATTTAATACATGGTCGCGTCAGATATCAGCGGACATAGTGAATATTTTGAATTCGGAAAAAGAAACACCTATTGTAATAGGTATGGATTTGTTATACGAAGAAGAGAAGGATTCAGAAGGGGATTTGGCTTTTGTAAAGGCTTGTGAAGAAGCTGGTAATGTCTGTCTTGCCTCTAAAATGACAGTGAATTCTTTGAACGAAGGAATGCTGCTAGATGATTTGAATGTGGATGGAGTACCTTCTATGGAGCCGGAAAGGCCTGAAGAGGGGATTATCTACCCTTATGAGGCAGTCAGAAAAGTTACTCAGGTAGGTGTTTCTGATAACTTTATAGCAGAGTCTAACCGTGCTGTCAGAGAATTTATGCTGGATGTGGATGTAGAGCTGGAAGTAAAAAAAATTGACAGCTTTGCTATGATTCTTTACAAGGAATATCAGGAGCATGCTGGTCTGGACAATGCTTTTGACTTCAATGTAGAGGAAGAAAGTAAGCTGCTTCGTTTTAATTATTCTAGAGGTTTTGGAGAATATAAGACGTATTCTTTTATTGACGTATTAGAGCGTAAGGTAGATGTAAGTGAATTTGCTAATACAATCGTTATTATTGGTGATTATACAGAAGAAAACAGGCATAGTGTTCCGGTTGTTCTGGGAGGTCAGATGCCGGATGCCGGTTTGCAGGCGAACATGGTGGAAGCATTGTTATCCCAGAAGGTAGTCCGTAAGTTTCCAAATAGTACAATTGCTGGAATATATGGCATGCTTATTTTTATATGCTATACATATATATTTCATTTAAAAGGAAAGAAAAGTATTCTAGGAGCAATGCTTGTTCTGATAGTACATTTCCAGTTGGCATTCTTTTTAAGAAATCGATATTACGTACCTATTTTTTCGTTGTGGTTATTTTCACTATTAGCAATCTTACTGGGTCTGCTGGTTGCTTATATGCGTGAGAGGGAAAATAAAAAGCATTTACAGAAGGCATTGGAGACATATGTGGAAGCAGATGTTGTAGAGGCAATTGTAAATGATGTGGCGTATGATATTAAGCTTGGGGGAGAAAAGAAGGATATTGCTGTATTGTTTGTGGATATTCGTGGATTTACCAGCCTTTCTGAAATACTTCCACCGGAAGAGATGGTAGCAATTCTTAATGAGTATTTTGAAATGGTGGCTCATGCGGTTATGGATAATGGCGGGGATATTGATAAGTTTATTGGTGATGCAGCGATGGCGCTTTTCAATGCAAACAAAGATGTAGATGATTATGTATTACAGACGGTTTATGCAGCATGGGATATTTTAAAAGATGCCAGCAAATTAAAAGAGGATTGTCTCAAAAAATATGGTAAAGAAGTATCCTTTGGGATTGGTATCCAGTGTGGTGAAGCCATTGTCGGAAATATAGGGTGTGAATGTCGAATGGACTATACAGCCATCGGAGATGTTGTAAATACAGCCTCCAGATTAGAATCGAAAGCAAAAGCGGGACAGATTCTGATTACCGATAACGTATATGAACAAGTTAAAAAATATGTAAAAGCAGAGCCTATAGGTAAATTGACATTAAAAGGTAAGACACAGGAGATTGAAACTTATCAGGTAACTGGAATAAGCAGAAAGGAAGGGACCTTGTAATGGCAGTATATTGTATTCCAAGACTCGAACAGTTGGAAGTATTTTGTGAATATTCAAGTTTATATGGGGTGGCATTTGAGTATAATGAATTTTTCATACCACAGATTCTTATGGATGAGGAAAAGAAAAAGGAAATTATAGGAATCTATAAATCGTTAGACAGAGACCGAAGTAGAGATACGTTACATGGGGCATTTCTGGATATTGTGGTAAATAGTGGAGATCCGGAGATTTATGAAATCAGTAAAAAAAGAGTATATCAGTGTATGGATATTGCAAAAGAATTGGGAATTAAAGCGGTTATTTTCCATACCAATTATATTACTAATTTCAAATCAAGCGGTTACCGTCAGTATTGGATTGAACGAAATGAAGAATTCTGGAGAGAAACCTTGAAAGAATATCCGGATTTGATGATTTATTTGGAAAATATGTTTGATGAAAGTCCGGAATTGCTTGCTAAGCTGGCAGAACGCATGAAGGATGAAGAACGATTTGGTGTTTGTCTTGATTTTGCCCATGCCTTTATATCTGGCACACCGATTGATGAATGGGTAGACAAGCTGAAGCCATACATCAAGCATGTTCATGTTAATGATAATGATGGGTATGAGGATTGTCATTTTCCGGTAGGACAGGGTAAATTCCCTTGGGAATGCTTTAAAGGCTGGATTGCTTCTATGGATAATAATCCATCCATATTAATAGAAGTAAAAGGAGCAGAAGAATTCAAGGAATCTGCAATATATATGCAGGAACAGGGATTTTTTGATAAATAAAAAGACCATTTTCTTTGTCAGATGAATTCTGTAGATGAGTAATGTTTGACAAAATACATGGATATGCTTAAACTAGAAAAAGAATGAGAACTTTAATTACAGATTAAGAAAGGATAAAGTTCGGACAACCTGCGTAAATAAGCTGTCCGAGCATAAGAGTAGAATTATGTTTAAAGTAAATGATAATTATTTAAAATTACCTGGTAGTTATTTGTTTTCTACCATCGGTAAAAAGGTATCTGCTTATTCCGCAGCTAATCCGGATAAAAAGATTGTTCGCCTTGGAATTGGTGACGTAACACAGCCAATTGCACCTGCTGTTATTGATGCGATGCACAAAGCAGTAGATGAAATGGGACAGGCCGCTACCTTTAGAGGCTATGCACCGGATTTAGGCTATGAATTTTTAAGAAGTGCCATTGTAAAGCATGATTATGAAAAGAGAGGCGCACAGATTTCCATTGATGAAATCTTCATTAGTGATGGAGCAAAATGTGATTCTGGTAACATTCAGGAAATCTTTTCCTTAGATAATAAAATTGCCGTATGCGACCCTGTATACCCTGTTTATGTGGATGCAAATGCTATGGCAGGCAGAGCAGGTAATTACAACCATGCAACAGAAATGTGGGATAATGTTATTTACATGCCATGTAAAAAGGAAAATAACTTTGCACCGGAGCTTCCAGAAGAAACTCCAGACATTATTTATCTTTGCTATCCAAACAATCCAACTGGTTCTACTATTACCAAAGACCAGTTACAGGTATGGGTAGACTATGCCAATAAAGTAGGGGCCGTTATTATTTATGATGCGGCTTATGAAGCTTATATTTCCGAGGAAAATGTACCACATACCATTTATGAATGTGAAGGCGCAAGAACTTGTGCCATTGAGCTTAGAAGTTTTTCTAAAAATGCTGGTTTCACAGGAGTTCGTCTTGGCTTTACAGTAATTCCTAAGGATTTGAAATGTGGTGATGTTTCCTTAAATGCTCTTTGGGCAAGAAGACATGGAACTAAGTACAATGGTGCTCCATACATTATCCAAAGAGCCGGAGAAGCAGTTTATACACCGGAAGGACAGGCTCAGACAGCAGCACAGGTTGCTTATTATATGAATAATGCCAAGACAATTAAGGAAGGTCTTATTTCCGCAGGTTACAATGTATCTGGCGGTGTAAATGCTCCTTATGTATGGTTGGAAACACCAAAGGGAATGACTTCATGGGAATTCTTTGACTATTTATTAGAAAATGCCAATGTAGTAGGAACTCCTGGTTCTGGATTTGGACCAAGTGGTGAAGGATATTTCCGTCTGACTGGTTTTGGAAGCTACGAAAATACAGTAGAAGCAGTGGAAAGAATTAAGAGATTATAGGTGTCTTACTTCGATATGTAATAAGCTTTGGGCGTTAGGGGATATTATGACGAATAAAACAATTGATGTAGTGATTCCGGTTTATAAGCCGGATGAAAAATTAGATAAGTTGATTGAACGCTTACAAAAACAGACAAAGAAGCCGGACCACATTATCTTGATGAGTACCAAAGATGGGAAGGAACAGGAAAGAGTAGAGAAGTTTGGGAATATCCCAAACCTCTCTATTCATCATATAGAAAAAGCAGATTTTGACCACGGTGGCACTAGAAATTTAGGTGCCTCTTTGTCTTTTGCGGAATTTGTGCTTTTTATGACACAGGATGCCGTACCAACGGATTCACACCTCATAGAAGCAATTTTAAAGCCATTTGAGCAGGAAGAAGTGGCAGCAGTCTATGGAAGACAGCTGGCAGGTAAAAATGCCGGAGAAGTGGAAAAAT
This sequence comes from uncultured Lachnoclostridium sp., assembly GCA_964600705.1. Lineage (GTDB taxonomy): Bacteria > Bacillota > Clostridia > Lachnospirales > Lachnospiraceae > CAYTGQ01. Next base: position 2,327 of record CAZRLE010000077.1, on the reverse strand, counting down.
ATACAAGAGTATTTAATTATCCGGAAGAGGACAGTGTAAAGTCTAAGAAGGATTTGGAACGTCTTGGTATTAAAACTTATTTCTGTTCTAATGTGTGTGCGGCTTATCGCAAGAGTGTTTATGATGAAATGGGCGGTTTTGTATTAAAGACCATTTTCAATGAAGATATGATTATGGCATCTAAGATTATAAAGGGTGGTTATTCCATCGGATATGCAGCAGGTGCTAAGGTAGTACATTCACATAAGTACACATACTGGCAGCAGTTTACCAGAAACTTTGATTTGGCAGTTTCACAGGTGCAGTATAAGGAGATTTTTGCAGGAGTTAAGTCAGAATCAGAAGGCATCCGCCTTGTGAAGAATTCAGCAAAGCATTTAATTAAGATTGGCAAATGGTATATGATACCAGATTTGATTATGCAGAGTGGTTTTAAGTTCTTAGGCTATAAGTTTGGCCAGAACTATGAAAAGCTTCCGAAAAAGCTTGTAAAAAAGCTTAGTATGAATCCTTCTTATTGGGATAACTAAGCCTTTGAAATTGGAATTAGAAGAGTAATTAATAGAATGAGAAATGGATGAGGAAAATGGCAGGGAGAAAGAAGAGAAGACGTAAGAAGAAAACAGGCTGCCTTATACCTACATTAATGATTTGTGCGGTCCTAATTGGCCATCTGGCTGCCAGATTTACCTATCAGTACAATTACACCCTATCCCTTTTGGACAGAGAGACAGGGATTGATTTAAATGATGTTGAGGTGGATGAAGATAATCTGGTATCAGAACGCAGAATTACCAATATTCTTTTGGTAGGAGCCGATAAGAGAGAGTCGTGGAAGGAAGCAGGGCGTTCAGATTCGGTAATGATACTTACTATAGACCAGGAGCATAAGCAGCTAAAGTTAACCTCTTTAATGAGAGATTTGTATATTTCAATACCGGGACATGGTGAGAATCGTTTCAATGCGGCATATTCTTATGGAGGCATTTCCCTTTTATATCAGACCGTAGCCCAGAACTTTGGTATTAAGGTAGATGGATATGCTATTGTGGATTTTGCGGCGTTTAAAGATGTAATCAACACCATAGGCGGTGTGGAAATTGAACTTACGGATGCCGAGTATAAGTATCTGACTACAGCCTATGCCAAAACTAAGGGGACGGTAAAGGAAGTAAAGTCGGGGCTTAATAATATGAATGGGGAACAGGCACTTGCCTACACCAGAATCCGACAGGATGCCAAAGGTGATTTTGGAAGAACTCAGAGACAAAGAACTGTGTTACAGTCCATTTTTACGAAAGTTAAGGCGATGCCGGTTGGTGAATTATTAGGGCTTGCCGAAGAGATACTGCCTTCTATTACAACAGACTTAAGTAATGAAGAAATTACTTCCTATATTATGATGGTTCTTACGATGGGAACTACAGAGTTTGAACAGTGCCGTATACCGGTGGACAATTCTTATACCAATCAGAGAATTGATGGCATGGCGGTGTTGGTACCGGATATGCAGATGAATATAGAGGCTTTGCATACATTTATTTTTAAAGAAGTTGAATAAGTTCAGCCATATACAGATTGCTATAATAGCTGTTTTGCCAGTAAGCTCTCATACATCTATTATATCATCTGTACATGGTCAAACTGTCTGACAATGAAAAAACAAAATATGAATTGACAAATAGAAGTTCGCTTGTTACAATAATTTTTAATTATTGTTTAGCACATCACAGTGATAGGGTGTGAGGGACATGAGGAGAATATGTAGAATGGAGGATGTAGGATGCGTAGAATGGTATTATCTATTTTGGTGGATAACACAGCCGGTGTTTTAAGCCGAGTTTCTGGTTTATTCAGCCGAAGAGGATACAGCATCGACAGTTTGACTGTAGGTGAGACTGAGACTCCTGGAATTTCCAGAATGACGGTAGTAGCGACTGGAGATGAACAGATTTTAGACCAGATTAAGAAGCAGGTAGCGAAGCTGGAAGACGTAAAGTCCATCACAGAGCTTGCAGATGGTGAATCTGTTTGCAGAGAATTAATTCTCGTTAAGGTTGCCGTGACGCAGAAGGACAGGCAGGCAATCATTGCAGTAGCAGATATTTTCAGAGCGAAGATTGTAGACGTTTCCATGGAATCTATGATGGTTGAGTTAACTGGCAATCAGGCTAAGCTGGATGCGTTTATTAAGCTGTTAGAAGGCTTTGAGATTATTGAACTTGTAAGAACGGGTATTACCGGACTTACAAGAGGTGCAGCTGATTTGGCACAATATATTGATGATTAGAGTGAATTTATATAACCTAGGAGGAAAGCGTTATGGC
>CAZRLE010000076.1:0-9332 GCA_964600705.1 uncultured Lachnoclostridium sp. | reverse complement strand
AGATTTGTTAAGATTTCTGCAGCTTCCTTGAAGGAAAGTCATCCACATGACATTCATATTACAAAAGAAGCACCAAATTATACAGTAGGTGACTAATAGTATTGTGAAGTGTTGAAAATGGCAAATAAACGAAAAACCAAAAAACACAATCGAATACAAACAATAATAAAATTAAGCATTGTTACCCTTTTTGGGGTAGCAATGCTTTGTTTGGTTTGTCATTTCTTTGGGACAAATTTTGATTTGAGGTCAGTGGCAACCAATATACAAAGGACTAAGCAGGTAGCAGAACCAGAACGAATACAAGATTTCCTAACGCCAAATGAATATTCCAGACCACAGGACCCACTGAAAAAAGTCAAGGGAATCGTCATTCATTATACCGCTAATCCAGGTTCCGATGCAGCAGGTAACCGTAACTATTTTGAAGGATTAAAAGACAGTAAAATAACCAAGGCAAGCAGCCATTTCATTATCGGCTTAGATGGTACCATAATCCAGTGTCTTCCATTAGAAGAAATTGCTTATGCCTCCAATGAGCGCAACAAAGATACCATTGCCATAGAATGCTGTCATCCAGACGAAACAGGCAAATTCACAAAAGAAACCTATGATTCCTTAATCAAATTAACCGCATGGCTGTGTGGTCGTTATAACCTAAAACAAGATGACATCATCCGCCACTACGACGTAACCGGCAAAGACTGCCCACGATATTACGTAGCAAACGAGGATAAGTGGGAAAGGCTAAAGGAAGAGGTTTTTGTCTATATAGAGGAAAATGCAATATTGGATGACGAACGATAGCGTCCCTGCGTGGAAACACTTACCTCTCTTTTTCGCGTCATTTTTATAGAGAAAGTGTCACGTTCTTGTTCACTGGCTTATATTCCCGAAACTTAATCTGTGTACTTGTCATCATTTTTTTTGCCGCAACTACAGAATCACTTCCGGCATATTTATCAGAAAGGTAGATTACTTCTTTAATTCCGGACTGAATCAGTGCTTTTGTGCATTCATTACATGGGAATAAAGTGGTGTAGATTTTGGCACCCTTTAACTGATTCCCTGTATAATTGAGAATGGCATTCAGTTCAGCGTGACATACATAAAGATATTTGGTATCTAAAGCATTGCCTTCTCTATCCCATGGAAATTCATCATCGGAACAGCCGATTGGCATACCATTATAGCCTAGGGAAAGAATTTTGTTATCTTCACTAACAATGCATGCACCTACGCAAGTGCTTGGGTCCTTGCTTCTCATTGCAGATAACATAGCAATTCCCATGAAATACTCATCCCATTTTAAATAGTCCTGTCGTTTCATTTTGTTCCTCCTCTATTTCGTTAATAAAAGTTGCCGTATACTTGAAATCAGTCTAGCATATATAGGGGAAAATTTCCATATAAAGCAGTAAAAATAATAAACGAAAATGTAACTTTTCCTTGAGAAAACGACTTTTTGTGTATTATAAAACAGTATTTATACAAAAAATCTTGTTATCAATTTCATAGGGAGTTAGGAATGGTAACTCTCTGTGAAGACTCTTAAATAAGCTGTTGAATATTGGAGAGCAGGACGTCTGCTCTCTTTTTCCATGAGTGGGAAGTAATTGCAGTGTGATAACCGTTTGCTGCGATTGCTTCCATTTGTTTTTCCTGGTCCAGTAAATGGGACACAATGTCTGGTAAGCTTCCAATATCATTTAAATCATAGAAAATACAGTTTTTGCCATCTGTAAGGTGTTCTCTCAAATAGATACTGTCATCGGTAAGAGAAATGGCACCATTTAACTGGGAATTAAAGATTCGATCATGGGCACCATTTTTAAACCAAGGCATAACATTTAAGGAGATTTTGCTCTGGCTGATTACCTGCAGGCATTGATGAGAGGTAAGAGGTCCACCAATAATAAGGTTTTCAGGACAGTTGCAGTCAAGCTTTTCCCATCCGCTTCCATAGAGATGAATTTTGATACCATGTTCTGCAAGGGTTTTTACAACCAGTCCTCGGAAATAAAAGCGCACATACAAATCAATAAAAATCATATTTGCCATAGCGGTACGAAGATCATAGTCAGACAAATTTCCCATTTCACGAAGCAGATGTTCCTCCATTACTTGTTCCATAGAACGATTAGGATGGGCAATTAAGTCATCAATAATGCCATGGTAAAAGGCAGTGTATTCGTCTCCGAGACGTTCAATGTACTGGTTAAAGGTCTTTGGTGGTGTATAATTACCGGTAAAGACTACATCAGTAGAGCGTGCTCCTATAGGAAGAGGCGTTTCTTGAATAGAGGTTCCTCCCAAGGGCAGAAATGGAAGCAGCTTAATATATGGATAGAACCGTTGCATATAAGCTTCGTGCTGGCGATCAATGGATATTTGCCAGTAGCGTTCAGGGACAATTGCCAAAAGCTTATCATAATAAAACGGGTGGTCTACTACGATATTAATGCATGGAATCTGTTGGGTATTCCAAAAAAGTCTGCCTGTGTCATCGTAAAAGATGTCATCACCGCGAATACCAGTAAAATTAAAGGTAATCATAATAGGAGGAGTTCCTTTACAGAATTCCTTAAGTGCACGGAAACTGGCTTCTTCATCCAGAAAATCAAATACAAAAACAGAAATACCCTGTTCTGTAAAGGCTTTTGCCAGCTCCAGGGAAAAATATTCAAGGGTTTCGATTTCACCTTTAAATAAAATACATTTATTCATTGTTTCACATTCTTTCTAATAATGGTAACTAACTTTTAAGAATATCATATATCAAAAGTACTTGAAATGGAAGATTGGGTCTGTAAAATAATGGCTTTTTATGGTATAATAGTACTAATAGTGTGCTTTTGGACAGAAAATAATAAAGAATAGCGAAAAGAAAGGGATTGTACTCATGGCGTATAAAATTATTGCACTGGATTTAGACGGAACACTAACCAATTCAGAAAAGAAAATTACACCAAAGACAAAGGAAGCTTTATTCCGCATTCAGGAAAAAGGAATTAAGGTTGTACTTGCGTCAGGAAGACCAACTCCTGGAGTCCTTCCATTAGCAGAGGAATTAAAATTAAAGGAATATGGAAGTTATATTTTGTCTTACAATGGAGCAAGAATTATTAATTGTAAGACGAATGAATCTGTATGTAATGACACTTTGCCAAAGTGGATTATAAAGGAAATATACGAGGAGGCATTGGCACAGGATACGGGAATTATTACTTATGAAGATCAGACCATTGTTTCTGGAAATGGAATTGATAAATATATTGAAATAGAAGCGGGTATTAATAAGCTTCCGATTAAGGAAGTAGAAAACTTCCCGGAATACGTTACATTTGATGTAAATAAATGCCTGTTAACCGGCCACGATGAACACATGGCGCGAGTGGAGCGTAATTGTGCAAAACGATTTGGAACGGTACTTAATATCTATCGTTCAGAACCATTTTTCTTAGAAATTATGCCTAAGGGAATTGATAAAGCACAGTCTCTTGATAAGCTGCTAAAGAGTCTTGGTTATACAAAGGATGAGTTAATCTGTTGTGGAGATGGATTTAATGATCTTTCCATGATTAAATATGCAGGACTTGGTGTGGCAATGGCTAACGCTCAGGATAAAGTAAAGGAAGCGGCAGATTTTATTACGTTATCCAACAATGAGGATGGTATTGCATACGTAATCGAGAAATTCATTGAAAATAATAATGACTAATCAGATAGATGTAATTGAGGTAAAAAGGAGAGTAACATGGCTGTAAAGGTAACAGAGAAGGTAAAAGGCTATGAATTTGTAGAAAAAGAATATTTGAAGGAACTGCAAGGGTTTGGAATGGTATTTCGCCATAAAAAAAGTGGGGCAAGAGTAATTGCAATCTCCAATGAAGATAACAATAAAGTATTTTCCATTGGTTTTCGTACACCGCCAATGGATTCTACAGGTGTAGCACATATCATTGAACATACTGTGTTATGTGGTTCGAAACAGTTCCCGGCAAAAGACCCATTCATTGAATTGGCAAAGGGTTCTTTAAATACATTTTTAAATGCCATGACTTATTCGGATAAAACAGTATATCCCGTTGCAAGCTGCAACGAAAAGGATTTTAAGAATCTGATGCATGTTTATATGGATGCAGTATTCTATCCTAATATTTATAAAAAAGAAGAAATCTTTAAACAGGAAGGCTGGCATTATGAGTTAGAGGACGAAGACAGTCCATTGGAATATAATGGCGTTGTATACAATGAGATGAAGGGTGCATTTTCTTCACCAGAGCAGGTGCTGTTCCGACTGATTCAAAAGACTATGTTTCCAGACACTGCGTATGGAACAGAGTCCGGTGGCGACCCGGATTGTATCCCGGACTTAACGTATGAGCAGTTTTTGGATTTCCATAGAAAGTATTACCATGCTTCCAATAGTTACATTTATTTGTACGGAGATATGGATGTTGAAGAAAGATTAATCTGGATGGACGAGAATTATTTGTGTCATTTCGAGAAGGAACCGGTAGATTCTGAGATTAAGATGCAAATGCCATTTGGGGAACTTCGCCAAGTGACAGAAGAATACTCCATTGCAGAAGATGAGACGGAAGAAGAAAAAACATATTTGAGCTACAATACAGTAGTTGGAACCAGTCTTGACAGAGAGCTTTATATGGCATTCCAGGTATTGGATTTTGCCTTATTAGAGACTCCGGGAGCACCACTTAAGCAGGCTTTATTGGATAAGGGACTTGGAAAAGATGTCTTTAGCACATATGACAATGGAATATTACAGCCAGTCTTTTCTATTATTGCTAAGAACGCAGACGCCCATCGTAAGGAAGAGTTTGTAGAAACCATTAAGACAACACTGCAGGAAATTGCTAAAAAGGGAATTGATGAAAAAGCATTGCGTGGAGCAATTAATTATTTTGAATTCCGTGTTAAAGAAGGAGATTTTGGTTCTTATCCAAAGGGACTCATGTATGGGCTTCAGATACTGGATAGCTGGTTATACGATGACACAAAGCCATTTATCCATATTTGTACAGAAGATATCTTTGCATTTTTAAAAGCACAGATTGGAACTGGATACTACGAAAGTTTGATTGAAACATATATTTTAAATAATGACCATAGTGCAGTAGTTATGGTAACACCAAAGGTTGGTCTGACCGCTCAGAAAGAACAGGCACTGACAGAGAAACTTCAGGCATACAAGGAAAGCCTCTCCAAAGAAGAAATTCAGAAATTGATTGAGGATACTCATAAGCTTCATGAATATGAGGAGACACCTTCTACAAAAGAAGAAATTGAAACCATTCCATTGCTTTCCAGAGAGGATATTGATAGAAAAGTAAGACCTCTCTATAATGAGGAGAAGCAGTTAAAGGGAATCAAGACCCTTCATCATAAGATGTATACCCAGGACATTGCTTATCTGAAGTTTAGCTTTGATATTTCTGATTTAGGAAAGAAGGCATCTTATTTAGGCTTACTGTCAACGGTACTTGGATATGTAGATACTAAGAATTATAGCTATTTGGATTTGTCCAATGAGATAAATATTCATACCGGTGGCATTGGAGCAACAATTAATATTTATAATAGTGTAGCCGGGGAAGAGAGCTTTACAGCACGTTTTGAGGTGAAGACAAAGGTATTATATGAACAGATTTCCAAAGCAATGGAGCTTATTGTGGAAATCATGGACAAGACCATTATGGATGATGAAAGACGTCTGAAAGAAATCATTGCAGAAAGTAAGTCCCGACTGGAAATGCGACTTATGTCCAGAGGTAATGCGGTGGCAGTAAGAAGAGCAATGGCATATTTTTCAGAAAGTGATGTTTATGATGATATGTCCGGTGGTGTGGGTTATTATGACTTTATTGCAGATATTGATAAGAACTTTGAGGAAAGAAAAGCAGAAGTAATTGTAGAATTAAAGAAGTTAGCAGCCTGCATTTTTAGAAAAGACAACCTTTGCATCAGTATTACAGCTGATGACAGTGGCTATGAAGCCTTGGAAAAAGAAATGGAAGGATTTCTTTCTGTGTTGGAAAAGGGTCAAGCACCAGAAGCAATGGAGAAACTTACACCAGAGCAGAAAAACGAAGGATTTAAAACACCAGGTCAGGTGCAGTTCGTGGCACGTTGCGGAAGCTGGAAGGATGCAGTACCAGAGTATAGCGGTTCCTTCAAGGTGTTACGCATGATTTTAGAATATGACTATTTATGGAACAATATTCGTGTCAAAGGCGGTGCCTATGGCTGCGGATGTGGATTTTCTTACGATGGAAAGGGCTATTTTGCTTCTTACCGCGATCCTAATTTAAAGGAAACCGATGAGATTTACAAAAATGTCTGGAACTATGTAAAAGAATTCGATGCAGATGAAAGAGACATGACCAAATATATCATCGGAACGATTAGTGGTATGGATATACCATTGAATCCATCTGCAAAAGGAGCACGTTCGTTTGGAGCATATATGTGTGGCGTAAATGAAGCGTTTCTTCAGCAGGAAAGAAATCAGATATTAGACACAACTCCAGAAGAAATTCGAAGCTTTGCAGGTATGACAAAAGCAGTTTATGATGCGGGACATATTTGCGTAGTGGGAAGCGAAAGCAAGATAGAGGAACAGAAGGAATTATTTAAGGAAGTAAAGAGTTTATTGAAATAGAAAGGGACGAAAGATGAACGAAGTATACAAATCAGGTTTTGTAACATTAATTGGAAGACCAAATGTAGGGAAATCTACTCTTATGAATCAGTTGATTGGAATGAAGATTGCAATTACTTCTAACAAACCACAGACTACCAGAAATCGTATTCAGACCGTTTACACCAGTGAAAAGGGACAGATTATTTTCCTTGACACACCGGGTATTCATAAGGCAAAGAATAAGCTTGGAGAATACATGGTAACAGTAGCGGAACGTACTTTGAATGAAGTAGATGTTATTTTGTGGCTGGTAGAACCTACTACTTATATTGGAGCAGGGGAACAGCATATTGCAGAGCAGCTTTCCAAGACCAAAACACCGGTTATTCTTGTAATCAATAAGATTGATACAGTTAAAAAAGAAGAAATCCTCACTTTCATTGACGCCTACAAAGATATTTGTGAATTTGCAGCAATTATTCCGGTAGCAGCAATCAATGGAGAAAATACAGAAAATCTTTTAGAGGAGATTTTCAAACACCTTCCGGAAGGACCACAGTATTTTGATGAAGACACCATCACAGACCAGCCGGAAAGACAGATTGTAGCAGAGTTAATCCGTGAAAAGGCACTTCGCCGTCTGGATGATGAGATTCCACATGGTATTGCAGTTGCCATTGACCAGATGAAGACTAGAAGACATGGTCATATTGTGGATATTGATGCAACCATTGTCTGTGAAAGAGATTCCCACAAGGGAATTATCATCGGTAAACAAGGTGCTATGTTAAAGGCAATTGGAACCGATGCCCGCATTGAGATTGAGAACCTTTTGGATATGAAGGTAAATTTAAAAATATGGGTTAAGGTTAAGAAGGATTGGAGAGACAGTGATTTCTTAATGAAGAACTACGGATACAACAAAAAGGAAATTTAAACCTGCCTGATCACTGCATAAGGCGTTTTGAATGGGAAATCCTATAATCATAGACTTATGATTACAGGGGGAAAGCACAATGAAGAATGCAGATTACTGGAACATATTTGAATTGACAGGCAGTGTCAGTGATTATCTGAATTACGCCTGTGCAAGCGAAGAACGACAGGAACTGGAACAGAGAGAAGAGCAGGAATCTGGGAAGAAAGAAGGTGGGCTGGCAGATGAATCAGGAAACAGTCATGGGAATGGTTTTATCGGCTATGCCCATTGGAGAGTATGATAAGAGGCTGGTAATTCTCACAAAGGAACATGGAAAGATAGCGGCATTTGCAAGAGGGGCTAGAAGACCAAACAGCCCCTTGCTTTCTTGTACCCATCCATTTTCCTTTGGAAACTTTAACGTTTATCGTGGAAGAGATTCTTATACGGTGTCAGGTGGAGAAATCAGCAACTATTTTAGTGAACTGCGAGAGGACTTGGAAGGAGCCTATTATGGCTTCTATTTTTGCGAATTTGCAGACTATCTCACGAGGGAAAATGTAGAGGCAGTAGGAATTTTAAAGCTTTTGTATCAGACACTTCGGTGTCTTACGAAAAAGACCATATCCTATAAGCTGGTGCGTGTAATTTTTGAATTAAAAATCATGGCATTAAACGGAGAAGCACCACAGATGTTTGAATGTACCAAGTGCGGTAAGAAAGAAGAAAATATGGTATTTTCCGGCAGAGAAGGCGGGCTTTTGTGTATGGAGTGCAGTAGAGAAAAGGATGTTTGGGATAAAAGAAGACTTTCGCCGGCGGCTGTATATGCCATGCAGTACATAATTGGTACACCGGTGGAAAAGCTATATACCTTTACCGTTACTCCGGAGGTATTAAAGGAACTGGAAGAATGTATGGAAGAATATCTGGACATTTATGTGAATCATACCTTTAAGTCACTGGAGTTTCTGGAGATATTTGGATGATAAGGTTGTTAATAGATGTAGTTTTTTGGTTAAAAATTTAAATTTATAGAAAATACTTATAAATACAATTGATTTAATAGAAAAACTATTGAAAAATGTTTTGGAAGAGAGTAGAATAGGGGCAGAATATTATTTATTAAGTTTGATAAAAAAATAACGTAACTATTCAGAACCAACCTCGAAAACACTTCGTGTTTCCTCGGTGTGGCGTATCCGCCAAATAAAATTTTAAAAACGATCTAAAAAATGCAAGCATTTTACGTCTGTTTTATAAAATTTTGCTTGACTCTGAACAGTTACAAAATATCAAAAATAATAATATGGAGAGATGGAAGGAGAAACATTATGGAAAAAACAATGGACAAAATCGTTGCATTAGCAAAAGCGAGAGGATTTGTATATCCAGGTTCAGAAATTTACGGAGGACTTGCTAACACTTGGGATTATGGTAATCTCGGTGTGGAATTAAAAAACAACGTTAAAAAAGCCTGGTGGAAGAAGTTTATTCAGGAGAATCCTTATAATGTAGGTGTTGACTGTGCGATTCTTATGAATCCACAGACATGGATTGCTTCCGGACATTTAGGCGGCTTCTCTGACCCATTAATGGATTGTAAAGAATGTCACGAAAGATTTAGAGCAGATAAAATTATTGAAGATTACATGCACGACAATGGAATTACAATCGAAGGTTCTGTAGATGCATGGAGCAATGAACAGATGAAAGCGTATATTGACGAGCATAACATTGCCTGTC
>CAZRLE010000075.1:0-9534 GCA_964600705.1 uncultured Lachnoclostridium sp. | reverse complement strand
GTTCCAGAGATGAAGGAAAGATAGTGGAAGTTCTTGTAGAAGATAAGAACGATCATGATGATACCATGGTAACAGGTCGTATGAGTAACAATAGTTTAGTTCACTTTGTGGGAGATGAGAGCTTAATCGGTAAGATTGTGTCCGTGAAGCTTGAAGAATCTAAAGGATTTTATTACATTGGGACTAAAATAGAAGAATAAAGGAATGAATAAGAAATGCCGATATACACAATAAGAGAGTATCTTAAAGTGTTGTCGGCAGTTTGGTTTTTTATGAGCTTACAAAAGGAGTTGTAAGTCTGGTTACAAAGGATTGGAAGGTGATTTTGTGAATATCAATATGTCAGCTTATGGACAGTCAATATTTTCGGATAAAGTTAAGCTTCAGGTTGGCGGTAAAACAATCACAATTGGAACTAAAAGTGAGGTTCAGGATAAAAATGCTTCTTTTAGAGCCAATCAGGCAAGAATGGCACAGCAGAATAATGGGGATAGCAGCAAAATCAGTGGTATCATGTTGAAATTTAATGCAGGCAAGAAGCTAAGTGCAAAGGAGCTTGCCTATCTTCGTGAGCATAGTCCTGAGCTTTATAAAAAGGTTCAGCAGACTTTAATGGAACGTGAAATGCTGGAACGTCAGATGGAACAGGCAAAGACAAAGGAACAGTCTAATCAGGTGTATATGACCGCAATCAGTGCTTCCATGCCAAAAGGAACAGGGGGAGAAGGTGGCGGCGTCTCTGTGGATGTGGCAAAACTGAATCACTTTGCTGATGCCCATCGAATCTATGTGGCAAGTGAACACTATAAAGCAAAGATAGACCAATCAGATATGACAGAGGAACAGAGGCTTAAGCACGAAGAAATGGTAGCCAAAATGGAAGAACAGCAGGCGAAGCTAGAAGAATCCATGGAGAAATCAAAAGAATCTATGGAGGAAGTAGAGGAGCTTGAAAAAGCAACCAAAAGAAAACGTAGAAAACCCCCTGCTAAAAGAAAAAGAAACAAAGGAACTTCTGCAACTTTCCATTTCAACTCATTATCAGAGGCTGAAATGCGTGAAAAAATTCGCGAATTATATGCAAAGAAGAATGGAGAGGTGGAAATTACAAAGCCTTCCAAGAAGGATAGTAATATGGATAAGCAGACTGTGCCAGAAAAGACGGCATTGTCTGGTAGATATAATGCAGGTGGTGTGACATTAAGTGATACAGGAAATGTTGGTGTAAGTTCATTTGAGGCGGAAAACATTGGTGGTACAATAGATATTTCATTATAGATACAATAAAAAATATAAAAAATCACAAAAAAAGGGCTGTAATGGTTTGCAGCTTCTTTTTTTATGTATTATAATAGTTAGAAAGGCAAAATAGAAAATAACAGGTGGTGAAGGCGTGCAGGCAGACAAAAAGGAAATCTTACGATATCTTGGATACAGCAAATCTGAAGCAGATGAAACGGTTCAGAAGTTAATAGAAGAGTGTATCGTAGAGGTGGGAAGATGCGCATCACCAAAGGTTGTAACAAAGGTATTACCAGTAAAGGCTGTATCAGAGCAAGAAAATGAGTTCATTGATTTTGGTGTGTTTTCTACACAAAGCCAGAACTTGGCAACCAACCTTAAGGATTGCGAGCAAGTCATTTTCTTTGCTGCAACCTTAGGACTCGGAATTGACCAGTTGATAAAGAGATACAGCAAGTTTGAAATGAGTCGTGTGGTAGTCATCCAAGCGGTGGCAACCGCTCTTTTAGAAGAATTTTGCGATGAACAGTGTAGGAAGCTTTCAAAGGAATGGGAAGAGATGGGGTTTTATACAAGACCACGATTTAGTCCGGGATATGGAGACTTTCCACTGGAATGCCAGAAAGCTTTGCTTGGGACTTTAGAGGCAGATAAGAGAATTGGCATACATTTGACAGACAGCCTGCTAATGACACCCACTAAGTCAGTTAGTGCGGTCATTGGACTTAGCAGAAAACCCCACAGATGCGAGGTAAAGGGGTGTGAAGTCTGTGAAAAGTCAGACTGTGTGTATCGAAGAAACTAGAAATCAGTTTGGGAGATGTTAAATATGAGTATTTTAGAGGTAATAAAAGAGAAAAGGTTATATTTTGACGGAGGAATGGGAAGTCTTTTGCAGGCAAGGGGCTTACAGGCTGGTGAATTACCAGAGACTTGGAATATTCTGCATCCGGAAATCTTAGTAGAGATACATAAGGAATATTTAAGAGCAGGGGCTAATATCATTAACTCCAACACTTTTGGGGCAAACAGCCTCAAATTCAATAAAGAAGCCGGTTATACTGTAGAGGAAATTGTGACTGCTGCCATGAAGAATGCCAAGCAGGCCATTGCAGAGTTGAAATTAGAAGAACAGACAGCAGGGATTGCAAATTTTGAAGAACGTCATAACAGCCGATTTGTAGCCTTAGATATGGGACCAACTGGCAAGCTTTTAAAGCCTCTTGGAGATTTGGAATTTGAATCTGCATATGAATTATACAAGGAAGTTGTATTAGTTGGTGCCAAAGAAGGTGCTGACCTAGTTCTTGTAGAGACTATGAGTGATAGCTACGAGACCAAGGCAGCGGTTCTTGCAGCTAAGGAAAACTGTGATTTGCCGATATTTGTAACCATGGTTTTTGATGAAAAGGGAAAGCTCTTAACTGGTGGTAGTGTAGAGTCGACAGTAGCCATGTTAGAAGGTCTTGGAGTAGATGCTCTTGGTATCAACTGTGGTTTGGGTCCGGTGCAGATGGCAAAGATAGCAAAAGATATTCTTGCGGTGGCATCCGTTCCAGTGATTGTAAATCCAAATGCAGGTCTTCCTAGAACGGAGGATGGAAAGACTGTATATGATATTGATGCATCTCAGTTTGCACAATATATGAAAGAAATTGCAGAAATGGGAGCTTCTGTTATTGGTGGTTGTTGTGGTACTACACCGGAGCATATTGAAAAGACCGTGGCACTCACAAAGGATATGCCAGTGACCGAGGTGCTTAAGAAAAAACGCACAGTGATTTCTTCTTATTCCCAGGCAGTGGTATTTGATAAACAGCCAATTATCATTGGGGAGCGTATCAATCCAACTGGTAAGTCCAAATTTAAACAGGCTCTTGTAGAACATGACTTAGATTACATTTTAAAAGAAGCACTAACGCAGCAGGATAATGGTGCTCATGTACTGGATGTGAATGTGGGACACCCTGAAATTGACGAAGTAGCTCTTCTTACAGAGGCAGTACAAGAAATTCAGAGTGTTTGTGACCTTCCATTACAGTTAGATACAGCCAATATCGAAGCTATGGAAAAGGCAATGCGAATCTATAACGGAAAGCCTTTGATTAACTCCGTAAATGGAAAAGAAGAGGTTATGAATGCTGTATTTCCATTGATAAAGAAATATGGTGGTGTAGTGGTTGCTCTTGTATTAGATGAAAATGGAATCCCAGAAACAGCTGATGGAAGAATTGCCATCGCCAAAAAGATTTACAAAAAGGCTTTGGAATATGGAATTGAACCAAAGGACATCATCATTGATGGTCTTTGTATGACTATCAGTTCCGATAACAAAGGGGCTTTAACTACTCTGGAGACAATTCGCAGAGTAAGGGATGAATTAAACGGGAAAACGATCCTGGGAGTTTCAAATATTTCATTTGGACTTCCAAGAAGAGAATATATAAATGCAGCATTTTTCACTATGGCATTGCAGAATGGCTTGAGTGCAGCAATCATTAATCCAAATTCAGAGGCTATGATGCGTTCTTATTACAGTTATTGTGCGCTGGCAGATTTAGATGATAATTGTACTCAGTATATTGAAACATATGCAGTAGAAGAGGCAGAAATCAAGGCACAGACGGCAAAAATACCTCCAGCCGAAAAGGAAAATGATTTACAGGATACCAAGGAAGAGGTATTAATCCGTGCAGTGAAAAAGGGATTAAAGGAGGAAGCTTCTTTGGCAGCAAAAGAGTTATTAGCAGCAAAAGAAGCCTTGGATATGATTAATTCCTGTATGATTCCTGCATTAGATACGGTTGGAAAAGGATTTGAAGCTGGAAGTGTATTTTTACCTCAGCTTTTAATGAGTGCGGAAGCGGCAAAAGCAGCCTTTGACGTAATCAAAGACCATTTAAGCCAGTCCGGTCAGGTACAGGAGAAGAAGGGAAAAGTGATTTTAGCTACCGTAAAAGGAGATATTCATGATATTGGTAAGAATATTGTAAAGGTACTTTTAGAAAATTACAGCTATGATGTCATTGACCTTGGGAAAGATGTACCGCCAGAAGTAATTGTAGAAACAGCAATCAAAGAACAGGTGTCTGTGGTAGGTTTAAGTGCCTTAATGACAACAACCGTGCCAAGTATGGAAGAGACAATTAAGCAGCTTAGAGAGAATGCACCTGGGGTTAAGATAATGGTAGGTGGTGCAGTGCTTACACAGGAATACGCAGATAAAATTGGTGCAGATGCCTACTGTAAAGATGCGATGGCTTCAGTAAAATACGCAGAAGTTACAATAGGAAAATAGAAATTTTGACATAGAGCAGCATATATGCGGCAATACTTGAAGATACAGCAGTAAAGACAGACATAAGAGTTAAAAGGAGTGCATGCAGGTGGTTCGTTTATCAAAAGAAGAAATTAAAAAACTGGCAATTGATGAAGTTCGTTTTCAAAGAGGCGTTCGTTATTTTCAAAGTGGGGCGGTTTCCAATGTAATGTGGTCTGGTAAAACCCAGACTTACAGAGGGACTGTTACAGGTAACAATCCACACATCGTTAATCTGACCTGGAAAGAGGATGGAAGTCTTTCTTATTCCTGTAATTGTCCAGATTATATTAAGAGAAATGGGGCATGTAAGCATATTGTTGCAATGCTCTTATTTGTGCAGGATTATATGGGGCGTGCGGAAGGGAAAAATCGTTCCGGTGATGAGAAGAAAGCGTTTAACATCTTAGAGTACTTCAGTAAGCAGGATTTTAAGGAAATGTATGGGGAAACCTATGACATCCGCCCAGTTGTCACAATTCCATCTGTTTTTAAGGAAAAAGAAGACAAAGCACAGGTGTCAGTAACTGTTGGAAGCAGCCGTATGTATAAGGTACAGAATTTACGCAAATTCTTAGGTGATTATTATGACGGAACAACCATACATTTAGGAAAAGAATTTCATTTTGTACATGGAGAGCATCGGTTCAGTAAGAGAACTAAAGGATTTTTGGAGCATTTGCTTGATATCTATGAGATTCAGGAGGTACTTGGAAAGGGTGCATATACTACTAATTTATTTGCTAAAAGTGAGATGTCTTTTTCTAAGAACATGTTAAAACGTTTGCTGGCAACTTTAGGTAAAGAAAAATTCACACTGATTTTAAAGGAAAAGGTATATCCGAATGTAACCTTTGTAAAGGGGAATCCGGAACTTGGATTTTATATTTCTGCAAAGGAGGATGAAATTTCCCTGGATTATAGTGCAGATTATCAGATGATACCACTTGCCAGTGATGGAAGTCTGATTCTTTATGATGATGTAGTTTATGAGCCGGACAAGAAGTTTATTCAGAACTTTCTGCCATTTTACAGCAGTCTTGGTAAAGATAGGGATTCCCTTGTATTTAGAGGGGAAGATAAGCAGCGCTTCTTGGATTTGGTGCTTCCAAAGATAAATGAAACCATGTCCATTGATGTACCAAAGAGCCTTAGAGATAACTATATCGTAGAGGAAGTACAGACAGAGATTTATCTGGATAAATATAAAAATCATATCAAGGCAACTATTAAGTTTAAGTATGGAGCTTATGAAATTAATCCATTGGCATCGCATATACCAGAAGGTATTGTGATTGTTCGTCAGAAAGATAAAGAAAGCCTTGTTATGGAATACTTGGAAGGTCTTCAGTTCGTGCCATATCAGGATGGGTTCTTATTGAAGGAAGAAGAACAGATATATCAGTTTATTACAGAAGGCGTAACGGAAATGTCGGAACGATATCCGGTATTTTATTCGGATGATTTTAGAACCATTACGATTAAAGGAACTGGAGCAGTTCGTACAGGTGTAAAAGTAAATAAAGACTCTGACCTTTTGGAAATGGATTTAGAATACGATGAAGTACCAAAGGAAGAATTGAAAGAGTTATTCCATTCCCTTCTTTTAAAGAAAAAATATCATAGATTAAAGAATGGTGCTTTTATTAATCTGGAGAACGAAGAAGCATTAGAGGGTAAAAAGCTGTTAGATGAGCTGAATCTTACGTATTCCAGCTTTAAGGAAGATCATTTTGAGGTGCCAAAATATGCATCTATGTTTTTGGATGAATTTTTGGATGAGTCAGAGATTATTCTTGCAAAGAAAGAAGATTCCTTTAAGCAATTAATTTCGGATATATCCAAGAAAACACCGAAACGCTACAACCAGCCAAAGGGAATTGAAGCCAATCTTCGTAAATATCAGGTGACTGGATATCGCTGGCTTAAGACATTATCGGAGAATGGTCTTGGTGGTATTTTGGCAGACGATATGGGGCTTGGTAAAACCCTGCAGTCCATTGTATATATGGCATCCATCCCAGAAAAATGCCATTTGGTTGTGTGTCCAACCTCCCTTGTATACAACTGGCAGGAAGAAGTGGCAACTTATGCGCCACACTTAAAGACAGTGATTGTACAAGGGGCACCAGAGGTTCGTCAGGAACTGATTAAGAACTATGAAAATGTGAATATTATTATCACTTCTTATCCATTGTTAAGAAGAGACTTTGAGTGTTATACAGATGTGCCGATTGATACCATGTTTATTGATGAGGCACAATTTATCAAAAATCCAGGTTCTCAGAATGCAAAAGCTGTGAAAAAGATTCATGCAAGATGTAAGTTTGCATTAACCGGAACTCCAATTGAGAATTCATTAACAGAATTATGGTCTATTTTTGATTATATTCTGCCTGGATATTTGTTAAGCCACAGAAAGTTTGTGGAAGAATATGAAAAACCAATCGTTCGTGATGAAAATAGTGATGTACTGGCAATGCTTGGTAAGAAAATACAGCCGTTTATCCTACGTCGTATGAAGAAGGATGTATTGAAAGAATTACCAGATAAGTTAGAAAAGAAGATGGTAACAGAACTGACTGAAAAGCAAAGACAGTTATATTTGTCTTTCCTTGCCAATATTCGAGAAGAGCTGCATGAAACCATTGAGCAGAATGGATTTGAAAAGAGCAGGATGCAGATTTTATCAGCATTAACAAGACTTCGCCAAATCTGCTGCCATCCTTCTACATTTGTAGAAAACTACGGTGGCGACAGTGGAAAGCTGGAACTTTTAATGGATATCCTTCCGGGAATGTTAGAAAACGGTCACAGAGTACTGATTTTCTCACAGTTTACATCCATGCTTTCCATTATTTCAAAAAGACTGGAGGAGTCAGCTATTCAATACTATTATCTTGATGGTAACACTAAGCCGGAAGAGAGAATAGAGATGGTAAATACCTTTAATGAAGGAGAAAGACAGGTGTTCTTAATTTCGTTAAAGGCAGGTGGAACCGGACTTAACCTTACCGGAGCAGATACGGTAATTCATTTTGACCCATGGTGGAATCCTGCTGTGGAAGACCAGGCAACAGACCGTGCTTACAGAATTGGTCAGAAGAATACAGTGAACGTATTCCGACTTCTTACTAAGAATACAATTGAAGAGAAAATCTTCAAATTGCAGGAGAAGAAGAAAGACCTTTCCGATTCCATTATTGAAGCAAGAGAAGTGTTTATTAATAAGCTGACCAAGGAAGAGATGGAAGAGTTGCTGTCATAACTTTACTTTTAAATAGCATTATGTTACCATATTGTGAGAATACAAATAGAAAAGGAGGACTTACCATGCCTTGGTGTCCAAAATGTAAAAATGAATATAGAGAGGGGATTACAGTATGTGCAGACTGTGGTACTCCATTAGTAGATGATTTTGTAGAAGAAATTGTGAAGGAAGAAGTGTTTTCTACTCCTGTAGAAGAGCTTGCAGAGCGTTTTAAAGCGTTCTTGGAATACTCTGACATTCATTCTGGAAGTTATGAATATGTAGAAGAAAAAGAAGGATTTGTTTTCTACGTTGGTAAGAAAGATTTAAAACAGGCTAAAAAGCTTTTTAAAGGTTTTGCGATTACAGAAGGTGAAAATGCAGTTAGAAAAGCATTAGAAGAAATGCCTGCTACCAACCAGATTCCTAACCTGGAAGAAGGAGAAGAGCTTTCCGAAGAAGAACTTGCCCAGTTAGCAGAAAGTGCAGGAGAAGGTTTTGAAGAATCTGAACAGGATGAGGAAGAAGTAAAAGGAGACTCTTCTCATTTGCGTAGCCCTGCTAAAGTCTACATGAAGCAGGAAGATAAGTATAAAGACCTTCATTCCACTGCTTACACCTTCTTAATTGTAGGTATTGCCGGACTTGCTTTTGTTGCATTAAACGCTGCCGGGATTATTACCTTTATTGGAAATATGCTTGCTTATGTATTATATACGGCAATCTTTGGTGGCTGTATTGTAGTTGCTTTCACATCCTTTAAAGATGCAAAGAAAGCCAAAGCACAGATTCAGGATGAAGAAGACTTAACAGCCAAGGTTAAGAAGTGGTTAGAAGAACATATTACAGAAGCTACACTTGCAGAAGTGGAAGATGATTCCTTAGGGGATGAAGTAAACTATCTCAACAAGATGGAACACATGGCAAAGCTTTTAACGAAAGCATTCCCAGAATTAGATGCAGATTATGCAGATCAGCTCTGTGAAGAATTTTATGGAGAGAAGTTTGAGTAAATAGTGATGTTTAGGGTGCAAGTCATTTTTGATAGAGACATGTCTTAGTTAATAGAAGCAGAATGTAGGGAAGGTGAGGTGTAGAAATGTATAAGAATGAATTAGGTATTCGAGAAGTTACCAGAGAAGAAGCAGAAAATTTAGGTGTTGATTTGTCGATGGTAAAAGCTTGTAAAACCCTTCGTAAACTTGCCAAATTAGATAGATTAACTTTGGATGAAACTATTCATAGAAGTGGTTTGAATAAGCATTTATTTGATTATATTGAATACTGTGGTGATACACCAATTCATTTTATAAAAAAGTATCTTTCAAACCTGCAACCCTATATGTTGGAACGAAAAAAGGAACAGGAAAAAGAGAATTCTTTCTTATGTGTCATTGATAAGATATACCGCATTTCTGTCTATATTAAAGCTGACAGGTCATTTGGCGAGGAAATGGTAATATCCTTTCATGAAGATAATATAAGAGGTGTTGCTAAAACCAATGATGTGATAAAGCAGAGGAATGACAGATTAGTTCCGGTTTTTGTTGACAGTATCGGCTCCGTTGCAGTTGAAACAGGAAATGCCAGTGTTCGTCTTTTTGTACAAAGGGGTATGAAGGTACTTCCAATGGATATTGTAGGATTTCAATGCGGAGAAGTTTTTATTGTAAGAGAGCGAGATATTAATACACAGTTTTTAGAGTATTGTAATCAGTATATC
>CAZRLE010000074.1:1653-9557 GCA_964600705.1 uncultured Lachnoclostridium sp. | reverse complement strand
ATAAATGAGGCTCTTGCTTCATTTTGAGTGCAAAATTTAAAGGGACATAAAAAAACTCAGTAGTTGAGAGACAATATTTTAATGCCATATTTTAAACATCAAAATGAATGCAACAATTTATCCAAGATGAACAGTGTATCGAAATGTTCAGTAGAGAGAGGCTTTGGCCCCTGTTTGGTACCACCGGCCTCATTGCCCCCAGTGTCACCCCAGCCCTGCTGGATGCTGTTTTATTTATCTTCTTACCTTCTTTGATTTCCGCTCTAAGACGCGCTACTTCTTCTTTATCTCCGGCCTTTTTAGCTTCTCTTAATTTCATCTTTAATTCCTGGATCCCAACAGTAATGGTCTCCCCGTTAAAGATTACTTTACCGCCTGTAATATCATATAATTTGATGATAGAACGGCCAGTTGTGGTCTTACCACAACCGGACTCGCCTACAACACCAAGAACTTCACCTTTGTGAATCTGAAAGCTAACATCATCAACCGCTTTTACATAACTTTTCTTGAACAGACCACTTGCAACAGGGAAATACTGCTTTAGGTTCTGTACTTCTACTAAATTTTTTGCATTATTTTCCATTGCTGCCTCCTTCTAATGCCTGTTTCTGCAATAACCAGCATGCACTATAGTGATCTTCTGTTAAGTATGTGTATTCAGGCATCTTATGAAGACAAATCTTCATACACTTATCACAACGTGGTGCAAATGGACATCCCGCCGGAGGATTCATAGCATCAATTGGCTGACCTTCGATTGGAACTAATTTTTCATGTTCCACTGCATCCAATCTTGGAATACTCTTAATTAAGCCTTTTGTATATTCATGGCTTGGATTGTAGAAGATATCATCTGCTGTACCATATTCTACTACCTTACCACCATACATAACCGCAATCTTGTCACACATACTGGATACAACACCAAGGTCATGTGTAATCATAATGATTGACATACCAATCTTTTCTTTCAGTTCCATCATAAGCTCTAAAATCTGAGCCTGAATGGTAACGTCAAGGGCTGTTGTAGGTTCGTCAGCAATTAAAAGCTTTGGTTCACATGCAAGTGCAATGGCAATCATAACACGCTGACGCATACCACCGGATAACTCGTGTGGGTACTGTTTTAAACGTTTTTCTGGTTCATTGATACCAACTAAGGATAATAACTCAGCTGCTCTTTTCTTAGCCTGCTCTTTGTTAGAATCTGTATGAAGTCTGATTACTTCACAAATCTGGTTACCAATGGTATATACCGGATTTAAGGATGTCATCGGATCCTGGAAGATAATACTTACTTCTTTACCACGAACCTTCTGCATTTCCTTTTCAGACATCTTTGTAATATCGTGTCCATTAAATTCAATGGAACCATCAACAATTCTACCAGGATATGGTGTTAATTTCATAATGGAGAAAGAAGTAACTGATTTACCACTTCCGGATTCCCCAACGATACCTAATACTTCTCCTTCTTTTAACTGAAAAGATACATCTCTTAAAGACTGTACTTCTCCATTTGGAGTGAAAAAGGAGAGTCTAAGGTTTTTCACATTTAATAATACACTATCTGACATTGTTTCTATCTCCTTTTTCTATTTCTTTAACTTAGGGTCAAATGCATCTCTTAAACCATCACCTAAAAGGTTGAAAGATAAGATGATTAATGAAATCATAATTGCTGGTATAAATAAACGTGCTGGGTAGGAACGGATACCACCGATTGCATCGGATGCCATAGAACCTAAGCTTGGCATTGGAGCTGCTACACCTAAACCGATAAAGCTTAAGAAGCTTTCTGTAAAGATGGAGGATGGAATCTGTAATGTTGTTGTTACAATTAAGGTTCCTAAACAGTTTGTTAATAAATGGTCTTTGATAATCTTAGCGTGGCTTGCCCCCATAGCTCTTGCCGCCGTAACGTATTCCTGCTCTTTGAGAGTTAATACCTGGCTTCGTACCATACGAGCCATACCAACCCAGTATAATAAAGAGAATACGATGAAAATACATACTAAACCAACACCGATTTTGTTAATCCATGCAAATGCCGGTACTGTTTCTGCTAATGTCTTTAATGGGTGTTTTAATGTCATCTGTAATAACAGAATAATTAACATTTCTGGTACTGTATAAATAATATCTACAATACGCATCATAATAATATCGACTTTACCGCCAAAGTATCCTGCACAGGCACCATAAATGGAACCAATAATCAGAATCAATACACTGGCTACCATACCTACTAATAAGGAGATACGGCTTCCCATCATGGTACGAATCATAAGGTCACGCCCTAAGTTATCTGTACCTAAAATATGTGGGAATACATTTTCACCTGCTTCCATTCGTTCAATCTCTTTTTCTGAGTATTCCATAAAGCTTAAGTTTTCAGAACCACGAATCTGTTCTTCATAAGAATATGGATAAAAGCTTGGACAGATGAATGCAAAAATCATAATTGCAATGATTACGATTAAAGAAGTCATCGCAACCGGATTTTTCTTAAATCTGCGAATACCTTCTTTCCAGAAGCTTACGCTTTCTCGCATTACTACGAGGCTTTCCTTCTCACTTTGGTCAGCTGGAAGGAAATCGGCTTCTGTAAACTGCATATTTTCATTTATTTCGTTCATTTCAAATTTCCTCCAACTACTAATTTAACTTGATTCTTGGGTCAATAATCTTGTATACAATGTCTACGATTACGTTCATTGCAATTAAGAATGCTGCAAAGAAGAATGCAGTACCCATAATCAATGGATAGTCACGATTTGTAATAGAAGAAATAAATTCTCCACCCATACCTGGGATAGTTAAAATCTTTTCTACTACGAAGCTACCTGTTAATGTACTAGCAATAGCTGGTCCTAAGTAAGTAACAACTGGTAAGATTGCATTACGAAGTGCATGTTTAAATAATCTTACGAACTGGGATAACCCTTTTGCTCTTGCTGTTACCATGTAATCCTGTCCTAATACATCAAGTACGCTGGAACGAACCAAACGTGAAATGTAAGCACTTGGATAGAATGCTAATGCGATAACCGGAAGAACGAATGACTTTGCATCCCCTTTCCAGTAACTTGGGAGCATTCCCAGCTTAACACTAAATACATACATCAGGGTTGTTGCCGTAATGAAACTTGGTATGGCAATACCCGTGGTCGACAACACGATGATAATATGGTCAACCAACTTACCTCGGTTAAGAGCTGCTATCGCTCCAAGCGGAATCCCGATACAAAGCGCTACACAGATGGCAATACCACCAATCTTAGCAGATACAGGGAATGCATCACCGATAATGTCATTAACAGTTCTTCCTCTCTGCTTTGTAGAAAGTCCAAGGTCACCCTTTAATAAGTTAAACATATAGTTCTTGTACTGAATGTGAAGTGGTTTGTCTAAACCATACTTTTCTTCCAGAGCAGCCATAGTTGCTTCTGACTTTGCTTTTTCTGACTGGAATGGACCACCCGGTACTAACTGCATCAACCAGAATGTAATAGTTGCTACAAGGAATAAAGTAAGGGCTCCATAACCAATACGTTTGACGATATATCTTGTCATGTCCAAAATCTCCTTTTCTTTTTTGTCACTCCTGTTATGGCGACTCGCTTATTCAACAAGCCAATGCAATACAATTTTGAACTTGTATCACTTTAACGTGTCGATATATATAGATGGAGCAAACTAATTAAGGTTCCTCTCCGTTTGCCCCTATGGTTATAGATATTATAACTTTTCACCTCCGAAGTCAAGCACAAAATTTACATTTGTCGTTCCCAAAAAGACACAACACGTCTGAAAGCCCCTAAAATAGGGGCTTTCAAGGTTTTTTATTTCTTCAATTTTTTTGACATTTTGTCGATATTTGTCCTGAAACAACACGATATCTTGTGCTATTTTTCCAATTAGTCACAATATCTTTGTCTCTTAACGGATGCAGATATACACACTATATACCACATACATTAAAATCATAACCGCACCTTCCATGCGATTTAATTTCTGCTTTGTCCAACCAAATACATATACAAATAAACTCATAGCGGTTAATAATATTAAGTCCATAATAGACTCAGAAGCCATCGACATTGGCATAATTGTTCCAGATATACCAAGAATAAATAAAATATTAAAGATATTGGAGCCAATTACATTACCTAGAGCCATATCAACTTCACCCTTCTTAGCAGCAACTACTGAAGTAACTAACTCTGGTAAAGATGTACCAATGGCTACAATAGTAAGACCGATTAAAGTTTCACTAAGTCCAAAAGTTCTTGCAATGTCAGTTGCACTAGCTACAACCAAATCTCCACCTTTTACAATAGCAATCAAACCACCAACAATATAAATAATACACTGCCAAATTGGAAGGCTCTTTATTTCATCTTCTCCATCATTTCCATTAGTTCTGGAGTTAAGCGCAGACTTAACCATCCAAATAATAAAAATAATAAACAGAACACTGAAAATAATTCCTTCTACTCTGCTAAGATTTTTATCAAGACCAAATACCAACAATAAAAGCCCTGCACCAATTGCAATTGGAAACTCTGACTTCAATGTTGCTTTCTTAATTGGTAAATCTTTCATCATGGCGCATACACCACATACTACCATTAAGTTAAAAATATTAGAACCAATTACATTACTAATAGCAATATCATTACTTCCCTGCAATGCAGCTGAAACACTAACAGACAATTCTGGAGCACTGGTTCCCATTGCAACAATTGTTAAACCGATAATCATAGATGGCACCTTAAATGCCTTGGCAATACCGGAGCTTCCTTCTACGAAGAAGTCTGCACCTTTGATTAAAAGAACAAATCCAATAATCAACCATAAATACATCATTTTTCTTTACCTCTTTCTTCTGTATCTTCTTATTTTTTATACTACTTTAATCATGACTAGTTCATCTTCATTTTGCCACTTTAAAGCAATAGAGTTTCTTCTATATATAATGAAGAAAGACCTAGACACATTTGAAAATTGTACCTAAGCCTCTCATGTTTGTCAATCTATTTTGCACTTTTTAAATAATTTTAACACTTTCTATATTTATGATTTTTTCTAATCTTATTTATTTGTTTATTTTATCTAACATTCCCTTCTACTCCTATTCTATTTTCTGACCAGACCATGCACCCAGTCTGACTTCAGGTAGAATAGCAGGAATAAAATAGAACTCAAGAACCAGGTCAATGGATATGCCAGAAATACAGCCGTTATATTATTTACAAACTTCATAATAATCGTAATGTAACTTACTCGAATGACGCACCAGCAGCCAAGCATAACAAACATTGGAATGGTTGATTTGCCTGCTCCTCGCATAACACCCGCCACAGAATGTGAGAAAGCCAAAAGGAAATAAAATAATGTATTTGCACGAATTCTTGCCACTCCGTACGCAATGACATCTGCTTCATCTGCAAATAAAGCAATCAGATTTTCCCCAAATAAGAAAATAACAATTCCTGTCAGCTCCGCCAGAATTACCGCAGATATAATACCAAATCGGGCACCTTTCTTGGCTCTTTCATACTCTCCTGCCCCCAGATTCTGACTGATAAAGGTTGTAAGAGACATACTAAAGCTTGTAATCGGAATAAATGCAAAGCCTTCAATCTTAGAATAAGAACCATTTCCTGCCATTGCTGCAGAACCAAAGCTGTTTACGCTTGCCTGTACTACTACATTGGCAATGGCAATTACAGAATTCTGAATACCAGAAGGAATACCTACTCGCAGCATTTTCGCAAGAATCTCTCTATCCATTTGGATGTTGTTAAGTTCTACCTTATATACTGCATCCACATGACACAACTTATAAAATGCCAGTATTGCACTCAACGTCTGGGCAATAATCGTTGCATACGCTGCCCCTTCTACCCCCATTCCAATTCCAGCCACAAAAAGAATATCCAATACAACATTAGTAAGAGCAGATACAATTAAATAGTATAAAGGATGCCTACTGTCACCAATGGCACGGAAAATTCCTGTTGCCGTATTATACATAATATTGGAAAGAATTCCTGCAAAATAAATGCGGATATACGCCTGACTGTCTGCAAATACATTCTCCGGGGTCCCCATCCAGCGTAAGATAGTTGGCGTAAACAATACTCCTACTATCGTCAATACAATACCGGAAAGTAATCCAAAAGCCACTGCTGTTCCTACAGCTTTTTTCGTATTTTCATATTCCTGTGCACCAAAAAACTTGGAAATAATAACCCCCACACCAGTAAACATACCTCCAAAAAAACCTACCAAAAGAAAAATCAGCGAACCAGTAGAACTTACTGCAGCCAATGCATTTTCACCTAATACATTACCTACTACCAAAGCATCTACTACATTGTATAATTGCTGAAATAAATCTCCAAGAAATATAGGAATGGCAAACTTAACCATCTTTTCCTGTATGTTGCCTTCTGTCATAAGAGTATTTTCTGTCCTCATCTTCTGTCACTTCTTTCTTACTTTATCCTAATTCGCAAATTCATACTTCATACTTTATTGGTTTGATGTGTTAGATTAATTGGAATTTTTCTAACTGTTCTACATATTGGAATTGAATATAATCTGTTACTTCAATTTATGTAGACGGATTTTAGAAATATACTTCTTATATTTTGCGAGGTCGCATTTTGGGAACGGTCTGCCATGTGCAGGATAAATGACATCGGCATTTTCGGCAAGCAACCCATCCCATGACTTCTCAAAATCTGTTTTGTCCTCTATCCAGATAATCAACCGCTTGATGCTTGGAAAGTCATTCATGGCGGCGTCACCACAGAAAATTACATTGTCCACTTTAAGGGAAATGGAATCTGCGGTATGACCAGGGGTGAACAGAATTTTTCCTTGTAGAATTTCTTCCATCTCTGCCTTGTTAGTTTCTGTAATTTCCATAAATCTATCGTTATACTTATCTTCCACCACTGGAAAGCGATGTTCTGCCTTTCCAACCACCCCCATCAGCTTGCAGAAAACCCAGGCAAGACTTGTACTGCACCCACCATCAAAAGAGTTCTGCCCTCTTTTTAAGGTCGGCATAGATTTGTTGCTCATAATCACCTTTAAATCTGTATTCTTGCCGAGTAACTCGTTTAAGAAACCTGCATGGTCATCGTGCGCATGGGTCAAAAACACATATTTGATGTCAGATAATTTTATACCTTTTCTGTTGAGTTTGGTTTCTACATCCTTGAGGCTATGCTCATACCCCGTATCAATCATAATATATCCATTGGAGAAAGGATACACATAGGTGTTCATTATGATATTGCCAACATTGATGATATTCATATACCCCTACCTTTCTTTCGTAGCAGTTCTACCTATTTAAATTTTTCTAACTGTTCGACATCTCGGAATTTATCTCTCAGCAACAGCTATCAATATAGCTCTGCATGGCGAACCATCCGCACCGGACAAATTTAGCGGCGCATCTTCTGGTCCAACAGTCTGAGATTCATTTCCCCGAAGTAAGATTTTTGAAGAGGCAAATACTTTCTCTTCTAACTGATTTTGACTTTCATATAAGTCCCTTAACACACGCTTTTCCGTGTTAGTTAATTCTTTTCTAAAGTTGTCTGCCTGTACTTCCTTCTCTTCGAATTCTTTTAATGTCTCTTTTATGCTCTCTCGAACCTGTAACGTTAAGATTCGACTGTCGGTCCAAAAGCTTTCATTCCCCTCGCTTGCGTAGCTCACAAAATTCTTGGAATCTACCTGCATCTCAAAATTCAGTTCCATTTCATTTAACATGTTCTGAAACTCTCCAAGCATCTGTTCCAGTTTTTCTGTTTCCACCTTAGCTTTATCAATTTTTTCAATTGTTAGTTTAAGAGTCTCTTCATCCAAACTAA
>CAZRLE010000074.1:0-1643 GCA_964600705.1 uncultured Lachnoclostridium sp. | reverse complement strand
TAAAAAACTACCTTTCACATCTGCATTGTACGCTTCTACCGCTTGTTTCAAGATTATGATAATGTTTTGAATCTGATATTGAATCCGCCATGCCTTTTCCTTTGCCTCCGGAAGAAGTTCTTTTCTTCTAAGCTTTATCAAATAAGAAGTTTCCAATGACTGAAATTCTTCCCTTCGCTTTCCAGAAGCCCTAACGAAAGCCAGTTTTTCTTCAAATATTTTGGTAAATTCTTCCTTTTCATCCTGCAAACTTGATAACTCACCCGATTTTACGCAAATCAACTCCTGAATGTGTGAAATATCTCGTACCGCAATCTCATATTGAGACTTCGCTTGGCTTATTTCGTAATCATCCTGTTCTTTTTTGCCAAATCGAAAGAATCTTTTTTTCGGTTTTACATCCTGTTCAAGTTCTTCTATCCTTTTTTTCAAACTCACTTCATTTTCTTGTAAATCTAGTATATCCAACTCCAGTTTTCTCGCTCTAATCACTGTTTTATGAAGTTCTAATAATCGTTCTCTATCCATAATGTTCCCTTCATCTCAAATGTATTGCCCTGCAAAAATATATGCACTATTCATTTTCACCAAAAGGTCTTCCGCCTGTTGCTTCAAATAATTTCTTTCCGATTCTATCTGCTTGTTCTCGTCCTAATTCTGTTAATTCCCAATCAGTCCAAGAACCCACCATATCATTGGTATGATGAACTGATTCGGTATGCTGAACAGTAATAATACTTTTCATAACCCCCTCCACTAATTCAAGTTTTCAAACTGTCAAACTTCACTTTTTAATATATTAATTATACCCTACTCCTATTTAAAACACAATTCCCCGAAAATCAGAACCACCCCCTGCACCTGAAAACTTCTCAGAGCATGCACAGTTGCCAGAGAACTTTTCAGGTGTAGGGGTGTTTCGTTCGCCTTATAAAAATTTTTAAAAAAGGTCTTTACATTTCATTGCAAGAGTGTTATATTAGTCATCGGAAATCATTCCGTTATTTTTTTAACAATGATAGTTATTTTTTTAACACACTCAAACTGAGTGCATACACTATTAACAAAGAAATGTGTTTTTTAGGAGGAAAGCCCTCTGCTCGCCATTGGGCTCGCATTTTTCTTTGAAAAACAAGGAGGACTATATTATGACAGAAAAGAAACAACCAACACCACAGGAACATGTTAACGAATTAGTAGCGAAAGCCCAGGTCGCTTTAGAAGAATTAAAGAAATTAAATCAGGAAACAATTGACAATATTGTTCACGAAATGGTTTTAGCCGGTCTTTCTAAACAGCAGGAACTTGCAAAAATGGCTGTAGAAGAAACTGGTCGTGGTATCTATGAGGATAAGATTACAAAAAATATTTTCGCTACAGAATATATCTGGCATTCTATCAAATACCAGAAAACAGTTGGTATTATCGAAGATAACGACGAAGAAGATTATATGATGGTTGCTGAACCAGTAGGTATCGTAGCCGGTGTTACTCCTGTAACTAACCCTACTTCTACTACTATGTTCAAGATTATTTCTTGTATCAAAACCTGCAACCCAATTATTTTTGGTTTCCATCCAAGTGCACAGAAATGCTCCGCTGCTGCTGCAAAAACTTTATTAGATGCAGCCGTTGCTGCCGGT
>CAZRLE010000073.1:0-9612 GCA_964600705.1 uncultured Lachnoclostridium sp. | reverse complement strand
ATAAAGTATAATAAAAAAGAACAAATGTGGATATATTTTACGATAGCCAACCTGAGAACTATTAGTAAAACAATACTTGAAGAATTTTGCCAAGTGCGGTTCGAAAGTGCAAGCCAGTCGACGAAAGAACCGCACAATAGGGGCAAAATTCGAAAGTATTAAGTTTTACTTTAGTTCGAAAGGTTGCTAGTAAAATATATTCACTTTGTTTATTTTCAAAGACTTCCTCGAAATCAAAGTCATATCATAAAAACCACCGCAGAAAGTCCGTCCGTTCGAAGTATGGTTAGCCCCAAAAATCTAAATTTTATAGTGGAAATACTGTCACATACTGATACATCACTATGAAGTGGCAGATGCTTCCTGCCATTACAAAAAGATGGAATACCTCATGGGAACCAAAGTATTTGAAACGGTTATTAAAGATAGGAAGCTTTAATGCGTAAATGACACCGCCTATCGTATAGATAATTCCTCCGATTAGTAACCACATGAAAGCGGGTTTGGAAAGGGAGTGAAGGAGTGGTGTAAAAGCAAATACACAGGTCCAGCCCATCATAACATAAATAACAGAGGATACCCATTTTGGACAGGATACCCAGAAAAACTTAAATACAATGCCGGCAATTGCCATAGTCCAGATGGCAATTAAAAGATTTCTTCCAAGCTCACCCTGAATGACAATCAGGCACATAGGAGTATAACTTCCTGCAATCATGACAAAAATCATCATGTGGTCAAATTTCTTGAGTATTTTGTTGACTTTAGGAGATAAACCAAAGGTGTGATAAATAGTGCTGGCTGCATATAAAAGTGCCATGGAAAAAATAAAAATGGCAAGAGATATTACATAAACCGGTTCTGGCTGTTTTGCAGCCTTAATAAGTAATGGAAATGCAGCAAATACAGCCATTAACATACCGATAAAATGCGTAATGGCACTGCCGGGGTCTCTTGGTTTAAAGTGTTTCTTTTTCTGCTTGTTCATAGTAAAACCTCCATTCCAAATAGTTTCTCATTTATCATAGTATGTGCAGAGGTAGAAAAAATAAACCTCTCATCTAGTCTTTAAAACTACTTCTTATGATTTTCAATATTACTACAATGAACTCAAAAATACAATAGTAAAATTATGAAGAAATTATAAAGTTTGCATTTCCTACTATTTCTTGTTAATATGAAAAGATAGGAGGGTTTGGAATATGGAAATTAACGTAGGAGATATTGTGACATTAAAAAAACAACACCCTTGTGGAAGTAAGGAATGGGAAGTGCTTCGTGTAGGAATGGACTTTCGCTTAAAATGTATGGGATGTGACCATCAGATTATGATTCCTAGAAAACAAGTAGAGAAAAGTATTCGTGGAATTCGACCAAAAGAATAAGAAGAATTCATAAGTAAAAGGGCAAAAAGCTGAAAAAGTTTAGAAATAGAAAAAAAGCAAAAAATTACTTGCACATTTTCAGTGTACATGATATAATAATGCCTTGTGAGTAGTTTATACAAAATTTTCCTTGTTCTTTGAGAAATCAGAGAGCCAGAGACCAAAAGGAGGGCACGACAACTATGAGTAAATATGAATTAGTTTTAGTTGTAAATGCAAAGATCGAAGACGATGCTAGAGTGGCAACCGTTGAGAAAGTAAAAGAATACATTACTTCTAACGGTGGAACCATCACTAACGTTGATGAATGGGGTAAGAAGAGATTAGCTTACGAAATTCAGCATATGAGAGAAGGTTTCTACTACTTCGTTCAGTTCGATGCTGAAACAACTGTTCCAGCTGAAATCGAATCTAGAGTTCGTATCATGGAAAACGTTATCAGATATTTATGCGTTAAACAGGAAGCATAAGAAAAGGAGGGTTTTCCTCGATGAATAAAGTAGTATTAATGGGTCGCTTAACAAGAGATCCAGAAGTCAGATATTCCCAGGGCGATGCAGGAACAGCAGTAGCTCGTTATACATTAGCCGTTGACCGTCGTTTCAGACGTCAGGGTGATGAACAGACAGCAGATTTCATTAGCTGCGTATCCTTTGGAAAAACAGCAGAATTTGTTGAGAGATATTTAAAGCAGGGCACAAAGATTGCCGGATGTGGAAGAATCCAGACAGGCAGCTACACAAACAAGGACGGACAGAGAGTTTATACAACAGACGTTGTTCTTGAAGAAGTAGAATTTGCAGAAAGCAAGAATGCTTCTGGAAGTACAGGTGGAGATTTTAATCCAGCACCAGTACCACAGCCAAGTCAGGCAGTTGGTGACGGCTTCATGAATATCCCGGATGGAATAGATGAAGAATTACCATGGAATTAATAAATTCCCATTTAATTAACGATTAGACACATATTAGGAGCTGCATTAGGCAGTAATATGATAAGGAGGTTATACTCATGGCATTTAATAAGAATGACAAAGCTGACAGAGCTGATTCTCCAATGAAGAGAAGAGGCGGACGCAGAAGAAAAAAAGTATGCGTATTCTGTGCTGATAAAGAACACAATACAATTGATTATAAGGATGTAAACAAATTAAAAAGATATGTATCTGAAAGAGGTAAAATTCTTCCTAGAAGAATCACAGGAAACTGTGCTAAACACCAGAGAGCTCTTACAGTTGCTGTAAAGAGAGCAAGACATATCGCTTTAATGCCTTATACAACAGAATAAGATGTTTGAATTACCGCTATTGCAGTATTGCAATGGCGGTTTTTGTATTATAGGAAAGTTTCGCAAGTGAAACTCTTTGTTGTGGTTTGTGACAAATTTTGTAATGAATTTGTCAAGAATTGTCAAAAAATTGCTTTGAGTCACAAGAAAAGTGTGGTATAATGCATACAATGGCGTTGTTTTTTAGAAAACATAGAAAGTGGGAGGTATTTACTTATGAAAATAAGGAAAAAGGATAAGGTGAAAGATCCTTCGATTCAGGGGCAGATTAAGGAGACGATGATTAAGGTTTTAGCATCCGCTTTGGTGTTAATTGGAATTATTTCCTGTGCTCTTAATTACACATCAACAATCAATACGGCAAAAGATGCCATGGTGAGAATGGCAGTACAGGCAGCAAGTCATATGAATATCCAGCTTAATCTGACAGCGTATCAGACAGAGATGATTGGTATGCTTCCGGAACTGAGTGACCCAGAGTCAACTCCTTTGGAAATTCAGACACTTCTTAATACTTACAAAGATAACTATGGATGGCGTTCCATCGTAGCAGTAGATAAGAATGGTGCGTGTGTTGGGGCACCAGATTATAATCTCTCTGACAAAACTTATGTACAGGCGGCTTTAAGGGGAGAAACAGGAATTAGTAATCCGGTATTTAATGAAAGCATGGGAGAGTGGGTAATGAGCTATGGCTCTCCAATTTGGAAGGATGGTATTGTAGGCTCAGAAGTAGTGGGCGGTGTTGTTGTAACAAAGTATTCATTAGACCTTTCAGAAACATTAACAGAGATTCACGTTAGTGAAAATGGTGGGGCTTTTATGATTAATGAAACAGGCCTTACTATTGCAAGCTCTGACTTTGCACAGGTAGAAGCGATGGAAAATGCTGTTGAAGAAGCAAAGACAGACAAGTCATTTTCCGGTCTTGCTAAGTTAGAACAGAAGATGTTAAATGGGGAAACTGGTGTAGGTTCCTATTCTTATAAAGGTGCTTATAAGTTCATGGCTTATGCTCCGGTTGGTGTAAATGGCTGGAGTGTGGCAGTAATAGCTCCAACAAATGATTATATGCTGGGCACAGTAATAGGGATTTTGATTATTGCAGGTTTTACAGTAGTTGCTCTTCTTAGATCCAGAGGAACTGCACAGAAGCTGGGTCAGAAGATTGGCGAACCGGTTCGTTTGTGTACAGAACGTCTCCGTCTTTTGGCAGAAGGTGACTTAACAAGCCAGTTACCAGAAATCAATACAGAAGATGAGACGAAGATTCTCGCAGAAGCAACGGCAGCAATTGTAGCTACACAGCAGGCAATTATTGGTGATTTGGATTATGTATTGGATGAAATGGCGGGTGGTAACTTTACCGTAACAACTAAGATTGGGGATGCGGCGTATATCGGTGCTTACAAACAGTTGTTATTATCTGCCCGTGAATTAAATGGTAAATTAAGTGTAACTTTAAATAATATTAAAAGAGGTTCGATGGAAGTAACTTCTGGTGCGGCGCAGATGTCTGAAAGTGCTCAGAATCTTGCGGAAGGTGCAACAGAACAGGCAGGTGCAGTACAGGAATTACAGGCAACAATCATGGATGTTACTGGTCAGGTAGAGGCAAATGCCAAAACAAGTGAAGAGGCAGCTAAGATGGCGGAAAACGTAATTGCCGGTGCGGAAGTAAGTACAAGAGAAATGGAAGATATGACTCGTGCTATGGAACGTATCACAGAAACTTCACAGCAGATTGGAAATATCATCGGGGAAATCGAAGATATCGCATCACAGACAAACCTTCTTTCTCTTAATGCGGCTATTGAGGCGGCAAGAGCAGGGGAGGCAGGAAAGGGCTTTGCGGTTGTCGCAGACCAGATTCGTAAGCTGGCTGAAGATAGTGCTAAGTCGGCAGTAAATACAAGAAAGTTAATTGAGACTTCTCTTTCAGAGGTGAATACAGGAAGTCAGATTGCAGTGAAAGCAGCAGAGGCTATGGAAGAAGTAATCAAAGGACTTAGAGTGATTACAGAAGGGTCTAAGGTATCCAGCGAAAACAGTTTACATCAGGCAGAATTGATGTCGCAGATTGAAAAAGGAGTGGCACAGATTGCAGATGTTGTTCAGGCAAACTCTGCAGTAGCTGAGGAAGTGTCTGCGGCAAGTCAGGAATTATCTGCACAGGCGGTAACCTTAGATGATATGGCAAGCCAGTTCAAAATTAAAAAACAATTTTAGCATAACAAAGTAGAAAGAAGCTCGACTTAGTCGGGCTTCTTTTACCATTTCATCCTAATCCTATAATTGCAATCTTGCACAATAAATGATATAATCATAAAGATTAAGTAGCATAGTACACTGCGGTAGTTTCGCATTTAGAAAATCGAAAGAATTGGTGCAGAATTATGAAGAAAAGTAAGGTTAGAAAACTATTAAAAGTATATCTGAGATGGCCATTATTTTTGGCTCCATTTATCGCTTTGATGAGTATCGGAGTATATCTCATAGATAAGAAGGCAGGTTTTTTTACTAGCATTTGTTTTGCGTTATATGCGGTGGCGGCAGGTGCAATTTATGCTTATCATAAGAAGTATATTGAAGCGGATCTGGTGCATTATGCGGCAGGTTATGGTAAGGTGCAAAAGCAGCTGTTAAAGGAAATGGTTGTGCCTTATGGTGTTCTTGACATGGAAGGTAAGCTTTTGTGGGGCAATGATGAGCTGCTGGATTTGGTGGGAGATGAAAAGGCTGCCAAAAAGGGCATCTATAATGTAGTGCCGGAGATGTCACCACGTTGCCTGCCGGTTTCGGAACAGGATGAAGAACTGCACGTGACTGTTGATGAACGTAATTACAGAGTTGTAATGCGCAGGATTGTACTGGAAAGTAGTGGGCTGCAGGAAAGTACAAAGCGTTATGAGCGTGATATCGAGAAGCTTGCAGATAGTAATCAGGCGTTGGTGAGTATTTATTTCTATGATGAGACAGATATGCTTGCCTGTATCAAAGAGAATAAGGATCAGAAGCTGGTTGTAGGACTTCTCTATATTGATAATTATGAAGAGGTACTAGAAAGCGTAGATGAAGTGCGTCAGTCCCTTTTGATGGCTTTGGTGGAACGTAAGATTAATAAATATATGCTGGATATTGATGCTATTGCTAAGAAAATAGAGAAAGATAAATATATCTTCGTATTCCAACACAAATATCTGGCGCAATTACAAAGTGCCAAGTTCTCTGTCTTAGAAGAAGTAAGAACGGTTAACTTGGGTAATGATATTTCGGTTACAGTCAGTATCGGAATTGGTGCGGATGGCGCAAGCTATGCCCAGAATCACGATTATGCAAGAGCTGCCATTGACCTTGCATTAGGCCGAGGCGGTGACCAGGCTGTTGTCAAAGAAAAAGAAAGAATTTCTTATTATGGTGGTAAGAGCGTTCAGGTAGAAAAGACTACAAGAGTAAAGGCACGAGTAAAAACACATGCCTTAAGGGAATTGATGGAAGCCAAGGAAAAGGTTGTTATTATGGGACACTCTCTTGCGGATGTGGATTCCATTGGAGCAGCAATTGGTGTATACCGTATTGCGAAAAGCCTTGATAAGAGAGCTCATATCGTAATTAACGATATTACAACCTCAGTACGTCCGATTATGGAACGTTTCCAGAATAATTCTGATTATGAAGAAGATATGTTTGTAAATGGAACCAAAGCGCAGGAAATAGTAAATTACGATACACTTTTGGTTGTTGTTGATGTAAACAGACCAAGTTATACAGAATGTGAAGAACTGCTTCATTTAACAAACACCATTGTAATTCTGGACCACCATAGAAGAACAGATGAAGCCATTGAACATGCGGTTTTATCATATATTGAACCTTATGCTTCTTCAGCGTGTGAAATGGTTGCGGAGATACTTCAGTATATTGGTAATGATGTGAAGCTTAAGCAGGTAGAAGCAGATGCCATGTATTCAGGAATTATGATTGATACAGACAATTTCCTGACTAAGACAGGTGTAAGAACCTTTGAAGCGGCAGCATATCTGCGACGTCAGGGCGCAGATGTAACACGAATCCGTAAGGGTTTTAGAAGTGAAATGATAGAATACAAGATTCGTGCAGAAGCCATCCAGCATACAGAGGTTTATCTGGATAGTTATGCAATTACCCATTGTGATGGTAAAGGTGCGGATAGCCCTACGATTCTTGGAGCGCAGGTTGCCAATGAACTTTTAGATATTCGGGGTGTGAAGGCATCCTTTGTATTGACAGAATTTAAAGAAAAAATATATGTAAGTGCCCGTTCGATTGATGAGCTGAACGTGCAGGTAGTTATGGAAAAAATAGGTGGGGGCGGTCACATGAGTGTTGCCGGAGCCCAGCTTTCGGATTGCACGATAGAAGAAGGTAAAGAAATTATCCGCAATCTGTTAAAGACCATGCAGGAGGAAGGAGAAATTTAAAATGGAAGTAATTTTATTACAGGATGTAAAATCTCTTGGTAAAAAGGGAGAAAAAGTAAAGGTAAATGATGGTTATGCAAGAAATTTCATCTTACCTAAGAAATTAGGAATCGAAGCAAATGCAAAGAATCTTAATGATTTGAAATTACAGAAAGCTAACGAAGAAAAGATTGCAAAGGAAATTTTAGAAGAAGCACAGGCTTTTGCAAAAGAGTTGGCAGATAAGCAGGTAGAATTAAAGATCAAAGCAGGCAAAGATGGAAGAAGCTTTGGTTCTGTTTCTACAAAAGAAATTGCAGCAGCGGCAAAAGAACAGTTAGGCTATGACATTGATAAGAAGAAAATGCAGCTTGCAGACCCTATTAAGAGTGCAGGTACATTTAACGTGCCAATTAAGTTACATCCAAAGGTAATGGGTGAATTAAAGGTACATGTTACAGAAGGCTAAGTCTCTGATATAAGAGACGGGGCTGAGGCAAAGAACAGCATAAGAAACTATAAAAAGGAGCCATGGCAATGGATGAAGCAGTCATTAAGAGAATATCGCCTCATAGCATAGAAGCGGAGCAGTCTGTTATCGGTTCTATGATTATGGATAAGGATGCGATAGTAACAGCCTCAGAAATATTGATTTCAGAAGATTTCTACCAGAACCAGTATGGAGTTTTGTTTGATGCTATGGTGGAATTGTTTAATGAGGGGAAACCGGTAGATTTGGTTACCCTTCAGAATCGTTTAAAGGAGAAAGAACTCCCACCGGAACTTAGTAGTCTGGAATTTATCCGTGATTTGGTTGCGGCAGTTCCCACTTCTGCTAATATTAAATATTACGCTAATATCGTAAAAGAAAAGGCAGTGCTTAGAAGACTGATTAAGGTGACGGAAGGGATTACCAATGATTGTTACCTGAATAAAGAGCCTGTAGAAGTAATTTTGGAAGATACTGAGAAAAAAGTGTTTGATATTGTACAGAATCGTTCTGGCGGTGACTTTGTAAGTATTGATAAAATTGTACTGCAGTCCCTGGAAAGTATCGAAGCGGCTTCTAAGAGTAAGGGAAGTGTAACTGGTGTTGCAACCGGATTTTATGATTTGGATTACCGTACAGCAGGACTTCAGCCATCAGATTTAATTTTGGTAGCGGCACGACCTTCTATGGGTAAAACAGCTTTTGTTCTTAATATTGCAGAATATGTGGCGGTTAAGTCCCATGTGACAACAGCTATATTCAGTTTGGAAATGTCAAAGGACCAGTTAGTAAAGCGTATGCTTGCCATGAACTCGAAAGTAGACTCCCAGGCAATTCGAAGTGGTGAATTAAAGGATGAGGATTGGGGCAAACTGGTTGAGAGTGTTAAAATTATTGGTAACTCCAAGTTGATTATTGATGATACACCAGGTATCAGCATTGCAGAGCTTCGCTCCAAATGTAGAAAATACAAATTAGAACATGATTTGGGTCTGGTTATCATCGACTATTTACAGCTGATGACAGGTAATCGTAAGAGTGAGTCAAGACAGCAGGAAGTATCTGATATTTCCCGTTCTTTAAAAGCTCTTGCGAGGGAAATCAATGCACCAATTATTGCATTGTCCCAGCTTAGCCGTGCAGTAGAGCAGCGTCCTGACAAGCGACCTATGCTTTCGGACCTTCGTGAATCTGGAGCTATCGAGCAGGATGCGGACGTAGTTATGTTTATTTATCGTGATGACTATTACAATCACGATACAGAAGAGCCGGGAGTGGCAGAGATTATTATCGGTAAGCAGAGAAATGGTCCGACCGGAACAGTTAAGCTTGGCTGGCAGGCCAACTTTACCAAGTTTGTTAACTTGGAAAGAAACTACAACCACGACTAAAGAACGTCGAAGCTGGATGCCCCCTGCAGGACAGGGGTTATCGTTGTGTGGCAATTAGAAAGGAATGTGAACACACATGTCCTATATGGCATTATATAGAAAGTTCCGTCCTACAGAATTTAGTGATGTAAAAGGGCAGGAGCACATTGTTACTACACTGAAAAATCAGATAAAGGCAGAGAGAATTGGTCATGCGTACCTGTTTTGTGGAACTCGTGGAACAGGTAAGACAACTATAGCCAAGATTCTTGCAAAAGCCGTGAACTGTGAACATCCAATAGATGGAAATCCGTGTAATGAATGTGAGATGTGTAAAGCAATCAACAATCAGAATTCCATGAATGTGATTGAAATCGATGCGGCATCCAATAATGGTGTAGATAACATTAGAGAAATTGTGGAAGAAGTACAGTATTCTCCTACGCAAGGAAAATATAAAGTTTATATTATTGATGAAGTGCATATGCTGTCAACAGGAGCATTTAATGCATTGCTAAAGACTTTGGAAGAACCACCTTCCTATGTTATTTTTATACTGGCGACAACAGAAGCACACAAAATACCAATCACTATTCTTTCAAGATGTCAGAGGTATGATTTCAAACGAATTACGATAGATA
>CAZRLE010000072.1:0-9683 GCA_964600705.1 uncultured Lachnoclostridium sp. | reverse complement strand
GCCAAAGCTTTATAAGGAAATAGGAGAGACCTTTGGCAAGCTTGACAGCTGGTCTTATTATCTGATTACCGGCTTTGAAGATGCACAGAAATATATAGGAAGACCTGCAGATAAAAATAGAAAAATTTACAATGGTATGATGAAGACATATTTTTATCAGTATATGGGTCCAAAACCTCCAAAAAGAGAAAAGAGACAGGAATAATAGACAGAAAAGGTGAAAAAGCACAAAAAATAGTTCATGTTTTGTGAAAAAGTAAGAGAAACTAGATAAAATGTGATAAAAAAGTTGCATATCTGATATTTTTGTAGTAGAATACAGCCATAAGAATCACAAGGGGAGGAGTTTTTCTAGTGAATGAGAAAACGTTGAGAATTCTGGCAATGAAGAGTATGTCAGCAATGTTAATCATGGTTCTGTTTTCGGCTGTATTTAGTTGCTACAATGATGTAGTGATATATGCAAATACAGGCTCTAGAGCTGTAGCCAAGGAGATTAGTGTAGAACAGAACGCAGGTAGAAAGTTTGAGAATATATATACTGATTTAGGGACTGGGATACCTGTGAATGATATTCATGAAGTACATTTGGTAATAAATAAGCCTGAGGAAGGTGGGACACTGCAAATTTCTTTGGAAGATTTGTTCATGCAAAGACAGATTAAGGTATCCATTTCAGGTTTAGAAGATAAAACAATTACAAAGCAAAATGTCATCTGCGAGGGTTCAGGAGGAGCACCTTTGTTAGATGTGTCTGTTTCTTATGAATATAATCCGAATACTTTTTTGTATACGGCAGTTCTTAACATACAGCTTGATGATGTGTATGAATATCGCCTTTATGAAGATAGTCAGAGCTATTATATAGGGCTAAGAGATTTACATGAGGCTTATGATAAGATTATTGTTGTAGATGCCGGTCATGGTGGTAATGATGTCGGAGCATATACGAAGGATATGGTACATTTTGAGAAAAATATCAATCTTAGCATTCAGAAGTATCTGAAAGAGATGCTTGATAAGGAAGATATTCGAGTGTACTATACCCGTTTGGAAGATGAGAAGGTGTATTTGAATCCAAGACTGGATTTAGCCAATGCAGTGGATGCGGATATGTTTATTAGTATTCATTGCAACAGCAGTGAGTATGCATCACCAAAGGGAAGTGAAGTGCTGTATTCAACAAAGATAAAAGAGGATGCAGTAATCAGCTCGGACAGGCTGGCAACTGTTTTGCTGGATGAATTGGTTCAGGCTGTGGAACTGGATAACAGAGGAATTGTTAATGGAGATGACATTTATATTATTGGCAATTCCCAGGTTCCGGTAGCATTAGTTGAAGTAGGCTTTATTAGCAACAAAGAGGATTTGAATTTCTTACAGGAAGAAGAAAATCAAAAGAAAATAGCAGAAGGCATATACAATGGTATTATGCGCGCATACGAAGAAATTGAGGCAGC
Source organism: uncultured Lachnoclostridium sp. (assembly GCA_964600705.1). Classification (GTDB taxonomy): domain Bacteria; phylum Bacillota; class Clostridia; order Lachnospirales; family Lachnospiraceae; genus CAYTGQ01. The sequence goes on along the minus strand of CAZRLE010000072.1, from coordinate 8,223 downwards.
AGAGTAGCTTGACGTTATGCGGAAAAGAAGACAATGGAGAAAGCAAAATGGCGGATAATAAAAGAATAATTTTTGCTACAGGTAATCAGGGTAAAATGAAAGAAATCCGTGAGATTATGCAGGATTTGGATGTAGAGGTTGTTTCATTAAAGGACATTAATCTTGAAGTGGATATTGTGGAAGATGGAACTACCTTTGAAGAGAATGCAATCATAAAAGCAAAGACAATTATGGAATTAACCGGAGAAATGGTTATGGCAGATGATTCGGGGTTAGAGGTAGATTATCTTGGTAAGGCTCCGGGGGTATATTCTGCAAGATATATGGGCGAGGATACACCTTATACGATTAAAAATAATCACATTATCAAGGAATTGGAAGGTGTAGAAGGAACAGACAGAAGTGCAAGATTCGTGTCTGTCATTGCCTGTGTTTTTCCAGATGGGACGACAATTACAACAAGAGGCACTATAGAAGGTGTTATCGGCTATGAAGAAAAAGGGGAAAATGGTTTTGGTTATGACCCTATCTTTTGGGTTCCAGAATATGGTTGTACTACAGCAGAGCTTTCTTTAGAAGAAAAGAATAGAATCAGCCATCGTGGAAAGGCATTATCTATGATGAAAGAAGAATTGAAGAAGAGGAGTTTGTAAAATGAGAGTTCTGATTGTCAGTGACTCCCATGGAAGAAACACATATTTGGAGTGGGCTTTAAAAAGTGCTGCTCCTTTTGATATGTTTATCCATTTAGGAGACTTGGAAGGAAGCCAGCAGTTTATTGAAGAAAATATTACTTGCCCTATTGAAATGGTATCAGGGAATAATGATTTTTTCTCTGATTTGGAAAGGGATAAATGTATTATGATAGATTGCTATCGGGTACTTTTAACACATGGTCACAGATATAGAGTGCATCATGGAACAGAAGAGATTAAAGACTGGGCAAGAGCCAATGGGGCAGACATCGTGATGTTTGGGCATACACACAGACCGGTTATTGAAATGGATGATGTGATAGCTGTGAATCCGGGAAGCATTTCTCAGCCAAGACAGGAAAATAGAAGACCAAGCTATATGATAATGGAAATTGACAAAAACAAAGAGGTTCATTTTAGTATATATTATGTATAGAAGCTGAAATGTTAAAAACAAAAAAGTTTTCATAAAGAAATAATGTCTGCAAACCCTTGTAAATACTGGGTTTTTGAAAAAAATAAAAAAATATAAAAAAAGTGTTGACATTTAGCTTTTCATAGTGTAGAATATATCTTGCGTTGAGGGACAACACGAAAGACAAACCTCAATGTGAAACCTCTCGGGGTGTGGCTCAGCTTGGCTAGAGCGCTTGATTTGGGATCAAGAGGCCGCAGGTTCGAATCCTGTCACCCCGACTTTTTTATTTGATATGCGGGTGTAGTTCAATGGTAGAACACTAGCCTTCCAAGCTAGATACGTGGGTTCGATTCCCATCACCCGCTTCACTTTTTTTGTAAGTGAATACGTGCTTGTAGCTCAGCTGGATAGAGCAACGGCCTTCTAAGCCGTGTGTCGGGAGTTCGAATCTCTTCAGGCACGTTTTGAAAAGAACTTAGGATTTTCCTGAGTTCTTTTTTCTTTTATAAGAAATTATGCCCTATGAAGCAAAATGCACTGTGAAGGAGTGCATAAATATGCATGACTCCCTGTGAATATACACAATATTTGCATAAAAAATTAAATTAGGGGTTGACACTGGTATTTTAGTGTGCTAAGATACATAACAACTTAATTGAATCGCTTGATAGAGGTGCGGTAGACATGAGTACCAGCTGATGAAGACAGGGACTGTTAGCTGGGAAAGGGAATATCGCCGAAGTGATAAAGGTCCCTGAGCCTTTATTGCTGGTCTGTTGGAGAATATCTGCCAGACTGTCACAATATACTTTGTGGAGCGCTATCAGTGGCTATTGAATAGAGTCCTTTCTTTTTAAGGGATTTTTTACAATGACCATTAGGAACCGCCTGCAAAGCGGTTCTTTTTTTATCCTGTTGGATAAAAACGCTCCGCGGGGAAGCGTATTCGTGCGTAAGGAAGATATCACAAAGGCAACCGCACGCAGCGCAAGAGTTCTGTAAACAGAATTCGATTCGTGGTAGGAATAAGTGAAAAGGAAAAAGGAGAAAAGATTATGAGAAAATTATTAAGTGCAATTCTTGCAGTAACTATGATGGTGAGTTTAACAGCTTGTGGAGGCGGCAACAATGCAGCGGATACTTCCACAAATGAAACAGTAACAGAAACAACAGATGCGGCAGGCGAAAGTACAGCTGCGATTCCTGGGACAGAAGATGGTGTTTTAACAGTTGGTATGGAATGTCAGTATGCTCCTTATAACTGGACTCAGTTAACAGATGCAAACGGTGCAGTTCCAATTGCAAACAACCCGGGTGCTTATGCAAATGGTTACGATGTTATGATTGCAAAGAAAATCTGTGAAACTTACGGATGGGAATTAGAAATTATGGCTTTAGAATGGGGTGGCTTAACACCAGCCTTAAACGCAGGCACAATTGATGTTGCCATTGCTGGTCAGTCCATGACAGCAGAACGTATGGCAGAAGTTGATATGGCAGGTCCTTACTACTATGCAACAATCGTATGCATGACAACACAGAGCAATGCAAATGCTTCTGTAACAGCAGTTGCTGATTTAACTGGTAACTGTACAGCACAGGCCGGAACAATCTGGTATAACTCCTGCTTACCACAGGCAGTAAATGCTAGTGTTCAGGCAGCAGCAGAAACAGCACCAGCCATGGTAATGGCATTAGAAAGTGGTACAGTTGATTTCGTTTGTACAGACCTTCCTACAGCAACAGCAGCAGTATCTAAGAACCCTGAATTAGTAGTTCTTAACTTCTCTGGTACAGATGGTGATTTCCAGTTTGCTGATGAAACAGAACGTGCAGAAAACGTTAACATCGGTGTATCTGTTCAGAAAGGCAACACAGGATTACAGGAAGCTATGAATGATGTATTATCTGCAATGACAGAAGCTGATTTTAACAGCATGATGGAACAGGCGATTGCAGTTCAGCCAGAAATCTAGTATAATAGACAAGGTGTATCTGAAATAATGTGATATAGAGAACAGACAGCACGACAGATTGGTTGTGCTGTTTGTCTGTACAGAGTAGAAAGGATTTTAGAGATGGAAAAATTTGCTGAGTTAATTACCGATGTGGGTTTGTTATGGGCTAATTACAAAACGGCATATATAAGCGGTATTTACAACACATTAATTCTTGCAGTAGCAGCTACTTTGATAGGATGTATCATTGGTCTTGTGTGCGGTATTTTGAACACGATTCCTTATTTTAAACAGGACCATATTGTGAAACGTTTTGTTTTGAAATTTATCCGCGTGGTTATACGTGTGTATGTGGAAATCTTCCGTGGAACACCGATGGTATTACAGGCAGTATTTATTTACTTTGGTTTGCCGTATTTTACAGATGCACAGATGCAGTTTAAGGGCTACAGTGGAATGTGGATTGCTGCAATTTTGGTAGTATCCATTAATACAGGTGCGTATATGGCAGAATCTGTACGAGGTGGTATTATGTCGGTGGATTCTGGTCAGACAGAGGGGGCTAAGGCAATTGGTATGAACCATGTTCAGACGATGCTTTATGTTATTCTTCCACAGGCAATCCGTAATATCATTCCTCAGATTGGGAATAACTTTATCATCAATATTAAAGATACTTCCGTTATGTTCGTTATTGGATTTATTGATTTCTTTGCACAGCATAGAAATATTATTGGTGTAAATAATATGAACTTCCCATCAGCAACAATCGAAATGATTGGCTATCTGTGTCTGACACTGATTGCATCTTTCTTACTCCGTTTTGTTGAGAAGAAGATGGATGGCGGAGACGGGTATGAATTAGTACAGGTTGACCCATTGGTAATGACAGCAGGTACATACAGCCATCCGAATAAAGGCAATTTCTTTGAAGAACGTAATAAAGAATACAGTGGTAAGGAGGAGAACTAGAATGAGTGAAGCGATTTTACAGATTAATCATCTTTCTAAGACATTTGGGAAGAATGAAGTATTAAAAGATGTAGACTTTTCATTGGAAAAAGGCGATGTGGTTTCTATTATCGGTTCTTCTGGTTCTGGTAAATCTACTTTACTTCGTTGTATTAACCTTTTAGAAACACCAACTTCCGGAGAAATCTTATTTCATGGTGAGAATGTTGCCGCAAGTGGTGTCAATGTTCCAAAGTACCGTTCCCATGTAGGAATGGTATTCCAGTCCTTTAACCTTTTTAACAACATGACAGTGCTTGAAAACTGTATGGTTGGTCAGGTAAAGGTACTGAAAAAGAGTAAAGAAGAAGCAAAGGAAACAGCGTTATATTTCCTTCGTAAGGTAGGAATGGAGCCTTACATCAATGCAAAGCCAAAGCAGATGTCAGGTGGACAGAAGCAGCGTGTAGCTATTGCCAGAGCCCTTGCTATGAATCCGGAAGTCCTTCTTTTTGATGAACCAACTTCGGCACTTGACCCGGAAATGGTAGGAGAAGTTCTTAGTGTAATGAAAGACCTTGCAGGTGAAGGTATGACAATGTTAGTTGTAACACACGAAATGGCATTTGCCCGTGATGTAAGTAACCGTGTAGTATATATGAAGGATGGTGTAATCTGTGAACAGGGCGCACCTGAGCAGATTTTTGGTAATCCAAAGTGTCAGGAAACAAAAGATTTCCTTGCAAGATTTAGAAATTCATAGAAGAATAAGTGATTTGAACTCGACCCCTTTTGTCAGAAAAACAAGTCTGATAAAAGGGGTTTTAACTTGCTAAATCATTGGATTTCGATTAAAATAAGATTGGGGTAAAATCTAAAAAAGGAGAGGTATGTTCATGAATATTTTATTTTTCTTAACACCAAAGAGTGAAGTAGACTACATCGTGGAGAACCAGACAATCAGGCAGGCATTAGAGGTATTGGCAGAACACGGACATGCAGCGGTTCCAATGATTAGTGAAATGGGAAAATATATTGGAACAATTACAGAAGGGGATATTTTAAGAAGATTTTTAGAAGATAGTAATCTGAGTATTGATGAAATGGAACATATTCCAATCAGGGATATACCAAGAAGAACAACAAATTGTCCGGTTGGCATCAGTGAAGAGTTACAGGATTTGATTTCAGCGGCTATGGTTCAGAACTTTGTGCCAGTGGTGGATGACGATAAGGTGTTTATTGGAATTGTAACAAGAAAAGATATTATGCAGTATTGTCAGAAAAAATTATTTGCTAAGGAAAAATAAGATGATAACGATAAGCCTTTGTATGATAGTGAAGAACGAAGAAGCGGTGCTTGCAAGATGTCTTGACAGCGTGGCTGATTTGATGGATGAGATTATTATAGTGGATACTGGTTCTACGGACAGAACTAAGGAGATTGCGGCAAAGTATACTGATAAGATATATGACTTTGAGTGGATTTCTGATTTTTCTGCGGCAAGGAACTATTCATTTTCTAAGGCGACTATGGATTATATTTATGTAGCCGATGCGGATGAAGTGATAGATGAAGAGAATCGTCAGAAGTTCCGTTTGTTAAAGGAAGCGATGTTGCCACAGATTGAAATGGTGCAGATGCTTTACTGTAATCAGTTGGAATTTGGAACTACTTATAATTTTGATGAAGAATACAGACCAAAGCTCTATAAGAGGCTTCGTGAATTTGTGTGGGTAGAGCCAATTCATGAGACCGTAAGAATTGAGCCTGTAATATATGACAGTGATATCCGTATTGAACATAGGCCACTTTCCAGTCATGCAGGGCGTGATTTTGCGGCATTTAAGCGTTTATATGAAAAAGGTGAGAGGTTATCCAAGAAGCTTCATAATATGTATGCAAGAGAGCTTTTTATTGCGGGAGAGGACACGGATTTTGTAGAAGCTGTTCCAGTGTTTGAGCTGACTATGAGTGATGTGGACAGAAGTCTTTCAGAAGTCAAAGAAGCAGCCTGTGTGCTGGCAAGAGCATACCGTGTAAAGGGAGATGTGGCGAATTTCTTTAAAAATGCCATCAAAGAGGTGGCAGCCCAGTCTTCTGCAGAAATCTGCTATGAGCTGGGTGAGTATTATCTGGCAAAGGAAGATTATATGGAAGCCAGTATCTGGTATTATAATGCGGCTTACGAGACAGAAGCCATCTTAAATATTCACTGCTCCGGGGACTGGAGTCTTAAGAAACTGGCTTTATGTTATCGAAGTCTTGGTAATGAAGAAAAAGCTTTGGAGTTTGAGAAGCAGGCAGATAAGTGGCAGGAGCAGATGGGATTTTTATAGAGTGTTACAGTATGGAGGCTTGGAATGATACAATATTTACTTATGATTGCTGGCATTTTTGCAGGAGACCAGTGGGTAAAAGAGCAGATAGAGGACAAGGAACCCATGAATGGGAAAAGGCTTGTCTGTGATGGAAAGATTACGATAACCAGGCATCATAATAAAGGTGCAGCACTTAATTTTATGGAGAAGAAGCCAAAGATTATATCAGGTGTGGCTTGCGTAACTTTTTCGTATGTGATATTCTTGTTAGGGCAGGTACTGACGGAGGAAGGCAGAGGCTTTATGAAGCTTGGGCTTTCCCTGATAACAGGTGGAGGACTTAGTAATCTTTATGACAGGGTGAAACGAGGATATGTGGTGGATTATTTCACCATTAACTATGGGAAGCTTAAAAAGGTTATCTTTAATCTGGCAGATATCTGTATTTTTGTCGGCAGCTTTTTGATGATACTGGAAGCACTAGCAGGTGGTACACAGCTAGGACAGGTGGAAAGTTCTCAGAGTAGCCAGTGACAGAGAAGGAAACGAAGACCTTGTTGGCAGAAGGATGTCAATAAGGAGTGGAGATAAAAGGAGAAAAATTATGTCAAAAGAAAAGAAAGAAGAAAAGAAATACGGCTGGGAAGCTTACACAGAGGCTGAGTTAAATGAGCTTGAAACTTTAAATGCTGGTTACAGAGAGTTTCTTGACCTTGGTAAAACAGAAAGAGAATGTGTAAATGAAACAGTAAAACAGGCTAAGGCAGCAGGTTATGTGGATTTACAGGAAGTGATTGCTTCCGGTAAAAAGTTAACAGCAGGCGATAAGGTTTATGCTACATGCATGAACAAAGCAATCGTTATGGTTAATGTTGGAACTGAAAGCTTAGAAAAGGGTATGAATATCTTAGGAGCACATATTGACTCCCCAAGATTAGACTTAAAACAGAATCCATTATATGAAGACACCAACTTTGCTTACCTTGATACACATTACTATGGCGGTATCAAGAAATACCAGTGGGTAACTATTCCATTAGCACTTCATGGTGTAGTTGCTAAGAAGGATGGTACAGTAGTAAACGTTGTAATCGGTGAAGATGACAACGACCCGGTATTCTGTATTACAGACCTTTTAGTACACTTGGCAGCAGACCAGTTAGGCAAGACAGCAACTAAGGTTATCGAAGGTGAAGCTTTAGATGTATTAGTTGGAAGTAAGCCATTAAAAGACGAAGAAAAAGATGCTGTTAAGGCAAATGTACTTAAGTTATTAAAAGACAAATATGATATCGAAGAAGACGACTTCGTTTCTGCAGAAATCGAAGTAGTTCCTGCCGGAAAAGCAAGAGAAGCTGGTCTTGACAGAAGTATGATTATGGCTTATGGTCAGGATGACAGAGTGTGCTCTTATACTTCTTTAGTAGCTATGTTAGAAGTAGATAAGGTTGCAAAGACAACTTGTTGCGTTCTTGTAGACAAAGAAGAAATCGGAAGTGTTGGTGCAACTGGTATGCATTCTAAATTCTTCGAAAATACAGTAGCAGAAATTTTAGAATTAGTAGAAGGTTATTCTGAATTAAAGCTTAGAAGATGTCTTGCAAACTGTAGAATGTTATCTTCTGACGTAAGTGCAGCATTTGACCCATTATTTGCAAGTGCATTCGAAAAGAAAAACAGCGCTTACTTTGGAAAAGGTATTGTATTTAACAAATACACAGGCTCCAGAGGCAAAGGCGGTTCTAACGATGCCAATGCAGAATATGTTGGTTTATTAAGAAATATCATGGATAAGAATAACGTTGCATTCCAGACAGCAGAGCTTGGTAAAGTAGACCAGGGTGGCGGTGGAACTATCGCTTATATCCTTGCTCAGTAT